>DAOUEM010000510.1:0-4093 GCA_034430555.1 Anaerolineae bacterium | reverse complement strand
GTTGATGCAGGCTCCGAAGTCGCGGATGGCGAAGTCGGTGGTGCCCGGCCCGCCCTGAGCCACCGCCGGCAGAATCGCCGGAGGCAGGATCAACAGCAGCAGGCTGGCGGCCAGCAGGCTAGTGAGGACATAACGACGGCGCAAGAGTTTCATGTGATGCCTCCTTAGTTGGGATACAGTTCGAGTGGGATGATAAACCGCCGAAAACAGGATTACAAAAACCCGCAGGCGCAGGCGGTGCCTGTTTCTGCGAGTTTGGGTGGACGATGATCACTTCACCTTGCCGGCCAAAAGAGCCGGTGGCGCGTGACGGTTACAGCAGCTCGTGGTCGCTGTCGGCCTGCAGCGCCTCGTCGATTTCCGTCTCATCAAGTGCTTCCATCGGCTGCGTGGTCACCTTGTAGAGGTTGGCCAGCGCTTTGCCGAGCGCTTCGGCGTCGCCTTCGCCGGGCGCGCGGTGGTTATTCTGCCATTGCAGGCCTGACGGCGCGGCCAGCTCGTTCAGGGTCGCGCCCAACGTGCGCTGGATCTTGTTGACCAGCCGCTGCGCGCGTTTGATCTGGGCCAGGCTGGGCAGTTCCTCGTCCTCGATGCCCAGCGCATCTTCCAGCCCCTTGAGATCGACCCAGACCTCGGCAAAGGAGGTGAAGTCCAGGTCCGGCTTCTCGGCCTCCTGGGTGAGGGTGTCGATCTTGGCGTTGAGGCGGCGCAGCATGGCCACGATTTGCGCGTTGGTGCGCTCGATCGGGTTGTCGCTGCGGCGCAGGGCGCGCAGTTCGACATTATCCGCGATCGGGTTGTCCACCACCTCCGGGCTGCGCTCTACCAGGTGGATGAACTCGATCAGGTCTTCCTTGCAGTTCTCCGCGCCTTCCAGGTTCAGCTCGTAGGTGATGGCCCGCATGTCGTCCAGCTCGACGGGGATGGTCTGCCCTTTGCGGAGGATCTGGGCAACCGGCTTCCGCACCATGTGACGGATACCAAGCTGGTAAAACATGCTGGGATGATGATCGGTCAGGTCCACCACGACCAGCGGGTCGTTCACCAGGTGGGTGATCATATCGGGCGTGATGAGGCCGGGCCGTGCGCCGGGATCGGCCCGCAGGCAGGTGTAGCCGTAGGATTCTACGGCCGGCTTGATGATGTAGCGGTAAACGCGATCGGCCCGCTGCCGGATATCACTGCCTTTTGGCCCCAGCGAGGCGATCACAAAACAGGACTTGTTTCCTTTTTCCCTGGCCATCGTTGCACCCCCAGCATCGTACTGCCCATCACGCGGAGTCGCGCGGGCGTTTGTCTACAGTTATAGCGTTTATCAGGGTATTGTTTCAACACCCTAACGTTCTAATATCCAAACCATTGGGCTACCCGTCGGCCTAGCTGTACAGGCGCTGGTACAGCCCGTTGTGCTGGAGCAGCTGGTGGTGCGTGCCGCTCTCGACCAGCCGCCCCGCCTCCATCACGAAGATGCGGTCGGCGTTTTCGATGGTGGACAGGCGGTGGGCGATGATAAACGTGGTGCGGCCTTCCATCAGACGCTCCAGGGCCGCCTGGATCAGCTTCTCCGATTCGGAATCGAGCGCGGAAGTCGCCTCGTCCAGGATCAGGATGCGCGGGTCCTTGAGGAAGGCGCGGGCGATGGTGACGCGTTGGCGTTGCCCGCCGGAAAGAAATCCCCCGCCTTCGCCCACTTCGCTGGCGAAGCCCTGCGGCAGGTCCGTGATGAAGCCGTAGGCGTTGGCCGCTTGACAGGCGGCGATCACCTCCCGGTCGCTGGCATCCGGCCTGCCGTAGCGGATGTTGTCGATCACGCTGCCGCTGAAGAGAATGGGGGTTTGCAGCACCATGCCCACCTGCGAGCGCAGGGACTTGATCTTCACGTCACGCACGTCCTGCCCGTCGACCAGGACCCGCCCCTCGTCGACCTCGTAAAAGCGCGGGATCAGGCCGACCACCGTGCTCTTCCCCGCGCCGCTGGGGCCGACCAGGGCGACCTTCTGGCCCGGCTCGACCACAAAGCTGATGTTCTCCAGCACCGCGCCGGGCGCTTCAGTATTGTGGTAGGTGAAGGAGACACACTCGAACTCGACGCGGCCTGTCACGTTCTGTAGCTTGACTGCATCGGGGCGGTTGCGGATTTCCGGCTTCATGTCCATGATCTCGAAGACGCGGTCCAGGGCCGCCATCGAGTTGGCGAAGATCACGTTCAGCTCGGAGAAGCGCTGCAGCGGCGTGTACAGCGGCGTCAGGTACAGGCCGAGCGCTACCAGGTCTCCCACGGAAAGCGTGCCCATGATCACCCGGTAGCCGCCGTAGACGGCCACGATCAGGGGCGTGCACTGCACGATCACGCCGGTGATGGTCATGTTCAGGCTCTGGTAAAACACGCGGCGCATGGTGGTGGAGAGCAGCTTCTCCGAATCGCGGAAGAAGGTTTTCTCCTCGCTGCGTTCCTGGGTGAAGGCGTGCACCACGCGGCTGCCGGCGATTTTCTCCTGTACGTTGCCGGACATGAGGGCCAGTTCCTCCTGGACCTGGTGGCTGGAATCGCGGATGCGATCCCGCAGGCGGCGGAAGAAATAGATGTACACCGGGAAGGTACACAGCGCCACCAGCGTCAGGTTGAGGTCGATACGGATCATAAAAAATAGGATCAGGATAAGCGAGGTGAAGTCCATCCAGGTGTTGGTCAGGGCGCTGCCGACCAGGTCCTGCGCCAGTTGGATGTCGCTGATCAGGCGGGAGACGATGCCGCCGGAAATATTCTGGTCGAAAAAGGAGGGAGACATGCGCAGGATGCGGTAGTACAGGTCGCAGCGCAGGTCGAAGATGGACTTTTGGCCGGCTTTGCCCGCGTAAAAATGGCGCACATAGACCAGCGGTGACCAGAAGACGATAAACACCGCTATCAGGGCGCCCACCAGGACGTACACCTGCTGGAGTTTTTCATCGATGGGCATGGCCGTGTTCAGGTAAACGTTGTCTAGCAGGTGGCGGGTTACCTGGGGCACGATCAGCGGTACGCCGAACTTGGCGACGCCGCCGATGGCCGCCGCGGCCACGTAAAACTTGTACGGGGCCACGTAACCCAGAAAGCGGAAAAAATTGTGCTGCTTCAGGCGTTGGAGCCGTGTTTGCTGTGACATAAGATAGCCGGGACTGTCGACACAAGACGGGTCTGGCTCTTCCTTTCAATCTGTGAGGTGAATGATGAGCGGCGGCGGACCGGGCGCTAAAAAAACGCCCGCGTGGGCGCCTGCCGCCTTATTATACCAGAACCAACCCCGCCGGCGGACCGGCGTTACGAGGCGGCCGTTGTTAAGTCCCATTCACCTGCGTAAAAGCGAAAAAACGCGTATAGTAATGATGTTGAATTTTGTTGCTCAAACGAGGAGAGTCATGAAAAAAGCAACGGTGCTACTATTGGTATTCGTCTTACTGGTGGGGATGCTGCCGCTGTCCATGGCCGCGGCGGCGCCGGTTAGCGATTTGACATCATTGGCTGCGTATATGCCTGCCGATACGTCGATGTACATCGGCCTGCGCACCGACGATGCCTTCATCGCCGAGTTGGATGGGCTGCTCAACCTGGTCGTCAACCGGCTGCCAGCGGGCGCGGTGCCGCCGATCAACCTGAACGACCTGCTCGATATGGGCATCGCCAACGCCGTGCCCGGAGGCGACTTTCGGAGCGTGGTCCGCAGTTGGCTGGGCGACACTGCGGCTATCGGCGTGCTCAACCTGGCGGAAGCCTACAACCCGGTAAGCCTGCGCATGGAGGACCCACCGGTTGTTTTCGCCGCCTCGGTCACCAACCGCGCTGCCGTCGAGGAACTGGTCGACCTGCTGGTGGCCGATCTGCTGGACGCCGGCCTCATCGAGCGCGGTGAAGAAGGCCCCTTTACGACGTATAAGATGACCGGCCGCCAGCCGGGTAACGCCAGCATCCTGATCGGGGATGACGTGCTGCTGGTGGTCAGCGGCCCGCTGGAGTCCGTCTTGCAATTCCCCGGTGGATCGCTGGCGGACAATGAGGCGTTTACCGGCGCTTTCGACCTGCTGCCCGCCGAGAGTTACAACATCCTGGTGTACG
>DAOUEM010000509.1:0-16077 GCA_034430555.1 Anaerolineae bacterium | reverse complement strand
CAGCTTCTGGTTCAAAGAGACGCAGCGCGCCGAGCAGCGCAGCCAGGCTCGCATCGGGCAGGAGCGTGGCATCACCAGGCAGGTGCTCGACGCGCTGCGCCAGCCGCTGCTCGGCGGGTTGCTGGTCCTGATGTTCGCCCAACAGCTCGTCTTCTTCGGCTTCGAGAGCCTGGTGACGCTGTTCACGCTCAACCGGTTGGGCATGAACGCCTCCAGCAACACGGTGTTGTTCATCTACGTGGGCGTGATCATCGTGATGGTCCAGGGCTACTTCATCGGCAAATGGAGCCGCCGCTTCGGGGAACGCAAGCTGATCTTGGCCGGGCTGGCCCTGATGAGCCTGGGCCTGGTTCTGACTGCCCTGACGCCGAAGCAGCCGGTGCCCTGGTATTCGCGCGAGGCCATCACAGCCGAATTAGCCGCCAGCGGCGAGGGGATTACGTCGAACAGCGCGGACGTCTCGATCGCCCTGCCGGACGACAGCAGCAACAGTTGGCTGGGACTGGCCTGGCTGATGGTGGCCATGATTCCGACCGCCATCGGCGGCGGCCTGCTCTCACCCAGCATCAACAGTATGCTGACCAAGCTGGTACCCGCCGGGGAGATCGGCAGCACCCTGGGGATCAGCGCGGCGCTGGTCAGCGGCGCCAACGCCATCAGCCCGCTGATCGGCGGGGCGGTTTTCCAGGCGCTTGGTTCGACCGCGCCGTTCCTGTTCGGCGGGATCATCATCGGCGGGCTGCTATTTGCGGCCATGCGATGGGTCGCGCCGCTGCCAGAGAAACAGGAGCCCCGGCCGGCTGCCAGCAGCCTGTAACTTCGGCAGCGAAGTCAAGAATGGAACCAGGGCGTTCTCTCGACATATGATGAAGAGAACGCCCTGGCCGACTGTCCGATAAATGTGTAGACGGACCTGTTCACTCCCCCCAGCCCACGAAGCTACTGCCCACCGTGCCCGATACCTCGAAATAATTCCCGCCCGCCTGCACGATAAACGTGCGTCCACTGCGCATCCGTACCAGGGCGGCAGTGCGCGCGTTGTTCCACTCGACGCTGGCGATCGGCCCACCGCCGATAGGGGCGACCAGGACCGGCTCACCGCCGTTGTAGATGTACAGGCCCACGTCACCCGAGTTACGCCCAGAACCGGGATCGGCGGGATCGTAGGGCGCGCCAAACATCGCGATCCGCCCGTCCGCCAGTTCGACGGCGTCCCGCATCCACAGCGGCTCGCTTAAGGCCCGCCCGTCGACCAGCGTGGTCAACTCGCGCGTGTCCCGGTTGACCCAGCCCAGCACCGGACCGACACCGGTCTGTTCCCCACTCACCAAAATGCGCGATCCATCCCTGGACCACGAGCCAAATTCGTGGCGTATGAAGATCGGCTCGGTCCCGGCGTTCCATTGGGGATTGATCAGGCCCAGCGTCACCGGGTACGCGCCGCCGCGATCCAGCTCTACCAGCAGCAGCGCGCTGTCTGGCGACCAGGCGAAATCCTGCACCATGTAAGCCCCATCACGGCCAAACATGAAGGGATACCGATTTTGCAGCGCATGGTGTGTGAACTGGGTCGGCTGTCCCGGCGCCATCGTCCAGACCCACAGACCATCGCTGACCGTGTCGCCGATCCGCCCGCCGCCATCACCACGCGCGCCGGGAGTCTCGGCGACAAATGCCACCGCTGCACTGTTGGGCGCCCAGCGCACCCGTGTGAACCGGATCGTATCGCTGGGCAGTGGCGAACCGACCAGCGATTCCTCCCCCACAAAAAGTGAAAATCCGAAGCCGGGGTGCGCAGCATCCTGCGAAATGACGGCCGCCAGCCAGCCGTTCGGCGCGGGGTCCACATAAAGCGTCGACGGTGAAATGTCGGGTGGACGTGTCACCTGCAGCGTATTGGGGTTGACGAGGAAAGCGTCGTTAGAGGCGATAGCCGGGCCGAGATCAACCGGCGCGGGCGGCGCGCCGGTGACCAGCACAACCGCCGTAGGCTGCACGGCCTCGCTGGTCACCGGCGGGATGCCGCCGCCCTGTATGTTGGGTTCCGGAATGGGCAGCGGCGTGACCGTGGGTTGCAGAGTCGCCGTAACAGGGACCGGCGTGCTGGTCGGCAAAATGCCCAGGTCAACGCGGGTGGGCACTACCGGCCCGGACTGCGTGGGCAGCGCAAAACTCTGGATGGTCAGCACCAGTTCGGTGGGCGTAGCGGAGGTACGCTGCGTAGGCCGCGGCGTAAAGGTCGCCGTGACCGGGGGCCGCGTCCGGGTGGCACTGGGCACGAACGCGGCTGCCGGTCGCTGGGTCCAGGTGGCCGTCGGCGTGGCTGAAGCCGTCGGGCGCGGGGTGTCGCTCGGTGTCGGGGTAGCTGTCGGCGTGCGGGTGAAGGTGGCAGTGCTGGTCGGCGTGTCGGTATCGGTCGGCGTTGACGTCCCGGTGGGCGTGGGGCTTGCCGTCGCCGTCGCCGAACTGGTCGCCGTCGCCGAACTGGTCACCGAAGCGGTCGCCGTCAGCGTGGGTGTCGCGCTGGGTGTCGCCGTCGACGTAGCCGTCGCAGTAGGCGTACCGGTCGGCGTGGGCGTATGAGTCCGGGTGGGAGTCCCGGAAGGGGTGGTGGAAGGAGTGTCGGTTGGCGTCGCGGTAACCGTCCGGGTGACGGTGGATGTCGGGGTGCGCGTAACCGTTATGCTGGGCGTGATCGATGGCGTGCGGGTGGGCGCCAGAGTCGGCGTGGCACGCGGCACCCCCACCGGCAGATTACAGGCCAGGGACGCCATCACCAGCAGGAAAAACGGCAGCAGCACACGTGAACGAAAACGCTGTTTCATAGTTCCATTATATAGGACATCAAGCCGCGCGCACGCAACGGCTAACCCTTACCATCCTGACAAACTACCTACGTTTACGCCGCTTTGCTGCCGGAGTATACTGGCTGTAATCGAATGCTAGAGTTGTCGTTCCCACGAGTGCCGTTCCGGCGATGGAACTGAGATCGATGATCCGCCCCCCCTCCCCTGATTGGCGATTACGACCGGCCCTGCCCGGCGATGCGGCAGCCCTGCAGCGGGAATGCCTGCCGCACCAGCCCCTGGAATACGTGCTGAGCCTGCTGAAGCGCTGCCAGCAAGCCGCCCTGAACCGGCGCGGATTGGGCCTGGTGGCAATTTTACCGGACGGCAGCGTGATCGGGTTCGGCCAGCTGACGGCCTGGCCGCGCGCCGCCGAGATCAGCGACGTGATCGTCGGCGAGGCCTGGCGGGGACAGGGCATCGGCAGCGCGATCATCACCCGCCTGCTGGAGGCTGCCCGTGAAATGGCGATCACCCGGGCGGAGATCGGCGTATCGCCGGATAATGCGCGCGCGCGAGCGCTGTATTATCGTCTGGGCTTCCGTGACCATCGTATCATCGCCCCTGATCTGGGCGGCGGACCAGAACCGATCCTCTATATGACAATCGCCCTGTCCACCTCCCCGGACGGCAGCCAGGCCTGAAACCCAACGATTTACCGATCTGTACTTTGTCACATGATAACCCGGTAATCCTCACTTTTTCGGCCTGGTTTGACCAATATAGCCTATACTGACGATATCTGTATAAAATGATGAGCTGTTTTATAGATTCTCACAGATTCTAATATCGAGGTGCAGCCATGACCACCAGTCTACTGATCTCCGCTCTGGGTGTGCTGGTCACCGGATTCTTCACGATCCTGGTGCTTCTCCGCTGGCGCAGCAAACGCCGGGCCTATCTCCTGGCCTGGGGCCTGGGCCTGGGCTTCTACTGCCTGGGCATGCTCAGCCAGGTGCTGCTGGCGCAGGCCTGGAATGAGACCGTCTTCCGCCTGTGGTACTGGAGCGGCGCGCTGATTGTCGCCCCCTGGCTGGGCCAGGGCACCGTCTTCCTGCTGGTTCGTCAGGGCAACCGCGCCCGTTTCCTGATGATCGCGCTGGTTATCGCCTCGGCGATCGGGCTGGTGTGGCTGTTCCTGACGCCGCTAGATGCCTCCGCCTGGCAGCCCGGCACGGACGTGACGCTGGTCTTCAAAGACATCATGCCGTCCGGCGGTGTGCGTATCCTGGCGCCGATCCTCAACATCTGGGGCACGATCACGCTGGTCGGCGGCGCCGTTTATTCGGCTTACCTGTTCTGGCGCAAGGCGATCCTGCCCCACCGCATGCTCGGCAACATCTTGATCGCCGTCGGCGGGATAATCCCGGCTTTTGGCGGCACGTTGCTGCTTGTCGGTCGCCCCGAGTACAAATACGCGGCGGAACTCCTCGGCGCGATCCTGATCTTCGGCGGCTACCTGCTGGCCACCAGTGCGGCCCCTGCCCCGGAACGCCAGCAGGCCGCGGCCTGATTAAACGAAAAAACGGGCGGAGTGAGTGCTCCGCCCGTCATACCCTTTACCAACTCAGCCCGTTTATTCCGGCACAATCTCGTACACGATACCATCCAACACCACGATTACCTGCTCGCCCAGGCCAAAGTAGTCGCCCAGGACCGGGTTCTGCCCCACCAACTCGAAGTACGTGTCGCTCAAGAAGGTGACCTGTGTGGTGGTCATGGTGTCAGCCTGGTAAGTCGTGTCGATCCACACCCCGTCCCGGTAAACAAAGGTCTTGTCCCGCACGTCGCGGATGACTTCGCGGGTTTCCACGAAGTAACCTTCCCCATCGGCATCACGCAGGGCGACCGACGTCGGCATGGGCGACGGGGCATCAGCGGACATCGCACCGCCCAGCCCCTCCGCCGCATCGACGGCACCCGCGCCGGTGGAAGGCGCAAACGCCTGGTTCATGGCCTGCGCGGCCTCTTCTCCAGCCTCGCGCCGCCCCGTCTGGGTGAAGATGTCGTCTTCCTGGATCAGGAAGGACGTGTAGGGCGTGATGATGCCATAACGAATGCTGAGCCGTACCACGCTGTCCACCAGTTCGGGATTCTCGCCCTGCAGACGGATCTGGTTGAGCAGCGCGCCGATGCGCCGCGTGGCCCACAGGCGCGGGATGAACACCTCGGCATCCGTGCCGGAGCCGCCGCCGGCGTTGGCGTGGAAGCGCTGACCGTCATAGATGAACGCCTGGCGCTCGCCGTTGACTTCCCCCCTGAGCCGCACGGACACGTCATCGGCGCTGTCCCGGTAGCGGCCCACGATGACCATCTGCGTCCCGGCGAACAGGTCGGGCAGCGGTTCGGCGGGGTAGATGTCCTCGACCATCACACCCTCGAAGTCCAGCTCGATGTTGGTCAGGACGGGGGCATTGATCTTGGTATAGAGGGCGCTCACTTCCTCGTCGATGCGCTCGCCGGGCCGGACGTAGGCGCTCGTGCCGCGGTTGCCCTGGGCCAACTCGTCGAGCAGGAAGACGTCCACGTCATCGCCCACACCAAAGCTGAACAGTCTGACGTTGGACGGCGCCCGATCATCGAAGCGCTCCAGGATATCGTCGGTCCCGGTGATCCCTTCGGTGGGCACACCATCGGTGATGAACAGGACCACCGTCGCCCGGTCCGAGTCTGTCATGTCCAGCGCGGTATTCAGCGCGTCGTCGATGTTGGTGCCGCCGATCGCCTCTAACCCGTTGACCCAGCGGGCGGCACTGTCCGCTTCCGCCGGACTTTGCAGGTCACTGGCGAATACCCGGTGACCGGTGCTGAAGACCACCACATTGAAGCGGTCCTCGGCATTGAGGTTATCCAGCACGTAACCGACCGCGTCACGGGCCTGGCCCCACTTCTCTCCGAACATACTGCCGGACTGGTCCAGCACCACGATCACGTCCTTGGGGATCACGTCTTCTTCGGCGACTTCCAGCGGTGGCGCGACCAGCAGCATAAAGAAGCCATTCTCGTCGGCGCTCTCGCGGTAGGTCAGCAGGTTGAGGTCAATGTCTTCCGGCGACACGCTGTAGTAGAGGCTGAAGTCCTTGTCCGGCAGGACATCGCGCTCCTCGTAGCCGACCCGCGCATGGAACTCGTCCTCCTGGTCGATGGCGACGCGGTGGCTGGGGCTGTAGACGGACTGCACCGGGTCGTTGGAAATGATCTCGACGGTGACGGAGGCATCTTCCAGCGGGCGAGCGCTGAAGCGTTCGGTGTCCAGCGGGTACACGTAATGTACCAGGCCGTTTTCCACATCCAGCACTTCCTGGTATTCGATCTCGATACGGCGCTCGTCGCCCGGTGGAATCGGGAAGACGTTGGCGCGGACGGCATTGGCGCCCACGTATTCCAGCAGGGCCGGGTCGCGCAGCTGACGCACGATGTCGTTGTAAATCTGGCGGGCTTCATCGGCCTCCAGAATCTGCGGCTGGATGGCCTGCCCATCGACCCACATGGTGAAATCGCTGACGGTCGCGCCCTGCGGGATGGGAAACATATAGGTGCCCTCGGCGATAGTTTCCCCTTCGTTCACAAATACCTGGTCGATGTGCGTGGTGGCGACCTGGTTGTCGATGGTGACGTTCACGCGATGGTAGCGGATGGTCAACCAGGAAGGATCGGTAAAGGGATCGGGCGGCGGCAGTGGAATAATGATCCCATCGGCAAAGGCGGGCAGTGCCGCCCCCAACAGTAATAACGTCGTCAAAAGCAAAATTAGTCCACGGTTTTTCATCTTGGTATCTCCCCGGTAAGCTCATCACAACCATACGATTGATCTCAAGACGTATGATTCGATAAAAAGGTTCCCCTGCACGATGAGGAAAAAACTGCCGCCCCATCCCCAGCAGCATTTGACGTTTGACAGCGCCCCAACTTACTCCTATACTTCCTTCGTCAACAGGGTCTTATCAGGCGAGAATATCCCCCTCCCTGTTTGAGTGAGGAGGCATTATCATGCAGCAAGGGAACGGCGGCTCCAGGCTCGTTGTTCGACGCGGACCACAACCCAACCAGGTATACGAGATGAACAAAGACGTGGTGGCGCTGGGGCGAGATATCACCAATGATATCGTGATCAACGATCCGGAGGTCAGCCGCCATCACTGTCGTTTGACGCGTACCCCAACCGGGTATACGCTGGAGGACCTGGGGTCCACCAACGGGACGTTTGTTAACGGCCAGCGATTGACCGGGTCTCGGCCGCTCGTCAACGGAGACATGATCGGCCTGGGAGAGACGGTTACCCTGGGATACGAGGGCGGTGCGGTCCAGGCGCCGGCCAGCCCTGGCATGCAGGAAACCCTGGTAAGTTCTGCCCCGTCACCGCCTTCCTACAACGCACCGAGCGCGACCCCGGCCCAGCCGGCCGGTTACCAGCAGCAGGCCGGTTACGGGGAACCGCAGTACAACATGCCGGCCCAGCCCTACGCCCAGCAGGCACCTCCCGGTTACGAATACTACGATTACGAGGAAGACAACCGCAACACCGCGCGCTGGATCGCCATTGGCTGCGGCTGCCTGGTCGTGGTTTGCGTGGTGGTGCTGGCGGGCGCCGCCTTCCTGATCGATACGCTGAACGCCTGGTGCAGCGTGCCGCTGGTGCCCGATCTCTTCAACCTGAATTGCAGTCCGGGCGTCTGGCTGCCGCTGGTGCTGCCGTTTATTTAATGCTTACAGTTGTTTCGTAAGACAATTTCCTCACGATCCACCAGCCCCATCCGCCTGGAATGGGGCTTTTTCATTTGAGTGATACCACACCAAACCATCTCACGGCACCTGGAACGACACCTGGTAGGGATTGGGCAGGTAGTTACCATCCAGACCGACGATGACCAGCCGCAGCCGGTACGTGCCCGGCTGCAATCCCGCCGCCGCCAGCGTCTCCAATTGTCCGTCAAACACCGACTGGTCGTGCACCTCGCCCAGCGTCACCCACTCCGGGAACTGCGGTCCCTGGATCTCGAACTTGTAATAGACGGCCCACTCCGAACTGAGATCGACCGTGCCGATGATCGGGATGACTGCGTCCACCACCTGGTCGGGCGCGGGCGAGCTGATGAAGGCCGTCACACTGGGTGATCCGACCGCGGCCTGGCTGGGCGCGGAGGCCGCCAGCATCTCACCGGTACAGGGTATCGGCGGCAGAATCGAGATGTTTTGTGCGTGGGCAAACTGGGCCGCGTAGATGGCGTCCGACGGGTCCGATGGCGGCCCGATAAACAGCAGCGCCTGTACGCCGGACAGCTCGTTCAACACCTCATTGGGCACCAGGCAGTAGCGAGGCGCGGGCGCGGGCGGCGTATCCGGCTGGTTGAGCGTCGGCACAATCGTCTGCGCAAGCTCGGGTGCCAGCGACATCACCCATGCCTGGAAAATGCCGCGCTCCGGCTCGTTTAACTGCGGCCCGTTGCCGTTCGGATCGGCGGTCAGCAGCGGCGGCGCGAGTCGCTGGCTGCCCTCGGCCAGATTGCCATTCGCATCCGGCACCAGGGCCGGTCCATCCAGGAACCATTCGACACGCGTCGCGCCACACTGGGTGGCCGGGTCCCGCAGCGTGCTCAACTCACACACCTGACGGCGGCTCATACCGGGCGGCGGGGAGAGGTAGTCAGGGACCAGCTGCCCGCCGTGCGCCAGGACGGCCAGCAGGTCCTGATCGCCGTAGATGCTCAGCAGCACATCATGCCAGATAGGCGCTGCCCCGGTCAGGCCGCTGGTATTGACCATAGGCGAGTTATCGCTGTTACCCGCCCAGACGCCGACCGCCACGTTGTGGGTAAAGCCTACCGTCCAGTTGTCGCGGGTATCGTCGGTGGTGCCCGTCTTAACGCTGCTGACCAGGTCGCCGGTATTCAGCGAGCTGTTCGGCCCCATGGCAGGGGTGCGGGCGGCATTGTCGGCGAGAATATCACTGATGACGAAGGCCACCCGTGGATCGAGCACTTCCAGGCCATAAGCCATCGCGTTGACCGTGGCCGGCATATTCTGGCCAAAGGGACAGCCGTTCTCGTACTGGTATATGACGTTGTCATCGGCATCCAGCACGCAGCGAATGGTCGTGGAAGGCACCAGCACACCGCCATTGGCAAACACGCTGTAAGCGCGCGTCAATTCCAGCAGGGTCACTTCGCCGCCACCCAGGGTCAGCGAAAGCCCGTAGTGGCTGGCGTCCTGCCCCAGGCTTTCCACGCCAAAGCGCCGCATCAGGTTGAGCAGGTAGGCCACACCGACCTGACGCAGCGTCTGTACGGCGGGGATATTGAAGCTGTTGGCCAGCGCATCTCTGACTCGCACCGGCCCGTGTAATGCCCGGTCGTAATTAATGGGAATGTAGGTATCCTGGCCGGGTACGTTAAACTGCACCTCGGTATCCCAGATGATGTTCGCCGCCGACCATCCCTGTTCCAGCGCCGCCGTGTAGGTGAACGGCTTCATGGTGCTGCCCGGCTGGCGGGCAGCCGTGGTGACGTTCACGCGCCCGTCGATGCTGTCGTCCCAGTAATCGACGCTGCCCACCATCGCCAGAATCTCGCCGGTGACCGGCTGCAGCACCACCACGGCGGCGTTGGTCAGGTTGTGGGCCTCCCGCAAGCCGGCAACCTGCAACCGGGCTGTTCGCTCGGCCAGGTCCTGGTAGCGCAGGTCGAGCGTGGTATAAACTTGCAGGCCGCCTGTGGTGATGAAATCCGGTGGATAACCCAGCATCGCCACGATCGATTCCAGTTCATTACGGGCATATACCGTGAAGTGCGGCGCGACCAGCGGCACGTCCGGACTGGTGTATGAGAGTGGTTCGCCATAGGCCGCATAAGCCTGCTCCTCGGTGATGAAGCGCTCCTCCAGCATCAGATCGATCACCTGCCGCCGGCGGGCCAGCACTGCCTCCTGTATGGAGGGATCGGGGTTGAGCGGGTCCAATGCCGCCGGCGCCTGCGGCAGACCGGCCAACAGCGCAGCTTCGCCCAGCGTCAGTTCAGCGGCCGGTTTGCCGAAGATGGTCTGGCTGGCCGCTTCGATGCCATAGGCAAGGTTCCCGTAATAAATCTCGTTAAGGTATAACTCCAGGATTTCGTCTTTGCTCAGGCGATTAGTCAGGATCATGGCCAGCAGCGCCTCTTCCAACTTGCGCTGTAAACTGGTTTCCGTGCGGTACTCGTAGTCAAAGGCGATGTTACGCACCACCTGCTGCGTGATCGTACTTGCGCCGGATACGATCCCTCCCTGCTGGGTGTTCAATACCGCCGACCGCAAGATGCTGAGGATGTCCACGCCGGGGTTGGTGTAAAAACTGTCGTCTTCAATAGCGACATGGGCCTGAGCCACGTAGGGGGGCAGATCGCCGAGTCTTACGTTGGTGCGGCGTCCCTCGCCAAAGACCTCATACAGCGTTTCACCATTACGATCATGGATGACCGTTGTCTGGAAGGATGGGCGGTTCGACCGGTCCTCCAGTTTGGCCAGGCTGTCTTCGAGCCGGGCGCTCAGCGCGCTGACCACGATCAAACCGACGACCAGCACCAACACGACAAAAACCGCCAGCGCTGCGCCGATGGTCAACAGGCAGCCACCGGAGAAACAACCCTTCCGGCCTCGACGGCGGCGGCGTTTGCGGCGGCGCGGCGGCGGGCCGTAATGGGGCTGTGCATAGTAGCCCGGCTGGGGCGGGTAACCCTGCTGGACCGGCGTGCCATGCGGCGGAGTCGGCGGCGGGCCAGGGGACCGACCCGGCGCGACCGGCGGCATATCGCCGTTGGTGAGCGGGGGCGGGGGTGTGACCGCGGCGCTTTCCTGAGTCTCGCCCAGGGCCGCCGCCTGCCGGGCGGACAGGGCTTCCATATCAGTTTGGGTCGCCTGGTCGGCTATAGATGACGGCAGCACTTCAGGCGGCAACATCGGCTGAGTCGGCTGCAGGGCATCTCCAGACTCGTCAGCGAGAGGCCTGCGACCAGGATCGTTTGGTTCAGTCATGAGTCGATTGTCGTCCGAGATCGTTTGCTACGGGCGATGTGTTCACTTCAGTGTAACACCTTCAGGCAGGCCCTACTAGATGCCCACCCTGCCGTTACCCTACGCCCACCCCACGCCCCGGCTACCCACTCAGACGGCCGCGTGGCGGCAACAATCGTCGTCAGGCCGCCTGATCGGGCGGCGGCTCCGATGGCGGGGGCGGCGGCATGAGGGGCGGCTTCTCGCGGGCACGGTCCTCGTTGCTGCGGAAGAAGTTGGCAATTGACGCGGCCAGCGCCACAAAAACCGTCCCTACCAGAAAGCCGACCACCAGGGCCTGCGTCGGGGGGTTGCCCTGGCCCAGTGCAAACAGGATCATAAACACAATGGCTGCCATCGCCCCGGCGCCGGTGATGATCCCGGTCGGCGCCAGGTTGCGCCTTACACCCAGGTAAGTGGCGACTATCGTCAGCGCAAACAAGATGAAAAAGATCAAGGCAGTACCAGTCATGACAGCTCCCTCCCAATACCAGGCCACGTCATACCAGTGTAGTAAAATCATGCCGATCACGAAAGCACCGGCTCCGTCGAACGCAACAACTCATCTTGACACACGCCTAACGCCCGCTTATAATTCGCTTCACTGTCCGCCCGGTGTCATATGCTGGGCGTTCTTTTCGAGTATTCAACCAATCATCTGGATAAAGCCGGAGTACGACAATGGGTCCGCTTCCCAAGAGAAAAATCTCGCGCAGCCGCCGCAATCGCCGGCGCGCCCACGATGGGCTGAGCCTGCGCCACCTGGTACGCTGCGAAAACTGCGACGCGTACAAGCCTGCGCATCACGTTTGTCCTGAATGCGGCTCGTATGGCGATCACCAAGTCATCGAGGTCGATGAGGAATAGTTTGCGTCACAGCAGTGTGACACTCGCGAGCCGTGCCGTCTGTCGTTCGTAGGCGCACGGTTTTTCGCGTTTTTTCCGCAGGAGAATCATCATGTCTGACTGGGCATATACGGCATTTATATTCCCTGGCCAGGGTTCACAGGAAGTCGGGATGGGCGCCGACCTGGCACAGGCCTACCCGGCGGCCCTGGACGTGTTCCGGGCAGCCGACGACCTGCTCGGCTTCGAGATCTCACAGTTGTGCTGGCATGGCCCGGCAGAAGCCCTCGACGACACCTATAATACGCAGCCGGCACTCTATGTGACCGGCATCGCCACCCTGCAAGCCCTGGAAGCCGAGATCGTCGACGTGGCTCCGCCCGCCTTCATGGCCGGGCACAGCCTGGGCGAGATCACGGCGCTGGCGGCAGCGGGCGCAGTCTCCTTTGAAGACGGCCTGCAGCTGGTCCGCGAACGCGGGCGCCTGATGCGGCAGGCAGGCCAAGAGAATCCGGGCGCGATGGCCGCGCTGCTGGGCCTGTCCACGGCAGACGTGCAGGCCATTTGCGACCAGGCCAGCCAGGAAACCGGCCTGGCCCTGGTGATGGCCAACGATAACTGCCCCGGCCAGGTCGTGATCTCCGGGGATGCCGCCGCACTGGAACGCGGTATGGAACTGGCAGCCGAAGCCGGCGCCAGGCGGGTAGTCAAGCTGGCCGTGAGCATCGCTTCCCACTCACCGCTGATGATCCCCATCCAGGCGGCGTTCCGCGCCGCGCTGGACGAAGTCACTTTCCTGGCCCCTAAAGTCCCCGTCATCGGCAACGTGCAGGCGGCTCCCCTGGTCGATGCCGCGGCCATCCGCGAGGAACTGGGCGCACAACTGACTTCCAGCGTGCGTTGGACGGAAAGCATCGGCGCGCTGCAAGCGGCGGGCATCACCCGCTATGTGGAAATCGGCCCGAAGGACGTCCTGAGCGGCCTGGTGAAACGCATCGACCGCCAGGCCACCCGGATCGCGCTCAACAGCGTAGATGCGGTGCGGGATTTTGCGCTTCCCTGACGCCCACCATTGACTTGACTTCGCACCCAAGCACAACGGGACAAACAGTCTACCCACCGGCCAGTTGGTGCGTGGGTTTTTGCTTGTGCAAATACAACAAACGGGATGGGTGGTCATAACCCTGGTCGTTTGCCGGGTGATTTGTTAAAAAGATGTCCCATGGTTTTTTTACCTTAAAAACGTTGCACATCGTGGTATTATGCGTGCCTTAAGGAGGGACCGTGGTGAACGAAAAAGAGATGGCCGTTCTGGAAGATGTCAAGGCCAATGACGTACGTTTTATCGATCTGCAATTCACGGACGTGCTTGGCACCACCAAACGCGTGACGATCCCCTCGCAACACCTGGAAGAATCGCTCAATCGCGGCACCTGGTTCGATGGCTCCTCGATTCAGGGCTTCGCCCGTATTCAAGAATCCGACATGTACCTGAAGCCGGACGCGCGCTCCTATCGGGTGCTGCCGTGGACGGGCAATGGCACTCCCCGGCGGGCCCGCATCATCTGCGATGTGTATAACTCGGAAGGCAACCCTTTCGAGGGCGACCCGCGTTACGCGCTGCGCCGTGCCATCGCCAAAGCCGAGGAAATGGGCTATATCTACAACACCGGGCCGGAGCTGGAATTTTTTATGTTCCGCAAAAACGGCGGCGAGACGCGTGCCGTGCCCCATGATGTCGGCGGCTATTTCGACTTCTCACCCAATGACGAAGCCCAGATGGTGCGCTCCGAGATCGACGAAGCCTTGATGGCGCTTAAAATCGATGTCGAGATGGAACACCACGAAGTCGCGATCGGCCAGCACGAAATCGACTTCCGTTACGGTGAAGCCCTGCATACCGCCGATAACGCCGTGACCTTCAAGTACACGGTAAAGGGCATCGCCGCCAAGTACGGATTGTTTGCCACGTTCATGCCCAAGCCGATCTTTGGCATCAATGGCAGCGGCATGCACGTCCACCAGAGCCTGGTCCACAAAAACACCGGCGAAACTGCCATGTACGATGCCAATAGCGAGATCTTCCGGCTCTCCGAAGTTGCCCAGCAGTTTGTGGCCGGCCAGCTGCTGCACGCCCGGGCCCTGGCCGCCATTGTGGCTCCCACCGTCAACAGTTACAAACGACTGACGCCGGGTTATGAAGCCCCGGTGTACATTTGCTGGGCGCAACGCAACCGCTCGGCCCTGATTCGGGTGCCGCGTTACAGTCCAGGACGCGAGGTATCGACCCGCGTCGAGTTGCGCTTCCCCGACCCGAGCGCCAATCCCTACCTGGCCTTCGCCGTCATGCTGACGGCGGGCCTGGAAGGAATTGAGAAGAAGCTGACTCCACCCGCTCCAGTAACCGACGACGTATACGAATGGTCCGACGAAGAACGCACAGCCCACGGAGTCGGCGTGCTGCCGGGCAGCCTGCGCGAGGCGTTGGACGCGCTGGCAGACGATCAACTGCTGCAAGAGGGCTTAGGTCATCACATCTACCAGGCTTACTACCGTGCCAAGTCCCTGGAATGGGATGAGTACCGCATTCACGTCAGTGAATGGGAACGTGAACGTTACCTGGAGACCCTGTAACCGGTTCTTTGTAGGATTGGTGTATGCCGGCGGTAACGATCTCACCACTTGCTAACCGATGTTTCCCCTGGGTGACATGGGCTGGTCTTCATCAGGCCGGCCCAATCACCCGTTTACGTCCACCCAACCGCCCAAACAGGCGTCAACCCTTTTCCACGACAGGACTTACGCGCTATATCCTGCCAGAAAAGGACATATTCCGTTTAGGGATTGGGTTGCATTTTGCTTGCCAATATGCACCATTGTGTTATGATAATCGGCACTGCCAGTTCTTCTCAAAAGGGTGGTGCTATTATTGAAGGCCACATATGGGGGAGAGGCCACATTCCCACCACTCGCAGCCACACCCCTGCTTGCCTGAGTCGGTTCCCAACCGCTGCTCGGGCGTTTAGAGTTGGCTACCATCGATTGTTCAATGAGGAGGAGAAAGTTCAATGAGTAATAAAAAGTTGTTTTGGTTGTTGTCGCTCATCGTCATTCTGTCGTTAGCGCTGGCTGCCTGTGGCGGCACGGCGACGCCGGAACCGACTGAGGAGCCGACCGAGGAACCAACCGAGGCGCCGACGGAAGCGCCAACTGAGGCGCCGACGGAAGCGCCAACTGAGGCGCCAACTGAGGCGCCAACCGAAGAACCGGCCTTACGCATCGGTCTGGTCACCGACGTGGGTGAAGTTGACGATCGCAGCTTCAACCAGAGCTCCTGGGAAGGTGTCCAAGCGGCCGCCGAAGCGTATGGCGGCGAAGCCAACTACATCGAGACGCAGGATAGCACCGACTACGCGGACAATATCGCCGAGTTCGCGGACAATGGCTACGACATCATCGTAACCGTCGGCTTTGCCCTTGGTGAGGCGACCATTGAGGCCGCCGCCGAATACCCGAACGTACACTTCATCGGGGTGGACCAGTTCCAGGGGGAGGCGCTGCCGAACGTGACAGGGCTGATCTTCCCGGAGGATCAGGCGGGCTACCTGGCAGGTGTGCTGGCGGCGCGGCTGACGGAAAGCAACCTGCTGGCGGGGGTGTACGGCACGGACCTGGTACCGCCGGTCGTGATGTTCGCGCGCGGTTTTGAAGCTGGCGCGCTGGCCACTAACCCCGATCTAGAAGTGATCACCACCTACCATCCTGGTGGACTTGACGTAGCCTTCACCGATCCCGAGTGGGGCGCCGCCACGGCTGCCCAGGCGTTGGACCAGGGCGCGGACGTGGTGTTCGCGGCAGGCGGCAAGACCGGCAACGGCGGTCTGACCGAGGTTGCCAACCGTACCAGTGAAGACGCCCCCCTCTTCTGCATCGGCGTGGATACGGACCAGTGGGATACGGTGCCCGAAGCGCACGCCTGCCTGGTCTCCAGCGCGATGAAGCTGATCCCGGTAGGCATCGAGCAGATCGTCGCCCAGTACGTCGAGGGCGAACCGCCGGCTGGCAACTTCGTTGGCCCGGTGGGTCTGGCCCCGTTCCACGACTTTGATGATGTCGTGCCGGAAGAGGTTCAGGCAGAACTAGCCGAGTTGCAGGAAGCTCTGGCGGCTGGTGAACTGTCCACCGGCGTAACGCTCGGCGGGGAAGAAGAAGCCCAGGAAGAGATGATGACCACTGCGGTCGTCACCATCGCCCCGGATGAGCCGCTGCGGCTGGGCTTTGCCGCCGGCCTGTCCGGTGAAGGCATCGAGCCGCTCGGCGTGGACGAGCAGCGCGGCGCCGAGTTGGCCCTGGTCGACCAGCC
>DAOUEM010000508.1:0-6582 GCA_034430555.1 Anaerolineae bacterium | reverse complement strand
TGAACAGGGACTGGTGCGGGCCGAGATCGGGGGCGAGCGGCGTGCCGGGATAATAACGCTCGACCAGGGCGGCGTTCGGCTCAGGGCTGGTGGTATCGGCGGCGGTGATGTTGACCACGGCAGACTCGGCCAGATCGGCGGCCAAAGCGAGGCGGCAGGCGCGGGCCGCGTCGCGCGGGTCGACGTAACACCACAGGTGGGCGGGCTGCACATCCTGACGAGCAGTGACGGTGGCCGCGTCGGTGGCATCGGTCACCCAGCCCAGGCGCAGCCCGACGAAGGGCAGACCGGTGCGGGCGTTGATCAGGCGGGCCATCTCCTCGCCGAGAATCTTGGCGAGCGGGTAGTCGGTCCAGGCGCGGGTGGGCTGGTCTTCATCCAGGGGCAGGACGGGGGGCGGCTGGCGGTCAAAGGGGACGCCGTAGACCTGCACGGACGAGGCCCATACCACGCGGGACAGGCCGAGCGTGGCGGCGGCGTGAAAGACGTTATAGGTGCTCACCAGGTTGTTGTGAAAGGTGACATGCTCCGGGAACAGGCCGGAGGACGGGATGGCGGCCAGGTGCACGACGGCCTCGGCCCGGGCCAGCACTGCGAAGACCTGCCCGGCGTCGGCCAGGTCCACCAGCATCGAGCGGGTCAGACGTTCAGGCGGGGGGACGCGGTCCACGTTAAGCACGTCATAGCGGTGGGCCAGCAGGTCGGCGATCACGACCTGGCCCAGCCGGCCGCTGCCGCCGGTGACGACGATGTGGGGCATGGGTTCCTTCCGGTTGTGAAATGGGTAGCGCGGTTTTCGGTATTGTAGCGCCGGATGGCCGTGACGCCAGCCAAACGCGGGGAATGGTCAGCCGGGCGGCGGTTGTCCAGCAGGCGCGGTCTATGGTAGAACAGGGATGGTTACAAACTTGTTGTCGTTAGGACCGAATCCCAGGGGGAACCTATGAAAAAGATGGTGTTGTTACTGTGCGTGGTGTGTGTGGTGCTGCTGACGGGCTGCGACGTGTGGGACCTGCTGGCGAACAATGCGGATTTTGTCGAGGTGATGGAGGAGCTTGAGGAGTGGATGTCCTACGGCGACAATTCCATCACGCTGCGGGTGCGGCGCTACGGCCAGCAGGCCACAGCCACCAACCCGATCCTGTGGTCGGTGGAGGGCGATATCACGCTGGCGCTGCGGCCCTTGCACGGCGGCAATTTGTTCGCTTTCGGTGATGCGGTGGTGGCCAGCGCGGGCTGGTCGTTTACCGGCGGCGGCTGCGAAGGGGCCGGTTCGTGGCCGGTGCGGCTGTTCGTGGTCGGCTACGTGTTTGGGGAACCGGAGTGTTACATCGAGCTGAACGTGGTGGAGACGTGGATCGGCGGCGACGTGTCCTTCATGAACTGCGCTGGGGCCGGGGGCGATTCCGTCGTCAACGAGACACTGGGCTACCGCTTCGAAAACCTACTGTTTGATGCCAATATCGAGTATTTCCTGGAGATGCCAACCGCCGGCATCCCCAGCCCAGGGGCGGCCAGCGATGACTTCGGCGGGTGGACGTGGAGCAGCACCTGGGAGATCACCGACATCACCCTGCCGGAAGGCACCGACTGCGACTTTGGCAGTGGGCGGTAAGGCCATTGCGCCGTTCATACGGCGGCGCCTTCGACATTGGGCCACAGCGCCACATTACCTCCGCGCAATTGTTTCCTGGGATCGATCTGTGGTAGAACAAGACGTACAGTCATCTTTATTGGCCGATTCCCAGGGGGGAAACCTATGAAAAAGATGGTGCTGTTATTGTGTGTATGTTGTATGGTGCTGCTGACGGGCTGCGACGCCTGGGACCTGTTGGCGAACAATTCGGATTTTGTCGAGGTGATGGAGGAGCTTGAGGAGTGGCTGGCCTACAGCGACAATACCATCACGCTGCGGGTGCGGCGCTACGGTGAGCAACCCCTGGCCACCGGGCCGGCCCGGTGGGCCGTCGAGGGCGACATCGAGCTGTCGCTGCGGCCCATGCTCGGCCAGGACATCTTCGTGCTTGGGGATGCGACGACGGCAATGGCGAGTTGGACGTTTTCCGGCGGTGGCTGTGAGGGGGGCGGATTGTGGCCGGTGCGGCTGTTCGTGGTGGGGTTCATACACGGGGAGCCGGGGTGCTTCATCCAACTGAGCATCGTGGAGACGTGGATTGGCGGCGACACATCCTTCATGAACTGCCCCGGGGTCATGAGCAATACCGTCGTCAACGAGACGATCGGCTACCGCTTCGAAAGCGTGCGGTTTGATTCTGCTAACCAGTATTTCGTGGAGCTGCCAAGCGCCGGCATCCCCAGCCCCGGAGCAGCGGGCGACTTCGGCGGGTGGACGTGGAACAGCACCTGGCAGATCACCGCGATCAACGTGCCGAATACCACCGGCTGCTATTTCGACGTGGGGCCGTAAGGCCGCCGCCCGGAAAGGAAGCTCATGCACGATTTCAGCCAGCTCAGCGCCCACCTGGACCGGGACCTGCCGCCGGTCGACCCGCGCGAAGTGGACCTGATGGAGGCCATCGACGCGCTGGCGGAGCTGCTGGAGCAGTACGCGGTCGAGGAGTGGGCGCGCTACTTCCGGCGGGCCTGGCACGACCTGGGCGGGCTGATCCAGGAGGGCGCGTCCCTGCGAGACAAGGCGGCGGCCTGCGCCGGGCTGCGCGAGGCCATCGAGGGACCGGGCGCCTTCAGCGAAGTGGAGATCGTGCCGGAGCACCATCCCATCGGGCAACAGGAGGTGGAGTCGGCGAACACGGTGCTGGCCGACCTGGCCGCGCACCTGGTGGCGCTGTCGACCCTGTACGAAGAGGCGGATTAAACGCGGCGGCGGCCACCTGGTACGGGCCGGTCATATCCCCAACGGAGCGCGGCCTGTTATAATGCTGTCCATGACGAACCGGCCAGCGGACAGCCTATGACCACACCGCACATCTGCATCCTCACCACCGTGCACGACCCCTTCGACACGCGCATCTACCACCGGCAGGCGCGCACGCTGGCGAGGGCCGGCTACCGGGTCACGCTGCTGGCGCAGGACGCGCCGGACGAAAACCACGACGGGGTCCGCCTGTGCCCGCTGCCCCCCCGTCGCTTCTCGCTGGCGGCGCGGGGGCGCGGCGTGTGGATCGCCTGGCGGGCGGCCCTGGCCATCGAGGCCGACGCCTATCACCTGCACGACCCGGAGCTGACGCTGGTGGCGATGCTGCTGCGGCTGGCCGGTCGGCGCGTGGTGCTGGACATCCACGAACACACCCCCTACCACCTGCTGGAAAAACCCTACGTGCCCCGCCCGCTGCGCTGGCCGCTGGCGGCGCTGTACGACGGCTGGGAGCGGCTGGCGGCGCGCTTCTTCTGCGACCGGGTGATCACGGTGGGGACGACGATCGCGCGGCGCTTCCCGCCGGGCAAGACGGTCATCGTGCGCAACATGCCGGACGTGGATCGCTTCACCGCGCACCCGGCCCACCCGGCGCATCCTGCTCCAGACGGCACGGTCACGGCCATTTATACCGGCGTGGTGGAGCGCCCGCGCGGGCTGCTGAACGTGGTCCGGGCGGCCCGCCAACTGCCGGACGAGGTGCCGCTGCGCATCCGCATCGTGGGGCCGTGCCCCTTCCCGGACTTCGCGGCGGAATTACGCGCCGCCGGGGGTGAGCGTCTGCTGCTGGAACCGGCGGTGCCCTACGAACAGGTGCCGGCCCTGCTGGCCGAGGCGCACTTCGGGCTGGAACTGGCCCTGCCCACCCGGCTCAACCGGCTGTTGTGGCCGCGCAAGGTGTTCGAATACATGGCGGCGGGGCTGCCCGTGCTGCGGGCCGATTACCCGGCCTGGGAATCGTTCGCGCCGGTGGGCACGGTGGCCATCGACCCGACGGACGAAGCGGCCATCACGGCGGCGCTGGCCCGGCTGGCGACGGACGCTGATCTGCGGGCGCGGCTGGGATCGGCGGGGCAGCAGTTGGCGCGGGAGCGGTATACCTGGGACCAGGACGCGCGCAAGCTGATCGGGCTGTATGCGGATTTATTGGGCGGCGGATAGCTGTCAGCATTCAGCTATCAGCTTTTAGTGGTCAGACGGTGACCTACCCACCAGGGCGGTGCGTGGTGATGAGCCTCAACGAAGCCGACCACCTGAGCCGGGCGTTCAGCGTTCAACCGGGCGTTCAGCGTTCAACCGGGCGTTCAGTTGAACGCCCCTACGAGTCCGGCGCTGTAGGGGGCAGGCGGTGCCTGACCCTGGATAATCCAACGAGCGATCCCCGCCTGGGCGAATGCGGGTTCAGAGAACCCGTCCGATGCGCCCCTACGGCGTGGCTGATACGTCCCATACCTTTGCCGTGCCATCAAATGACCAGGTGAGCAAGCGGCTCTCATCCCCGCTCCAGACCGCACCATGCACCCAGCCCTCATGGCGCAGGATGAGCAGTTCCTCGCCGCTGACCGCGTCCCACAGCCGTACCGTGCCATCGAATGACCAGGTGAGCAGGCGGCTCTCATCCCCGTTCCAGGCCGCGCCCGACAGGTCGTCCTCATGGTGCTGGGTGAGCAGTTCCTCGCCGCTGGTCGCGTCCCACACCTGCGCCGTTCCACCCCTCGACCAGGTGATCAGCCGTGTCTCATCTCCGTTCCAGGCTGCGCCCTCCACCTCACTCTCATGGTGCAGGGTGAGCAGCGCCTCGCCGCTGGCCGTGTCCCACACGCGCGCCGTGCCATCCCACGACCAGGTGAGCAGCCGTGTCTCGTCCGCGTTCCAGGTTGCACCACCTACCCGCCCCTCATGAGGCATGGTGAGCAACACCTCGCCGCTGTCGGTATCCCACAGACGCACCCTGTCATCGCTTGATCGGGTGAGCAGGCGGTCCTCATCCGCACTCCAGGCCGCGTCGTACACGCTTTCCTCGTGGCGCAGAGTGAGCAACTCCTCGCCACTGACAGCATCCCAGATACGCACTAGACCGTCCAGTGACCAGGTGAGCAGCCGTGTCTCGGCCCCGTTCCAGACCGCGCCAAACACGCTGTCCTCGTGGCGCAGGGTGAGCAGCGCCTCGCCGCTGGCGGCGTCCCACAGCCGCGCTGTGCCATCCCACGACCAGGTGAGCAGGCGTGTCTCGGCCCCGTTCCAGGCCGCGCCCAACACCCGGTCCTCATGGCGCAGGCTGAGCAATTCATCGCCGCTGGCGGTGTCCCACAGCCGCGCCGTGCCATCCTCCGACCAGGTGAGCAGGCGGTCCTCATCCCCGCTCCAGGCCGCACCATGCACCCAGTTCTCATGGCGCAGGGTAAGCAGCTCCTCGCCGCTAGCCGCGTCCCACAGGCGCGCCGTGCCATCGAATGACCAGGTGAGCAAGGTGCTCTCATCCCCGTTCCAGGCCGCGCCCAACACCTGTTCCTCATGGCGCAGGGTGAGCAGCGGCTCTAGTTCAAGCGGCCCCTGCGCCCGCGCCGGAAGAACTGTCGCCAGCAGCAGGATCAACAGCGTCGCACCCTGCCAGGTAAAGAGTAATCGCTTGTGCATCGTGTCCTCCGTTTGCCGGGCGTTCAGTTGAACGCCCCTACGGTGTGGCCGGCACGACCCACACCTGCGCCGTATCCACGTCCGACCAGGTGAGCACCTGCGTGCCATCCTGGCTCCAGGTCGCGCCGATTACCCATGAGCCTGGCCGGTGGGGCAGGGTGAACAGCAGGTCGCCCATGGCGCGGTAGCGCTCGGGCATCGCGGCGATCTTCGCGAGCACCGCGGCCTCGTCGTCGGCCTTCTTGTTGACTACTGACATATAGAACTCCTTTCTATGCTCATAAACAAAAATGACACACGTGTTCTATAAAAAAGCGTACAACAAGATACTTCATCAGTCAAGATATCGCCACTACCGGATTTGCCGGGGATTGTGCACGTGCCCGTGCCGCACGAAGTGGATGGTGGTCATCGGTCCGCCTCAGTAGGGCCGGTGGTAGGCCATCGCCGGACGGGGTTCTGCACCGTCGACAACTGCGACAGGGCCATTGGGGTAGGTCAGCATGGTGATCGAGCAGGTGGCCGGGTAAAGGCCGACGGCGTTTTTAGTGGCATCGGTGAATTCGACGCCCTGCACCCAGAAGCGCACCGCCAGCACGATATCGCCGTGGGTGACCACGACGGCTTCCCCGCCGGGCAGTTGGCGGCGCAGGCGCTCGATGAGGCGCAGGGCACGCGCCGTGATGTCGGCGGGGGTCTCGTAGCCGGGCGGCAGGTCGGTGAACAAGAGCCATCCCGCGGCATCCATCTCCGCGACGGGGCGGCCCTGGTACGGGGTGCGGATTTCGTCGACCAGGCGCGACGTGCGGACGGGCAGATCGTGCCGGGCGGCGATTGTTTGGGCCGTCTGGCGGGCGCGCAGGCGCGGGCTGCTGATGACGGCCTCCAGCGGGCGGGCGGCCAGGTGAGCGGCGGCGGCTTCGGCCTGGCGGCGGCCTTCCGCCGAGAGATGGAAATGCGGCAGTCGGGCGTACAGCACCTGCTGCGGATTGTCGACTTCGCCGTGGCGAATGAAATGAAGGACGGTCATGGCACTCCGGGATCAGGGC
>DAOUEM010000507.1:0-2919 GCA_034430555.1 Anaerolineae bacterium | reverse complement strand
CAGCAGGTCACCAGCCAGGGCTTCGACCAGCCGAGCGAAGGCCAGATGCAGCGGCAGGAGGAAGCCGACTCCAGCCCTTTTGAGGAAAGCCTGCAGCGCAGTCCAGACCAACGTGGCATCCGCAACGTTATCCAGCGCGGCCCGCTTGGCCGCTGGTGGGTTTCGGTCAAAAAAAAGATATCCATTAACAAGGTGTTGGGCGGCAACGCTTACATCTGGACCGATCGTGGGGCGACGCCCGACCAACTGATACTCTCCTCACACGGTGGCTACGCCAAAGGCGACGATGACGTCACCGTGCCCTCGCCTATCAAGTACTACTCGATCAGAAACGACCCCACGGCATTGCAGTTGGGGGACATCAAAGGCAGGCAGAGAGGAATGGCGGAGGCCGGCGACGACGTGCCCGACTATGCGCTTTCCAAGTACCAGGGCAAACACGGCGGCGGCGCGGAAACATACATGGACATCGGCAACTGGCTGAAAGACAATCCCGGCTATGCGGTCCTGACCGTCAAGGGCGGCAAGGAAATCAAGTACTCGCAGCTCACCGGCATCATGGGCCAGTACAGCGTGGTGCATGGCCTGCACTGCCGGGTCCTGGTCGACGCCGGTCCACAGGCGGAGTACTTCTCGAATGCGCCAGAGGGCGCCATCAAAATGCCGGGCATGTAAACCGCTACAACGAGGACAATCCACAACCAACCACAAGACCGGGGCAGGCGTCCCGGTCTTTTTTTGTCGCGGCGCAGTCCAGGCGATCCTGTGCAATGTTGCGGCATCCCGCGCGGCGGGCGGTACAATAGGTCCCGGCGAATCGTTTACCCAAACCAGGAGTGAAACTCATGTCGCGCCAGGCACAACTCGCAGCGATTTTCCCCAGCGAAGCCGACATCCCCGCCCGGTATCGGATCGACCGCCCGGCCCACCAGACCGAGTACCTGATCGACGGCCAGCTTCACCAATGGGAAGGGCCGGTGATGGAGACCCGCTCCGGGATGTGCGTGCGCACGTCCGCGGGGCTGGAGCAGCCGGTCATCGGCAGCTACCCGCAGCTCACCGAGGTCGAAGCGTTGCAGGCGCTGGCGGCCGCCCGCCGCGCCTACGACCACGGCCGCGGCGCCTGGCCGACCATGTCGGTCGAGGGCCGCATCGCTCACATGAAGCAGTTCGCCTTCCGCATGGCCGCCCGCAAAGACGCGGTGGTCCGGCTGCTGATGTGGGAGATCGGCAAGTCCTACCGCGATTCGGTCAAGGAGTTCGACCGCACGGTGGCCTACATCCGCGATACCATCGACGCGCTGAAAGACCTGGACCGGCGCGGTTCGCGCTTTGCGATCGAGGAGGGCATCTTCGCCCAGATTCGACGGGCGCCGCTGGGCGTGGTGCTGTGCATGGGGCCGTACAACTACCCGCTCAACGAAACCTACACCCTGCTCATCCCGGCGCTGATCATGGGCAACACGGTGGTCTTTAAGCCGCCACGGATGGGCGCGCTGCTGCACCGGCCGCTGCTGGAAGCCTTCCGCGATTCCTTCCCGCCGGGCGTGGTGAACACGGTCTACGGGCGCGGCTCGGTCGTCACGCCGCCGCTGATGAGCTCCGGGCAGATCGACGTGCTGGCCTTCATCGGGTCCAGCCGGGCGGCGGACCTGCTCAAAAAGCAGCACCCGGACCCGCACCGCCTGCGCTCCGTGCTGGGGCTGGAGGCCAAAAACGCGGCCATCGTGCTGCCGGACGCCGACCTCGACCTGGCCGTGCGGGAATGCGTCATGGGATCGCTGTCCTTTAATGGGCAGCGCTGCACGGCGCTCAAGATGCTGTGGGTGCACGCCGATATCGTGGACGAATTCCTGGCGCGCTTCAGCCGGGCCGTGGAGGACCTCAAGCCGGGCATGCCCTGGGACGAAGACGTGGCCCTCACCCCCCTGCCCGCCCTGGAGGAAACGTTGCGCCACATCGACTTCGTGGCCGACGCGGAAGCGCACGGGGCGCGCGTGGTCAACCCGGACGGGGGCGCCCACGTGGAAACGTTCTTTTACCCGGCGGTGCTGTACCCGGTCGACGAGCGCATGAAGCTTTACCGCGAAGAGCAGTTCGGGCCGACGGTGCCGGTGGCCAGCTTCAGCGATATCCAGCAGCCGATCCGCTACATCGTGGAGTCGAACTACGGGCAGCAGGCCAGCATCTTCGGCAGCGACCCGGACGAGATCGCAGCCCTGATCGACCCGCTGGTCAACCAGGTGTGCCGCCTGAACATCAACAGCCAGTGCCAGCGCGGGCCGGACACCTTCCCCTTCACCGGGCGCAAGGATTCGGCGGAGGGCACGCTCTCGGTCTCGGATGCGCTGCGGGTGTTCAGCATCCGCACGCTGGTGGCGGCCAAGAGCAACGACCTGAACAAGGCGATCATCACCGACATCACGCGGGAGCGGAAGTCGAACTGGCTCTCCACGGATTTTATTTTGTAAGCGGCAGGGCCGTGTGGATGGAGCCATAGCCACCGATTAGTCAAAATTGCCAATTGACAAAATTGAGTACCACTGCTAAAGTGTAACCTTGTAGGATACAGGCAGAAGCTGATTGCAGGATTGCAGAACTTGACGCCTCATTTTCGAGGCGTTTTTTTCTGATGTAGCATCAGTCATTTGCATAGACCCTATAAAACAGTTTACACAGTCAATAGCACCTATAAGGAAGATGAAAATGACTGAACGAGTACAGGGTACAGTGAAGTGGTTCAACGGCACCAAGGGCTTCGGCTTTATCGAGCGTGAAGAGGGCGAAGACGTGTTCGTCCACTACTCAGCTATCGCCGAAGAGGGCTTCCGCGACCTCGCGGAAGGCCAGCGTGTCGAGTTCACCATCGAGCAGGGGCCCAAGGGCCTCCAGGCCACCCAGGTCGTCAAGATCTAGGTT
>DAOUEM010000506.1:0-3423 GCA_034430555.1 Anaerolineae bacterium | reverse complement strand
ACCAACTCACGTCGTCCTCACTGTCGACTCGACAGACGGTCTGCCCTGCCAGACGCGCCAGGTCATCCGCGGAGACCTCATCGCCGGCAAAATCGACGGCCATGAGCATCTCGACGGTATAGCCGGTAGCCCGGTCGCGCACCACCCGCAGGGTCGGATCGGCGCAGCGCTGAGCCTCCGCGACGATGAACGACAGGCCATCCAACCACCCGACAACGGGCGTTGGGCCGCACAACTGCGCAACAATCTCGCTGTAGCTGTTGGCGATCTCCACATTAACCGTCAGGCCGGCCAGATCAAAAATCAGCGTCTCCAACTCCTCATCGGCACCAGCGGTAGCCCGGCGGGTCCCCTGCGGCAGCAGAAGAATGGTGAGTGGATTCTCTTCGATAGCCAGTGGAACGTCCGTCGGTACCGGTGGAATCGGGATGGATCGCGGCGTGGCGGTGGCCGTCGGCTGCGGCGTCACCGGTGGCGTGCTGGGGCCTTCACAGGCCGCCAGCAGCAGCAATCCGACTACCATGCCGATCGCAAATGATGACCGAAAAATGAATGAACGGCGTTTCATAGCTGCTCCCCTGACTGAGCATCGATAAACGGCGCTGTCGGTATGGTACAGCCAATCCGCGCGCCCGGCAAACAGACGGATCAGTCGACCCCCTCCGGGCCGGGTACGGTCTCTACCCAGCGGCGATCCACGTTGGCTTGAGCGATTTCCACGTCCTCATGAATCAGGGCGAACCAGCACTGCTGCGGATTACGCCGCGGGCGGATTTCGGTCAGGCGGACCGCGCCCCACACCACGGCCTGTTCGCCTGGCGGCAAGTAGTAGAAGGTATCCTCGCCCTCTTCAACAACCTCCAGTTGGTCTGCCGGGGCAATGGCCCAGCGCCAGGGATAGCTGGCGGCCATGGTTTCGCATTCAAAGCCAACGCGCCAGGCGCCCGATTCCTCGAACCAGCCCAACGTGCTGGCGCGCTGCTCCTGCTGGTAGACGGTGCCAGGCGGCGGCCCGGTTGTCCGCAGGCCGATCGAGCCGTCGTTGGTGATAGTCAGGCGGAACACCAACAGGTCGCCCTGGATTACGACCTCACTGTCGCTAATGGTCGATTGGACCCCCTCCGGAATGGGGATCAGATCACCCTGAACGGTTTCGTCACTGTAAAAACGATCCGCGTAAGGTCTCGTATCGTAGAAGACGGTCGTGCCGGTCGGCTGCGGGAAAATCGCGCCGATCGGCAGGCCGCCATCCCGCAGCGCCAGGGTGCCGGTCCGGCGGATTTTTTGCCCTTCGGCGTCCTCGGCCAGCAGCACGACTTGATAAGTATCATCGGGGGGCGGCTCGTTACCCGAGTCGATGCCGCCGTCGTAATCGAAATCATGCGCGCCGGCCTCACCGAAAGTGATACCTTCGGCGCGCTCGGTGATGAATTCACGCTCACCCGCTTCGTTGACCAGGTACATCGTCAGTTGGGCATCCTTGGTGACATACACGTTAAAGGTCACCCGGTCGCTGAGACCGTCCTGGTTGGGCGTGAACGTCGACATAAAGTCAAAACCCGGCAGATCGGGCAGATCGGTATCGGCGTCGGCGATGGTCAGGGTGCCGCTTTCACGGGCGGTTTGTCCCGCTTCATCCACCGCCGTGATCGTCCAGTCATAATCACCATCAGGCAGCAAGCGGGCTAACACCTCGCCGTGAATCGTCTCGCCGGGTAAGGCGAAGCCATGGACGACACCGCTGAACAACACGCGGTAGTCATCGGCCACGCGCGACTCATCCTCGCGGAAGACAAAGGCCCGGCCTTCACGATCCATAAAAACAATCGAAACAGTTGCGTTACGCGTCAGTGTGTAACTGAAGGTGGTGAGGTCATTCTGCCCATCAGCATTGGGCGTAATCCGCTCATGCTCAAAGCCGGCCCCGTCGATAAGGGGACGCGGAGGCCGCAAGATCTGGATGCCGACGAAAACGGTCAGCGCGACGGCGGCCAGGGCCGCTGCCACAGTCAACAGGCGCGGGATACGCATGTGTGTCGCTCCTCTCCGTAACAGCGGCGGGAGTGTAGCGCAAAATCATAACCCGGGGCAAATCCAACCCAACCGGGGCAATCTACGGAGTTGAAGCCGCCGGGATGCCGCCCACCCAACCCAGGATACGAATCTGCCCGCGTAAGTTGGCGGAAAGATTTACCGCACTGAAGCCGTTGGCGTTGGCCACGTACAGGTCCAGCCGACCGTCAAGGCGCGGATTGATGCCGGAATAGGCGATCCACAGGCCGTTGGGAGAGAAGACCGGATCACAGGCGGTGGGCGGCGGGTTGGCGGAGGACACGAGGGCCAGATCGCCAGTCATCACGATCAGCCCGTGGGGGCACTGGCCATTGCGTCCGCCCAATGCCAGACGATCACCATTCGGTGACCAGGTCGCTCGCACGGCAAAGCGCGCGAAGTTGAAGCGATCAGTGCTGCCCAACTCGCGCCCGTCCGCATCCATCAGCACGATGTCGGTCATCGCCCCGGCGCGCTGGAAAACCACCCGGCTGCCGTCGGCAGACCAGCTGTCAGCCAGGTAGAAATCCAGGCCTGGATCGTTGCTCAAGGTTATCGACTCGGCCTGCCCGCGGCTAACGTCGACGCGCCACAAGCGTCGGAAGTCATCTCCCAACACCAGGCTTCCCGTCGTGAAGCCCAGCCAGTGCGGGTTGATCCAGTAAGGCGGCTCGGTCAGGAATTCGTCACCGAGACGGCGTACCGTGCCATCCGTCAGATCGGCCAGGTAAAGCATACCGCCCGCCGGCCCACCCGGATTAGCCTCCAAGCAGCCATCACCGGGCCGCCAACTGGCGCAGGTATCCCGATCTGATACAAAGGCCAGGTATCGTCCATCCGGCGACCAGGCTGGCCACACATCGTACGCCCCATGGTCGGTCAGGTTTTGCAGGCCAGTGCCGTCGGCATTCATCAGGTAGACGTCAACGTCGTAGCCGGCAGACGCCGCCAGCGCCAGGCGCGTCCCATCCGGCGACCAGACCGGCGGGCTGAAGAAACCGCGCTGGCTCAAACCACCCAGTCGGATCACACGAGAACTGACGCCGGTTGTCAGGTCATACACATAGAGACCGGTCGAGTCGGCACTGCCGTCTCCTTCCAGGAAGTAAGCGACCCGCTCGCCGGCAGGCGACCAGTACACCCGGTCATCGGTGCTGGCCGGCATGTCTACCAGGGCAATCCGCTGCCCGGTGCGCGGGTTGATCAGGTAAAGGGTCTGGACGTTGGTCTGCGGCTGCGGCGTGCGCACGTCGCCTATACCAACGCGATCATTGATGTTGACAAAGGACAACCACGGTTCGGCGAGGGGCCGGCCCAGAGGCTCGACGACCTCTGACAGAGTCCAGTGGTCACCGGCAAAGCTGATGGTCG
>DAOUEM010000505.1:0-3882 GCA_034430555.1 Anaerolineae bacterium | reverse complement strand
CGTCCGACTTCTCCGCCATGCCGGAGAAGTCGGCGCGGGCCGGGTCGAAGGCGTCGGGCATGCCCAGCGCGGCCAGCATCGTCGACAGGCTGAAGTCGCTGGTGGTGCCAAAACGCGGCAGGGTCAGGATCACCTCGATGATATCCAGCTGGCCCAGGACCGAGCGGAAAAGGTCTGCGTCGAGCGATTCTTCAAAAGCGACGAAGTGGCCCGCCTCCGGCACCAGGAATAACATCGAAATCCTGCTGCTATGGTAACCCAGCTCCACCACCTGGAAGCTGCCGCTTGCAGCGGTGCCGCCGACGGCGTAGCTGAAGACGGTCTTCTGAACCATCATGGGGACGGGGACCGTGGTACCGTCCAGGCGGGTGAAAGAGCCATCGCGCGTGTGTTCTTCTTCAAAGGGGAAGTTCCATCCGCCCTTGAAGGTGATGGTATTGGTGAGCAGCAGGCGCGTGGCAGCGTCGACGGTACCGGGCGGCAGCAGGTCCGGGATGCGTCCCCCGGTCTCGTCGCTCACCCAGTCGTTGATAGCCTGGCGGGCGGGTTCCGGCGCGGCGGCGAAGTCGAGCTGGCGCAGGCCGGTCCCGTAGGTTTCGGCCAGCAGGTCGAGGTAACCGGCGCGGAAGGGGTAACCCCCCTGGCCCCACAGGGCGTTGGCGATGGACATTTGCGGCGGCACCATGACACTGGACCATTTCCTGGCCCGGGCACCGAAAATGCTCTCGGCCACTTTCGGATCAAGCGCGGGAATGGTCGGCTGCTCGGCCAGGTAATCGGCCAGCAGGGCGCCCATGGCCGGGTGCAGTTCGTCCGGCGGCAGGTCGATGTGCAGGGCGCCGGCCATCTGCCGTTCGGTCTGACCGCGGGCGCCGGCGCAGGTCATGGTGAGGGCCGCCGCGATGCTGAAGGGCGAATAGATCAGGTTCCCGGTGCCGGGCACAGCCCGCAGCCGGTGATACAGGTCGAAGGCGAAGCGGTTGGTGCTGGCCGCTATCGCTTGCACAGCGTCGTTTCCCTGGTGGGTGTTCATCAAGCCCCCCTCTCTGGTGAACCCACCAACCGGGCGCGCCGGCCAGCGGCAAACGTTGGCCCCGATCATACCGCCCCCTGCTCGCGAATCAAAGTAGGGACGACGCGCGGACGACCAGCCGGTCGTCCCTACGGGTGATATCGGCCCGGCTCAGGCGGACGGATCGAGCACGCGGCCCAGGAACAGGATCGCGCCGGTAGCCCGGTCGTAGATGGCGTAGATAAAGGGGCGGTCGATGGTCAGCTCGACAGGCATCGGTCCCGCCGAGGTGACGCCGATCACCACGCCGGTGGCGGCGGCGGCCTCGGTGCCGGCCTCGTCCACGGCGATGAAAGCCTTGTGCACCACCTCGCTGACGTACAGGTCCCCGCCCGCCGGGTCCGCCATGCCGGAGAAGTCGGCGCGGGCCGGGGCGAAGGCGTCGGGCATGCCCAGCGCGGCCAGCGTCTCCACCAGGCTGAACTCGGCGGTCGTCTCGAAGCGCGGCATGGTCAGGGCCACGTTGGTCGATTCCAGCGAGTCCAGGGCCGCCTGGAAGACGTCCGCGTCGAGCGAGGCCTCGAACGAGTCGAAGCCCCCGGCTTCCGGGGCCCCGACCTCTGGCACCAGGATCAGCATGGCCGCCCCGCCGCCCTGGTAAGGCAGCGCCACCGCCTGGAAGCTGGCACCGGCGGCGCTATCGCTGGCCGCGTAGCCGAAGTACCCGGTCTGGCCCATCATCGGCACGGTGACGGTGCTGCCGTCCAGCAAAGTGAAAGGGCCATCCAACGAGAGGTAATCCTCAAAGGCCGAGGCCCACGCGCCCTTGAAGTAGATGGCGTTGGTGAGCACCAGGCGCGTATCGGGGTCGATGCTGCCGGGCGGCAGCAGGTCTTCGATGCGCTGTTCGGTCTCGTCGCTCACCCAGTCGTTGATGGCCTGGCGGGCGGGTTCTGGCGCGGCCACAAAGTCCAGCAGGCGCAGACCGGCCCCGTAGTACTCGTCCAGCAGATCGAGGTACTCGGCGCGGAAGGGGTAGCCCTGCTGGCCCCACACGGCATTGGCGATGGACAGGCGCAGCGGTTCCTCGCCGGAGTCCGCCGGTTCGACGGCCAGCAGGTCGGCGTGCAGGGCGGCCATGGCCGGGTGCAGTTCGTCCGGCGGCAGGCTGATGTGCAGCACGCCGGCCATCTGCCGGGCGGTGGTGCCGCGCGCGCCGGCGTAGGTCATGGTGAGGGCGGCGGCGATGCTGTAGGGCGAATAGATCAGGTTGGATGGGTCGGCGCGCAGCCTTTGATACAGGTCGAAGGCGAAGGCATTGCCGCTGGCCGCGACCGTCTCCGGGCCGCCCTGCGCCGCCACCGGGGCCGACGGGGCAAGCAAAGCTGCCCAAACACAGACGGCCAACAGGATCAGAAATCCTTTCTTCAGATGAGCGTTCATCAAACCCTCCTCATGGGTTAGCCAGCCGACCGGCAGCGACAAACCACCGCCACAAGGGCCGGCTTTATCTTTAGGACGCCGGGCGGGCACAGTTGGTTCCCCCTGCCCCCCCGCGAGCGGCGCGGAGTCTGGCCGGACCGGGCGCAGGGCGTGACCGTGCTGGCGGCACAAAAAACCGCCCGAGGGGGGCGGTCCTGGGGTGGCGTAGACTGAAGAGTGGACAACGTTTTAACCGATTTCGCTAGCTCATATCGACCGGCTGCTGCGCGGCCTGCCGCTCGATTTCGTCGGCGCGCTTATTGAAGCGCCCTCGGACACGGCGGTAGACAACTCCCAAAACGATAAAGGCGATGAAAGCACCGATGTACATAAAGGTATCGGTCGTCTGAGCCTTTTCCGCGGCTGTTCCGCCAGTATCCGACATTATGAGTGTCATGACGACCGCCAATACCAAAATGACGACCAGGGCCGCGCCAAACCCGGCCAGGGTGCCCACAATACGGCCAAGATAGCGGATATTCCCAGGATTTTGCATCAAAATATCCCCCCACATTGTTTTTGAAGAACCTGTTTCTCAGTATACAGGCGTGGGAAAACACCGACCACCGGCGACCATTATCATCAACCCGGTGTCCAGGCTGGCCGGTGGGCGAGAGTCTTACGGCTGGTACGATAGACTAGGTATCGGCGGTCTCTTCAACTTCTTCAGCCACGTCGATCGTTGCCTGGCATGTCGAGCACGTCCAGTGGTCGTCCTCATGGGACCAGCCCTGTACTTCGGCAAGCCGGCGGGCATCGTCCAGCCCGGTCAGAGGGGGTTTGTCACCGACTCTGGGGTTGGCCACCGGGAGATTGAGGATCTTCCCACAGTGCTGACAGGTAATAATGAGGTGTGTTCTATGAGTAACCATACCTCCATTATACCACAACTCCGGGGGATGTCTGGGCACACGACGCGCGGAGTCAGTCGGCGGGCAGGGCCAGAAGCAGCCCCTTGTCCTCGGCGGTCTGCTGGATGGTGTGGCCGGGCGGCACCACCAGGAATTCGGCCTCGGACCAATCGCCGGCCAGCAGTTGATCGAGCAAGCGGCGGTCGCCGGTCTTGCGCTGGAAGGTCCAGCCGCGCGTCTCGGCCTGCTGCTGGGCCATCTGCTCGAAGGCGGCCCCGTCCCCGGAGCCGGTCTCGATGTAAGCGGCGCGGTCGTAGTGCTTGCCCCACTCGCCCATGACTTCCATCAGGTAGTCGGCGTTGTCCTGGCCGTACTTCGCCACGTATTCGGCGTGCACGTCGTCCATCGCGCCGAGATTGGCCGCGCCGAGGCCGGCGTTGTTGCGGTCGCGATTGCGCTCCATGTAATCGAGGCTGTACCAGTAGGTGCCGGGGTGCGCGTCGAATTCGGCCCGGTAGCGCTCGCGGGAGCCGAGGT
>DAOUEM010000504.1:0-3550 GCA_034430555.1 Anaerolineae bacterium | reverse complement strand
CCGCCAGTCGATGCCCGCCCGGCCAAGCCAGACCAGCCACAGGACCAGCGGCAGCAGCGTCCAGGCGGCGTAATGGACCTGCAACCCGGTCAGCAGCACCGGGATGCTGGCCGCCTGCGCCCAGCGTTTGCCCTCGTGGAACCCGTACAGGATTAGCAGCAGGGCCAGCAGGATCACCGGCGTATGGGCTGTCGGCACCCAGATGGAGCGGCTGAACAGCACGGCATAGGGGCTGGCCGCATAGGCGAAGCCGGCCAGGATGGCCACGCGCCGGCCCACGTAGCGGGCCGCCAGCAGCCACAACAGCCCCACCCCGACCACGTTCCACAGCCCGATGGCCAGCGTGACCGCCTGCGCGCTGTGGGTGAGGAAAAAGACCGGCGCCAGGAAGTACACGCTCATGGGGGAATGCGGCAGTCCCTGCCCGGACTGCGGCCCCAGCAGCGGCAGACTCGTCCCGGAGGCCAGGTCCTGCGCCAGGATGGCCTGCGTGGCCTGGTCGAATTTGAAGTGCAGCACGTCCGGGCGGCCCAGCCGCAGCACGGCCGCCGTCAGCAGGATCGCCGCCAGCCACAGCAGATCGCGCCGGGTGATGGGGTGCGTGGGAAAGGTCGAAGCCTTCAAGAGCCACCTGCCTTTGCCTGGGATGAATACGTGCCGTTTATCCTACCGCATCCCCGCTCGCAACGCCGACATCCCCGGCAACAAAACGGCGGGCGTCACCGTGACGTCCACCATATCGATCCCACCGCCCTTGCACCCTGACTTATTCCGGGTTTCGTAAAAAGGCGAGGGCGTCGGCCCGCATCTGGCGCGTGTATTCGTGGCCTAAGCCCGGATATTCGCGGTAGGTGATGCAGTCGTAGCCGAGTTCGGCCAGGTAAGCGGCCTGGTTGCGGTAGATCAGCGGGCCAGGGCCGCCAAAGGTGGCGTTCAGCCAGTCGATCTGCCACTGCTCACGCCACAATTCACCGGTGCCCCACGCCGTCGTGTTGGTGTCCTGGTCGCCGACGTACAGCAGTTGGTACACCTGGCGGTAGGCGTCGCGGTTGAAGGGCCTGCCGACCAGCGTTTCGTAGTCGGCGATACCCAACGGCCAGATCAGCGGCGTGTCGCCATAGGTCGCCTCCGGCAGGCAGTAGGAGCCGCCCGCCGCGCCCGCCGCCAGCGCATAGACCCGCTCCGGGTGCAGCAGCGCGTAAAGCTGGGCGAACATCCCGCCCGCCGAGTACCCTTCGAGCATGATCTGGTCGTCGATGGTGTAGCCGGCCTCGCGCAGGCTGGCCGCGTAAGTGTCGACGATGGTATTGACCACCAGGTCGGGCCGGTAGTAAAACGGGTCGATGTTGGGGTCGAAGACCTTGTAAGCGAAGGCCACGGCGTAAATATTCTGGGACATCGAGCGGGGGATGGGCACCGTCAGCACAATGAAGTCCCTGAAGCCGTAAGGCAGCTGGTTTTGCAGTGCGTTGCCGGCATTAGCGATGGTGACGTTGTAGTCGTCGGTGATCCAGCCCTCCTGGCTCGTGATCAGGATGCGGTGCGTGGCCCGGCGGCTGAGGTTGCGCGGCACGTAGGTATAGAACGGGTAGCGGATGGCCGCCATTGCCGGGTGGAATTCCACCACGCCCGGCGTGATGGCGAAGGTCGGCAGGGCCGCCGTCGGCGCCGCGTCGGGCGAGAGGGGCGTGCAGTCATCGTCCGCCGGGAAGATGGCGCGCCCGATGGCCAGCATGTCGAAGCCCTCCACCTTGTCCGCGAACAGGAAGAACAGCCGGTCGTCCAGGTTGCGGTAGATCATGCCGAACATCCGCGCCCCATCAAGCGTAAACTCCACCGCCGCCGATACATAAGCCGGGTGCTCGAAGGAAACGCGGGTGTAGTCGCCCGCGTCCACTGTATCCAGCAGGCTGATCATCGCCCCGTAGATGCTGTCACCGTCCGCCGGCAGCGAATTCAGCGGCAGTAGATATTCGGCGAAGTTAATCGAGAACAGGCCCGGCACCTCGAACACGGTGTTGTAGGCGTCGGGCGCGCTTTCCACGGCGAAGTCCGGCAGGTTGATGCAGGCACCAAAGTCGCGGATCGGGAAGTCCGCCGTGCCCGGCCCGCCCTGCGCCAGGACCGGCAGGCTGCCCACCAGCAAGGTAGCCACGATAACCAATGATAAACGAAGCCGCCATTGCTGCATATGTCCCTCCTCTGGAGATAGAAATACGATTGCGTCCGTAGTCTAGCCTAGCGAAAAAAGGCGGGCCGTTGTAGTGACACCTGTTATATGTGACCGGGCTGCCACCCGCTCTGGACGAATCAAAAGTGGTGATAATTCGACTAACGCGCCGCTTTCTCCCGCGCCGGGCGACGGCCTTTCTTGGCGCCCTGCTTGTCCTCCGGCTCTTCCTCGACGGGCAGCAGCGCGATGTAGTCCTCGCGGAACTGGGCGATGGTGGCCCGCACCGGGTTCAACGCGAACTGCCCCAGCGCGCACAGCGTGATCCCGCCGCCCATGTTGGCCGCCACCGTGTCCATCAGGTCGATGTCCGGCTCGGAGGCCCCCCCCTTTTCCAGCGCTTCGTAGCGCTTCTTCAGCCAGTAGGTGCCCTCGCGGCAGGGCGTGCACTTGCCACAGCTTTCGTGCGAGAAAAAGCGCATCATCTTGCCGGCGGCCCAGGCGGTATTGACCGTCTCGTCCAGCAGGATGATCGAGGCCGATCCCAGCTCGGAGCCGGCCGCGTGCACCGCTTCGTAGGTCAGCGGCGTGTCGAGCACCGCGTCGGTGACTGCCAGCATCGGGGCCGACGCGCCTGAGGGCAGGATGGCCTTCAACTGTTTGTCGTCGGGGATGCCGCCCGCGTGCTCGAAGATCAGCTCGCGGAAGGTGGTGCCCAGCGGCAGCTCGTAATTGCCCGGTCTGGCCACGTGGCCGCTCACGCAGAAGATTTTGGGGCCGGGGCTTTCCGGCGTGCCGATCTTTTTGTATTCATCCGCGCCGTGGGTGATGATCCAGGGCACGTTGGTCAGCGTCTCCACGTTGTTGACCACGGTCGGCTCGTAATACAGCCCGCCGCCGATCTGGGCCGGGAAGGGCGGCCGCACCCGCGGCTGGCCCAAAAAGCCCTGCAGGCTGTTGAGCAGCGCCGATTCCTCCCCGCAGATGTAGGCGCCCGCCCCCAGGTGCGTATAGACCTCGCAGGACCAGCCGGAATCGAGGATGTTCTCGCCGATGTAGCCCGCTTCCCGCGCCTCGGCGATGCGGGCGTCCAACTGGTGCGCCAGGTCCCAGAACTCGCCCCGGCAGTAAATGTAAACCGCTTTGGCCTGGATGGCATAGGCACAGATCAGCGCGCCCTCGATCAACTGGAAGGGGTTGTTCTCCATGATCTGGCGGTCTTTGAAGGTGCCCGGCTCCGATTCGTCGGCGTTGACCGTGACGTATTTCACCGGGTGATCCTGGGGGATGAAGCTCCACTTCATGCCGGTGGAGAAGCCCGCCCCGCCCCGCCCACGCAGGTTGCTGGCCTTGACCTCCGCGATCACCTCGACCGGCTGC
>DAOUEM010000503.1:0-4593 GCA_034430555.1 Anaerolineae bacterium | reverse complement strand
ATCTCTACGAGACAGTTTCTTCTGATTGACGGGCATTGCCATATCCTCCCTTATACTAAATGAATGCCCTTGGGCAACTGCGGTTCACGGCATAGGCAATCCTCCTGAGCGTCCAGCATGCGCATGGTAGGCCATGCCATCCTGACCAAGTGAAGATGAATGACAACCGTTACACATACGCGATCAGCGCCCGACCAGCGCCTGATCGGACATCTGCTTTGCAGCGGGCAGCTTCAGATCGGTCGCGTGACTTCCGGCAAGCCGGGCTTGCCACTGCCAGGAAAAGTCGCCTGTCCCATTCCCGGTCGAACCTTCCGGGCTAGCGCGTGGTGGCGTATCCGCTCTAGCATTTCTGGCTGTAGTAGATGAGTACGGCGAGTGGCTCAAAGCCTAATCGCTCGTAGATGTGCTTCGCCGGATCGTCACTATCCAGCGTCACAACCGTCAGTACGCGCGCGCCCTTCGCCTTCAGGTAATGCATGACGTGTTCGATGAGCGCGCTACCAACGCCACAACCTCGATGTTCCGGCAGCACGGCGTTGTAACTGACCGCACCCACATCTGCCCAGGGCTGAAGACTGATTTGTGCGGCTGCATACCCGATAACCTTGCCCTGCTGTTCCGCCACGAAAGTGATCACCTCCGGCTGCGACAGGTGCTCCGACACAGCCTGCACAATGCGCTCTGTCCAATCCCGATCATTCAGCCGCCCATGACGATTTTCAAGAAGCTGGTGTGTCGTGATGCGCCCCGACCAGGACTGGCGGTTAATCGCCTCGACGGCATCCTGGTCCGATGGGGTCGCCTGCCGTATCAAGTAATCGCCCATCCTGGTTACCTGTTGCGCCTGGACAGTAAATGGCGCGCCGTCCCCGCAAAGATTTGCCTCTGCTCCTGCTCGGGAATCTGCGCCCCCTTGACGAGACCGATACAAAATGAAGCGTCGACGTTATCGGTGCCAAAGACGAGATGATCGGCTCCCACTTCGGCTACCATTTCTTCGATGATGCCCATCTCGTTGGGGCCGCTGATGTCGACATAGATATTGGGCATTCCCCGGGCTGCTTTTTTCCCGTACTGCCAGTCCCCGCCCCGGTGCGCCATCAGGAAGGTCGTCTCCGGGAATCGCTCAGCGGCGATTCGCACATCCTGGGGATAGCTCTCACCCGGCGGCGTATTGCCGGTCGCTTTTACCCAGGCGTGCAGCAGGATCGGGACCCCATATTCGGCAGCCTGGGCATAAAATATGTCGCCACGTGGGTCGTGAGCACGGCTCGCTACCCACCATTTCATGCCGACCATGCCCAGGTCTTCTACGCAGCGGCGGAACTCGTCCAGGCTGGCCTGACCCAACATGGGATTGACGTAACAATAGCCGTGTATCCGGTCCGGGTGCTGTTGCATGAACCTGTACACGCGCTGGTTGGCTTCACGCAGCTGCTCGATGGTCGGGTAGAACCCGCCCAGCAGCGATGAAACCACCGCCTGGTCACAGAGTCCGCGTTCGATATTACGCAGGATGGTGTCTTCGGCCCCGACCCGGCCCAGCACATTCGTATCCAGGTGGGCGTGCATATCGATGATCATGCTCCAGTGCCTTCCGGAACCGTGATGCCAAACAGGCGGCCGGCGTTGGCCGCATAGATACGCTGTCTATCGTCGCTGGCGATCGCGGCATCTTCCAGCATTTGCCCGGCGCATTCGGGATATTGGAGCGGCATACCAGTGCCATAGAGCACGCGATCTACCCCCACCTGCTGAATCAAGGCTTCCAGATGAAACTGCGGCAGCCGAGCGGACGTGTCGACGCAGGCCAGTGGGTGGGTGATGATGGGATCGAGCAGTTGATCGACTTCGTCCGGTCTCATGTTACAGAGCACGATCTTGAGCGCAGGAAAACGACGCAGCACCCAGGCCAGGTCCAGATGCGAGATGGCGGGCACCCTCATCAACCAGTGGTGCAGCCGCTCGTCCTCGATGCGCGGCGCGATCATCACGGGCAGCGCCTGCTCTTCCAGGACGGCCAGCAGCGCTTCGGCCGCCGGATCGGTCAGGCGATAATGGTGGTAGTTGGGAAACAGGCGGACGGCGACACAACCCAACTCGTCGACCATAACCGCGAGGTCCTCACGCCAGCCAGGGAAAGCGGGGTTCACCACCGCAACCGGCCACAAGCCCGGGCCAGCGTCAGCCGCCAGATCGTCACAGAGTTCCTGTACTGCCGCCAGGCAGTCTTTGTAGAAGATGCCGGCCATCGGAGTCACCAATGCTCCCCACGTACCCGTGCGCGCCATCAATTGCCGGATCGCGCCAACTGTGCGGTATGGGTTGTGCCTGAACGGCCAGTGCCCCACATAACAGTGGATATCGAGCTTCAAAGGTACCCCCTCGGCAATCAGAGTCGGGCGATGAGACTGGTGAAGTACTCGCGCCCGCGCTTGGCTTCCTCCCATATCCTGTCCGGTGCTACGCCGCCAAAATCCACGTTGGTATAACCGGCATACCCGGCGGCGTGAAGCGTCCTGAAAAGCGCCGGAAAATCGATGTTCCCCTGGCCGGCTGGCAAATGGTAGGAATAGCTGCCGTCGTTGTCGGCCAGATGGACATACATCAGGCGATGGCCCATCTTGGGTATCACCAACTCAAAGAACTCTTTAGTTGCGTGCATATGCGCGACATCAAGCAGCAGGCCGCCGTTTGGCTCATTGGCCTCTTCTACGAGTTTCAGCGCACCGTCGCTGGTATTCACAAAATCGCCCACGCGGTTTTCGATGATGAGGCGCTGCCCGCGCGTCCCGGCGATCCGGGCCATTTGCCGAAAGCGGGCGACGGCATTGTCCCAGAACGCCGCCCAATTAAAATCGAGGGGGACGCGTACCTGAGTCGCCGGGCTGCCGGCGTAGACTTCCGTGCCGGCCACCATCTCGATCTCGGCGGGCATGTAGGCGCAGATACAGGCCGTATCGCAACCGACGTCGGCGATGAACTGGCTGGCCAGGTCGAAGCGCGCCAGGTGGGCGTCAGCCGCCGCCGGGTTCGTGGAAAATCCCTGCTGCAGTACGATGATCACCGCTGACAGCGTGAGCGACAGGTCCTGAAGTTTCTGCTGCACTTCGCCGCGGCGTTCGCGGTACTCGTCCAGGTCCAGGTCAACGTTGATCTCGAGCTCAACCGCGTCAAAGCCCGCGTCATGCACTTCCTGTAAGGCTTTGAGGTAATTGTTTAAGCTGTATGGGAACCCGTAGCGGGTGATGGGATACAAGGCGGCCGCACCGACCTTCATGTGTTCCTCCCGGATATCTCGATGGGCAGAGATGCCATCGGCGAATGTTTCACCAGTCAGCCAATCACTTCAACTCAATGACGATGCTCTCATATAGATCAAGCAGCGGCAGCTCCAGGTGGAGCACGTCCGCGCTTTGCCGATAATTCACCTCGTTGCCCAGCAGGCTGCGCACATTGGCCACCGGGCCTTCGACCTTCAAGGACAACCGTAGATGTTTGTGGGGCGTGATGTACCGGACAACCGCCGGATTTTCCTCGGCTGCGATCAGGGGGTTGGTGGTCAGGTTCACCAGCATCAGGTGCAGCAGGTTCCGGCGCTCATGCTTAAACAGCCGCACCTCGACCGAGCGCGGGCAGTCCGGCGTCTCAATCGGGGGTGCGCCCCCTGCCCAGGTGACGGCCCGGAGCAGCAGCGTATCCAGTTCTGGCGCGTACGCCCGGCGAAATTCGGCTTCGGCTTGTGGCGCAAAATAAGCCACGCGGGCGCTGCCATATTCGCGGACCAGCGCCAGCGGCCAGCGGGCGGGTCCGGGATAGTGGCCCCGGCGGTTAAACGGTCGTTCGTTCAGGCGCGGCTGATCGATGGTATGAAGGTCGGCAATCACTTCCGTATGCTCAGTCGGGCTACAAATCACAAATCCACCGTAGAAGCTAAACAACCCCTTTTCGGGCAGTCCCTGCGCCAGCATATGCTGGGTCCGCGCGCTGCCGTAGTGGAAGATCGCCCCATCGATATCTTGCAGCGCCAGCACCGGATCGAGTGCGATGCCTTCCCTGATGCGATAGTAAACGACGTCGTCCAGTTGGTAGCCCAGGATATCGGCAAAGGCCGGCTGTGGCCGCCGGTTGCCAGTCGCATCGAACAGGCCTGTCATATAGGTGGCCACCAGCCCCAGGCCCTGTCCCACCGCCGCCCGGACGGCTGCTACCGTTTCGTCGGCCAGGGCGATGGCATCCGGCATGACCAGGACTTTGTAGGCCGCTAACTCGCCGCGCTGCACGCCTGCCTCGTTCACAATATCGAAGGGCACATGGTTTTCCAGCAGCAAGCGGTACAGCCCTTCAAAGGCGTCTTCAAAACGATCCTTGTCGTGCAGGTGTGAGGAGAAAGCGTGCAGCAGCGCGGCATACCGCACCGGCTCGGCGCCGTCCTGCACCTCTTGCATGGCTTTGATGTGATCGAAGGTGGCGGCCAGGTCCTGTACGCCGGTGGTATCAAAGTCCATGGCACACAGGTCCAGCATGACGGGCGCCGAAAAGTTTGCGACACAATCAACCAGCAGCATCTGGGTGCTGCGCAGCGGGTGA
>DAOUEM010000502.1:0-4619 GCA_034430555.1 Anaerolineae bacterium | reverse complement strand
GGCGCAGGGCGCGGCCACCAGGGTAGGTATCCGGGTCGCCGTAGGACACGCCGATCTTGCTGCGGGCCTGGTTGATGAACAGCAGCGCCGTGCTGCTGGCCGTCCACCGGCCCTTGTTGCTGCTGGTCCAGGCCGCCAGCACACGGGCCAGGCTTGCCACGGTCACGTCACCGGCCTCGCCGGCAAGTTGAGCGCGGGTTGCCATCGAGGCCACACTGTCCAGCACGATAAGCTGGAAGACGCTCTTGCCGTCGATTTTCATGCCGAGCATGGCAGTAATGGCGTTCAGGGCATCTTCGGCGCTCTCCGGCTGGATCAGGAAGAAGTGTTGAGCGCCTTCGTCATCGACCTTGCCCATGCCGAATTTGGCAGCCCACATGGGATCGACGCTGTGCTCGGCATCGACGTAGGCCACGAAGCCGCCGCGATCCACGGCTGTCTTGCAGGCCATCAGGGCCAGGGTGGTCTTGCCGTAACTCTCGGCACCCCAGAGCATGGTGATCCGGCCCTTGGGCAGGCCGCCACCGAGGGCGTAGTCCAGCAGCAGGCTGCCGGTCGGCCAGAACTCAACCCGCTCGTAGCTGGTCACGACCGGGATGTGCGCAGCCTCGATCATCTTCATGATTGATGCGGTTGTTGTGTTCATGGGCTTACAGTCTCCTTTTGGGGTTTCGTATGGGTTTGTCATTTTGGGTCAGTTGGGAATTGGTGATCGTGCTTTTCCTGTCCATCCTCCTCCGTGTCCAGTTCTGTACGCGGCTCGGGGAAGTTCTTGCGCGCATACTCCCCGAAGTGCAGCTCTGCCGCCGCGTCATAAGCCAGCGCCGCTTCGACCGGGTCGTCGTAGTAACCCAGGAAGATCTGCCGGCGGTGGGGGAAGATGCGCGCCTGCCACTTGCCGTGATGGTCGTGCCAGGTCACGCCTTTGTAGCCGGAGATGTTAGGGCCGATCTTGCGGTTCCAGCCGTTCTGCTCGCGGGTGACGAAGCGCAGGTTGGCGCGGGTATTGTAAAGCTTGTCGCCGTTGATGTGGTCCACGAACTGGCCGGGCCGGGCGCCCAGGATCAGGCGGTGCATGTACAGGTAGGGGTAACCCCCGTTGAGGTGGATGCGGGAGGCGGCATAGCCGTTGTGGGTGCAGTGCCAGGTGTATTGCGACAGCCAGGTGTAGTCTTCGTCGTCGACAAGTGTGGTCAAACCACGGGTGACGGGAATAGATCGGGGCATGAGAGGTGACCTGAGAGGATAGGGGAATAAAAAACGGCCGAAAGGCTCGGCTCTGGTCTCTCAGATTTAGTTCATTCGTGGGGATGCTGCGGGTGGGGTGTTTCGCTCTTCCTTATTATACCACGGGTTAACGACTACCCTCTGAAACTCGTATCACGCCTGTGATGCAACAGGCGCTATCGGCGGCTTCTCCCGGAACCGTTCCGGCAAGCTTTGCGCTTTGTCTACGAGTCAACCTATCCAGGCCTGCTTCGGTGTATACTAGCAGCAGTGCAGGATGCACCGCCCGTAGGAGCACTTCTCCAACGATACCTGCTTTGAACTGATCCCGGTGTGCAAACGGTTAGCGTTCAGGAAAATAGGGATGTTTGACCTGATCGACCAGACCATTCGTGAGTATGAGTTTCGCCGTAAAATCGGCTCAGGTGGGTATGGTGCTGTCTACCAGGCTTACCAACCGGCTGTCAAGCGAGACGTGGCCATCAAGGTCATCCTGCCCGAGTACGCCAGTAGACCTGAGTTCATCCAACGCTTCGAAGTCGAAGCGCAGCTGGTCGCACAGCTAGAGCACCCGTACATTGTCCCATTGTATGACTACTGGCAGGATGACCATGGTGCCTTCCTGGTGATGCGCTGGCTGCGAGGAGGCAGCCTGCGTGAATCACTCTCTCAGCAAGGGGCCTGGCCGGTAGCACATACGTCACGCTTATTCAGCCAGATCGCCGATGCCCTCTCCTTTGCTCACGAAGCCGGCGTGATACATCGTGACATCAAACCTGGCAACATTCTGCTTGATGAACGGGGCAATGCCTACCTGACCGATTTTGGGATTGCTAAACAAACAACGAGTGATGTCCATCTCACTCAAAGCGGTGCGACGGTCGGGACTCTGGCCTATCTCTCCCCCGAACAAATCCGCAGCGAGCCGCTGACCCCAGCTTCCGACATCTACAGCCTGGGCCTGGTGTTATACGAGATGCTGGCCGGCGAGCACCCCTTTCCGGTTTCCAAAGCGACCATCATCCTCAAACACTTGAATGACCCAATTCCTGTTGTTCAGGATATTCGTCCCGACCTGCCCAAGGCTATCAACGAGGTCGTCCAGCAAGCAACAGCCAAAGACCCGGATAAACGTTTCCCAGACGCGCTGTCATTGGCCGCCGCCTTCCAAGCCTCAGCACACAACGCCATTGAGGTATCTGCCGAGACTACAGCGCCGGATATCCCGGTTCGACCGCAACCGACACCGACCCCCTCACTACCAATACGCAAGACGCCGGCTAACCCTCAACAGCGCAACCGCTACTACATGCTGCAGAATGTGCGGACCTTCTGGATTGAGGGCATGCTCGAAAACTCATTACATGGCCAGGTATTGGTGGACCTCGATATGCAGCAGCAGTCGGGAGCAGTCGATCATCCCTGGGATGTGCTGCTGCACACGCCAGGGACAGACGGCCAGACCCTGCCGCCAGGCACGCGTATCGTGGAGATGCACGACCGTCTTAATGGCAAGATGCTGATTCTGGGCAGCCCTGGCAGTGGCAAGACGACCACCCTACTCGAACTCACAAGGGATCTTCTCTATCGCGCTGAGGTTGATGATGAACACCCTATCCCGGTGGTGCTGAACCTGTCCTCCTGGACCAGCAGCGACCTGTTTGCCGAATGGCTTGTCGACGAACTCAACACGAAGTACCAGGTTCCCAAACGCGTGGCCCGTGATTGGGTCGACCACGACCACCTAACTCTGTTGCTTGATGGGCTGGATGAAGTGCCTGAAGTCCGGCGTGAATCCTGTGTATCGGCCATCAATGCTTACCGCGAGACACATGGCTTTGTAGACGTTGTGGTCTGCAGCCGCACCCAGGATTATGACCAGTTGACAAACCATTTGATGCTCAACGGCGCCATTGAACTCAAACCACTGTCCGACGCCCAGGTTACCCAGTACCTGGCCCGTCTCGGACCACCTGCTACAGCGGTGAGTCGTTTACTAGACAATGACCGGGCCCTCCAGGAAATGGGCCGATCGCCGCTGATGCTGAGTATCATGATCCTTGTTTACCAGGATGCCTCAGCAGAAGAACTACCCCAGTTTGATACACTGGACAGTCAGCGCGAACACCTTTTCACGGTCTATGTCAAGCGCATGCTGGAAAGACGGATCGGTGAACAGCCCTATAGCCACGAAACGACTCGGCATCATCTGGCCTGGCTGGCTCATCAAATGTCGGCACAGGGTCAGACGATGTTTTTCATTGAAAACCTGCAGCCTGGATTTCTCACGTCCTATCGACAACGTCTACAGTATTTGTGTGGGATAGGTTTTCTGACCGCTGGTCTGGTGGGTCCAATCATGGGCTTGATCTTCGGATTAGTCGGTTATGGACTGGTCGACAACAGCATCCATCTAGGTCTCGGGGCAACTGTATCCTTTGGGTTGTTGTTTGGCTTATTTAGCATGCTCTTTTCGTCGCGCTACCGAATCTCGCTGACAGAGACTTTCCGCTGGTCCTGGCGAAGAGCTGCGCTGGGATCAGTGATTGGTGCTGTCGCCGGGTTCATCCTTAGCCTGAGTGGCGGTCGGGCTTCACAGGTCGGCATGCCGTTAGGTCTGGCAGGCACGGGAGTCTTGCTTGGCGGGTTATCGACAGCGACGGTCGAGACCAAAACCCAACCCAACCAGGGCATAAGGCAGTCGGCGCAGAACGCCCTGGTCGCAGGAATCGCTGTTGGACTCATCATTGGTGCTGCTTTCTTGATAGGTAGCTGGCTGGCTTACGGGTTGACCGATCTGGTCACCCGCACGGTACGAGCAACGCTGGCCCTTGGGTTGACTATCGGCTTGATTGTTGCGTTGATATTTGGTGGCCTGGCGGTCATTCAGCATATCATGCTGCGCCTGATGCTGTACCGTAGTGGCAGCGCTCCGCTGAATCTAGCCAAATTCCTGGACCACTCCTGCGATCTGATCTTCATGCGTCGGATCGGGGGTGGTTTTATCTTTGTCCACCGCTATCTGGCAGACCATTTCTCAAGTCTGTGGAAGGGTCAAGAATCCACGCGATGAGCGGTGCCGGACAGGCAGGCTGACCCAATATGGCAGCCAGTCTGTGGCATAATTAAGCAGTCATTGAGAGGCGGTCACGAGCCGCCTCTCTGGATTCCGGAACGGTTCCGAGACACTGGGCAGCGATTTAATCTTGTTCAAATCCGTAATTCTCAAACTTGAGCGTCCGGCTGTTTTCAGTCACCGTACGCATCGTGTCTTGCTCAAACCCTTCGCGACGATAAGCGGTGATCTCCAGCGACACCTCGACCTCGCAGCCCGTTAAGGCTGTGAGGTGCTGCAAGACCCTATCGACAATGGTGCCCATATCACTGACTGC
>DAOUEM010000501.1:0-7824 GCA_034430555.1 Anaerolineae bacterium | reverse complement strand
GGCTGGCCGGCGCGCTGACCCTGGCCGTATTGTGCCGGGCCGTCCGGCAGGAAACCGGCTCTGGATGGGCCGGGCTGGCTGCCGCCGGTATCCTGGGCACGGCAGCCTCCTTCTGGACGACAGCCACCCAGGCCAGCATCAGGCCCATGACAGCCCTGTTCATGGCGCTCATGATCGAAGGCGCACTGGCCTACCGCCGCGCCATCCAGACCGATCACCCGACAGATGCACGGTGGGCAATAATCCGCTTCGGGTTGGCAGCCGGGTTCGGCGTTACACACCACGCGTCACTGCTCTTTGCGGGCGGTGTGCTGGCGCTGGCCGTGGCAGTCTCACACCGGATGCCACTACGCCGCCAGTTTCGCCTGTGGATATTGGCTGTCGTCGCGGCACTGGCAGGTACGCTGCCCTGGCTGTATCTGCTGGCACGCGGCGCTGCCGGCGCGCCCTTGGCCCCACCCAATCTGACCACCTGGTCCGGCTTCTGGCAGCACGTGCTGGCCAGCGGCTTTGCCGGCGACATGTTCTACTACCGGACCGGGCCGGCGATCCTGGAACGGCTGCAGCTGACAGGCCAGGTCATCAGCTTTCAGTGGGCGGACCTGATCCTGTGGCTGGGTGTGCTGGCCCTGGGGTTGATGCTGTGGCGAGATCGCTGGCTGCTGCTGGCCCTGGGCGGCGGCTTCGGCCTGCACACGTTGGTAGCGGCCACGTACCGTGCCCCACAAACGGTCGAATACATGATCCCGGCTTACGTCTGCCTGGCAGCGGGCATCGGCTGGGCGCTGGGCCGGGCACAGGAAGTCCGCAGCGTACGCCGCCTGGCACCACTGGCGGCGGGGATCACGGCCCTGGCCATTGTGTGGTCCGGCTGGCCGGTGTGGCTGAGTCTGCGCGCCTACCAGTGGCGTGATCACACAGCAGTCGAGGCACGCGCGCTGCTGGCAGCCGCTCCGCCGGAGAGCGCCATACTCGCCAACTGGCATGCCCTGACTCCGCTGATGGTCCTCCAGCAGACCGAAGGACAACGTCCTGATGTGGACGTCCGTTACGTCGCACCCAACGGTGATGAGCCGATCCTGGACACCTGGGCACGGCGGATAGCGACCGAATCGACCGAGGGACCGCTGGTCACGTGCTCGTACTATCCGGAGGTTTTTCGCCACACCGGGTTGACCTTTTCGGCAATAGCGACGTGCTGGCAAACCAGCGCCCTGCCCGACCCTCCACCGGAAGAATCATCCCTGGCACAGCTCGACGATGGCCTGGCGGTATATGTCGGCACCTTGCCTGCTGACGCCGAGGCGGGCAACCCCGTAAACCTGTGGCTGACCTGGAGACAACCATCAGCCGCCCCCTACGGCGCGATAACCACCTTCGTCCACCTGGTCGACACAGAAGACCGAGTCCTGGCGCAAAATGACCAGCCTCTGCATGCATCCGGACTGGAAGGCTCGGGTTTTGTCACCCAGCGATATGCCTTGCACCTGCCCCGCACGATTCCCCCAGGCCGTTACCGGCTGCTGGCCGGGGCATACCGTTCTTCCGCCGAAGGGCCGGTGCCGTTAACCGGCGAGAACAACCAGGCACGCACCGCGATTGGTTCAATACAGGTGCACGCGGCCGGCCTGCCGCCGGTCACGGCTCATGCAATGCACACGCCGGCAGGCAGCAGCCTCCTGCTGCTCGGTTTCGACTATGATCTCTCCGTGGCGGGACGGGCGCGGTTGTACTTGCACTGGCAGGTCGGGCAGCCCATCACAGACGCCCTTCAGTTTGCAATTCACACGGCGGATGATCGTACGCTGGTGGAAGCCTCTTTCGCTGCGGTCGAGGCGGGTTTTATCACCAGTGCCTACGATTTACCAGACTTCGAGACGGTTAACGGCCTGTGGATCACCCTGGCGACGCCAGAAGGGCCATTATGGACGCGGGGTGCGTGGAACTTCCCACTAGAGCCGGGAATCTCGCTGCCTGGACCGGCTCCTGGCGACCGCTTTATCATGCTAGGCGACGTGGTCGTGGTGGATGTAAAAATTCTGCCTGGTTCTGAGGCAGGCGAATCGGTTGATGTGTCAGTGACTATGCGAAGTACTACCTCGCTCACCCAGGACATGAGCTACCAACTCTCGCTGGGAAGCACCAGCCAGAGTAATGGCACCCCGCTCGGCGGCACGATCCCGACCCTGAAATGGGGATGGAATTCGGTCATCACCGACACCATGTCCGTGGCCTGGCCGCCAGATGTGACCGACCTGAGCACCCTCACCCTGACGTACTACGATGCGTTCACGAGCGAACCCTGGCCGGTCTTCGACCCGGTGCTCGCGCAGGATAGCCCACGTCTCCCCCTGGCCCGGTAAATAAAAAGGGCCGCGCCATCATCACGCAGCCCTTACCGTTTGATTCGGTTGAGACGCTTACCGTCTGAGCAGGAGAGTCAACGCCCCGCCGCCGACCAGTACCACCCCGGCCAGAGCGATCACCAATGCGCCTGGATAATCAAAGATGATGACCTCCAAGAAAAAGATGATGGCCTCCACGACGTTACGTGGTTCCGCCCGTGTATCCGTTTCAGAACCGGTTTCATCGCTGAGAAAGCCGCCAACCTGCACAGGCGGGGGCTGCGGCGGCACAAAACCAGAGGCCGCACCAAAGAGCGCCTCAACCGTCTGGCCCGCCTCAAGCATCACCGCGTATGAGCCGGGCGTAGTCACGCCGTAGCCGCCGGGCGGCATCAGGTTGAGCAGGTAATCGCCGGGAGCCAGGTCGCTGAAACAGAACGGCTCGCCGGTAGCGTCGGTGGTGTAACTGGCCACGGTCGCGCCGCCCTGCGACAGGGTGATCTGGCCGCCGGCCAGCAGCGCTTCTCCGCTTTCGCGCAGGCGGTTGGGATTGGTATCTTCAAACAGCAGCGTACAGATACGACCGGTAGAAACACGCTCGTTGACCAGCATCACCGGCACGACGGCATTGGCCACCGGCGCGGCATCATAAGACTCGATCGGCTGTTCGGTCGGCTCGGCGGGTGGCTCGGAGGCAGCTTCGCCCTGGCCGGAATCGCCACCAGCGCTCTCCCCAGACCCTTCCTGGATGATCAGCTCCTGACCGGGAGTCAAGATACGCGCGTCGTCCATCGTCATGCCGTTCAACGTCAAAATGACATCCGGCGTGACGTTATAAGCGACGGCAATCGCCCACAACGTGTCGCCGGTCCGCACGGTATGCACGATCCCGCCATCACCGCGCGGCCCCTGGGGGATAACTTCCGCGGCCAGGGCCGGCGGTGGAGCCGGGGCGGGTGCGGCCGGCTGCGCCGCGGCACCCGTGCCAGCATCGGCGCTGCCGCCGCTGATCACGGTCAGGGATGCCGAATCCCAAAAAACGTGCTGGTGCCGGGCCGGATGCACCATCTGGCCGTTGAGCACCACCGTCACCGCGGTGCCGCTGGCCGTCGCGTCGACGGTCATCTGCTGGTAGCCGGCGTAGGGCGCGGTCGGATTAGACCAGACAATATTGCCGGAGTTGGGATCGTTGGCGCCGGTCGGATCGATGCCGACGCGGAAGCTGGCTTCCGTATAGGTCTGCGGCACAACACTGCCGTCAGCGATACACGTATCGCCGGAGGCACCCACGTCGCTGTCGCAGCTCCACATGCGCCCGGACGCCGCCAGACGCAGGGTGCTGCCCGCCTGCACGTTGACCGTCTGGTAAACGGAAACGCTAAACGACGCCCAACCCTTGTACACGTCGAGCGCGCCATTGCCTTCGTTCACGCCGATGGTGGCGACGACTTCCGGGGCAGAACGCTGGATCAGGCGCGACACCAGGCCATCCGTAACGTTGGCCCAGATCCCCCAACCGGGCGGCGGCTGGAGCGACTGACCGTCGCCATGCGCCTGCTCAAAGCCGGGATTGGAGAGTAGATTGCCCTGGGCCTGGACGCCGGGCACGACCAGCAAGCCAGGGGCCAGCATCAGGGCGACAAGTATAACGACGCGCCACCAGGCGGCACGTTTTTTTCTCACGCGAATAACGTCCATGTTCAAGTAATTCCTCATCACGCCAACATAGTGACAGCGCTTGTCCACCAGCACGCGGCCAGCCTTACAAGCGCACTTCCCCGGCAGGCCGATGATAACCATGCACACCTGCCCGCCAGCGCAGCAAGACTAACACGGATGTCGGCATCATGTCAACAGGCCCGCGCGAGCAGGCCAGTGAGACGCAGGTCACGTCTGAACGGCCTCCCTGGCACCGGCGGCAAGGATTTCGTGGCAGGTATTCCGCGGCAATAGCATCAATCTCTTGCGCATACCGGCTCCAAGGAAATATAATCCGCTAATCCGTGATTCGCACATAGAGCAGGTGGGTAGTGATGCCAGTTGATGAGGCGCTCGTTCGGGATATCGTGAGGCGTGTGCTGCGGCGCACCCTGGGACTGCCCGGCGTGACGCGTACCAAGCGCCCCATAATCGGCCAGGCAGAGATCGCCCAGGCAGCGCCCGGCGATACGCTGAACGTCCCCCCTGAGGCAATCATCACGCCGCTGGCCCGGCAGGTCGCGCAAGAGATGCGGATCACGATCACCAGGGCGGAAGAAGAAGCATCCCGGTGGGAGCCTGGGGAACGCGTGGTAGCCGTTGGCGCTGACCACGGTGGTTATCCACTCAAGGAAATATTGAAGGCGCATTTACAGCGCGCGGGCTTCCCGGTGCTGGACTGCGGCACCGACTCGGAGAAAAGCGTCGATTACCCGGACTTTGCCTACAACGTCGCCGAAGCAGTGGCGCACCGCCGGGCATGGCGCGGCATCGTCATAGACGGGGCCGGCATCGGCAGTTGTATGGCCGCCAACAAAGTACCGGGCGTGCGCGCCGCAATGTGTTATGATCAGGCAACCGCCGTCAACAGCCGCGAGCATAACAACGCCAACGTGCTGACCTTGGGGGCGGGCTTGATCGGCACCAATCTCGCCAAACAGATCACCGACACCTGGCTGGCTACAGACTTCGGCGGTGGTCGGCATGGCCGCCGGGTCGACAAGATCATGGCGATTGAACGCAAGTTCAGCAGGGAACCCTAATGGAAATTACCGAAGCCCAGCTCGAAACCCTGGTCGAAGAAGTCACGCGGCAGGTCCTGGTCGCGCTAAATACGGAAGCGGCACCCGCCGCCGCCGGTAACGGCGACTGCTGCAATCATGACGACGGCCGCTGTGTCCGGGACTGCGCGCCGCGTGTCAAAGCGGTAGTGAAGGCAGGCGCATCCCGCGTGACCAGCACGCTGGGCATGATTCCCAGCGACCTGGCGATAGCCCGCACGATCGACCATACGCTGCTCAAACCCAATGCGACCGCCGAACAAATCGCCCAGCTATGTTACGAGGCGCGCAAATATCATTTCGCCTCGGTCTGCGTGAATCCAAGTTATGTCAAGTTGTGCGCCCAACTGCTGCGTGACACAGACGACGTGGCCGTCTGCACGGTGATCGGCTTCCCACTGGGAGCCACTACACCCGAAGTCAAAGCCTACGAAACGTCCAAGGCCATCGGGGATGGGGCCACCGAAATCGATATGGTGATCAACGTCGGTGCATTAAAAAGCAAGGACTGGGACCTGGTCTTTGAGGATGTCTCGCGCGTGGTCGCCACGTCTCATGCCGGCGGCGCCTTGTGTAAGGTGATCCTGGAGACGGCGCTGCTCACTGACGACGAAATTGTCGCGGCCTCGGAAATATGCAAGCAGGCCGGCGCGGATTTCGTCAAGACCAGCACGGGCTTCGGGCCGGGCGGTGCGACAGTCGAGGATGTCGCCCTGATGCGGCGCGTAGTCGGCCCGAGCATGGGTGTGAAAGCCTCCGGCGGAGTACGCACCCTGGAAGACGCGCAGAAAATGATCGAGGCCGGGGCCACCCGGATCGGAGCCAGCGCTGGCGTGCGTATTGTCAAAGAGGCACGGGGCGAATCGGTCGGCGGTGAAAAATAGGGCTACTGATGGACCACCCTGCCCCTACAGAATTTGGCCGAAAACGTGATTGCGTTTAGGATAGGGAATATTCCCTCTGCGTTTTAAGTGACGGGCCGCGCCAGATAGGGCCCATCACACCCTTTTTAAGGAGAGATGGCATGGCGGAAGCGTTGGGAATGATCGAGTGCCGGAGCTTCGCGGCAGTGGTCGAATCGGCAGATGCGATGGTTAAAGCAGCACGGGTCGAACTGGTGCAGTATGAAAAAACCGGCGGCGGTTACGTGACGGCCGTGGTACGCGGCGACGTGGCAGCCGTGAAAGCGGCCGTGGAAGCCGGCGTCCGCGGCGCGGAAAAGGTCGGCGAAGTCGTGGCCGTACATGTGATCCCGCGTCCGCACCTGAATGTGGATGCCGTGATGCCGCTGGGCCGCGAAGAGGAAGGCCGGGAAGCCATGGGCACCGAAAAATATACCAAGATGGCCCGTGAAGACGAATAAAGACAGCGGTTAAATACCTTATGCAGCTAGCAAAAGTGGTGGGAACGGTGGTTGCCGCGCAAAAAAGCGACCGCCTGGATGGCCTGAAACTACTGATCATCCAACCGGTGAATCCCGACGGTCAGCCGACCGGCGGGTATCGTGTGGCCGCGGATGCCGTCGGGGCGGGCATAAACGAGATCGTGCTCTTTGCCTCTGGATCCAGCGCCCGCCAGACGGCCGTCACCGACAACCGTCCGACCGATGCCTGTATCATGGCCATCGTGGAAACGATCGAAGTGGAAGGCCAGACCACATATCACAAAGGTGAGGAAGCGCCAGCAGCCGGCGAAGCGGCCGACCAGGCGCAGCGGGCCTTCGAAGGCGGTGCGGGATGAAGTTCGCCCGGGTCATCGGCACACTGGTCGCTTCTCAGAAGTACCAGGGCCTGGCCGGCGTGAAATTCCTGGTGGTGCAGCCTCTGGACCAGAGCCGCCAGCCGGTCGGCGAGCCGGCCATTGCCGCCGATGCCACCGGGCAGGCCGGGCCTGGCGAGCTGGTCTTCACCGTCGCCAGCCGCGAAGCCGCGCTGGCGCTCAACCCACCCTTCGTGCCGGTAGACCTGGCCATCATGGGCATCATTGATGACGTGGACGACGCGCCGCCGACCGACGATACCGATACCGCCCATTGGGTTCGCACCCAACCGGGCGAACAATGAGGGCATTATGTACATTGGACGCGTCAAGGGCAACGTCGTCGCGACGATCAAACACCCCTTTCTGCACGGGCGCAAATTGATGCTGGTCGAGCAGTTGGGCCTTGATGGCCGGGGCACAGGCGCCTACGATATCGCCATCGATGACGTCCAGGCCGGAGCCGGCGACACGGTGCTCGTCGTGGATGAAGGCAACGGCGCCCGACAGATTCTGAAGGGCAATAATGCACCGGTGCGAGCGGTGATTGCCGGGATCATCGACCAGGTGACAGTCGGCAGCGCCTGATGGCATAAGCCGAGCTTGCCGCCATATGAGAACAACTCCCGCAGCGAACGGCGGGAGTTTTCACTTCCGACAGGTAGATTTTTATGACAACCCTCGCCATCATCTCAGATATCCATGGCAACTTGCCGGCGCTTGAAGCCGTGATGACCGACCTGGCTGCCGTAGAACCGGACCAGGTGCTGGTCAACGGCGACATCGTGGGGCGTGGGCCGCAAGGCCAAGAAACTCTGGAAGTCATCGCGGGGATGAATTGGCCCGTCGTCCAGGGTAACCACGAAGAATACTGGGTTTCCTGGGCCAGGGGAAAGCGTCCGGACGATTGGGAAGACGGCTGGTGGGCGCCGACCCGCCAGCCGCTTGACGCGCTCGAAAAG
>DAOUEM010000500.1:0-9999 GCA_034430555.1 Anaerolineae bacterium | reverse complement strand
CCCCAGCGCCGCCTGACGTTTCACATGCCCCTGCTGATCCTGGCCTTGATCGTGCTGCTGACGCTGTTTGGTCCCATGCTCACGACCAGAGACCCCCGCCACGCCGAGACTGAAGCCGCCCTCCACCCACCTTCCGAGGCGTATCCGCTGGGAACCGATGCCCTGGGACGTGATGTCCTCAGCCGGACCCTGTGGGGAGGCCGCCAGACGCTCAGCATGGCACTGCTGGCGACGGCCATCACTATCCTGCCGGGACTTCCGATCGGCATCCTGGCCGGGTACTACGGCGGATGGTGGGACCGGCTGTTGATGGCCGCCATGGACACCCTGCTGGCCTTCCCCAATCTGCTGCTGGCGCTGGCGCTGCTTTCCCTGACCGGAACGGGCTTGCAACAGGTCGCCCTGGCCGTGGGAATCGCCGGGCTGCCGGCCTACGCCCGCGTGGCGCGCGCCGCCGTGCTGGAAATCCGCGGCCGCCTTTACATCGACGCTGCCCAGGCGATCGGGGCGAATTCGCGCCGCATCCTGGTCTTCCATATCCTGCCCAATGTGAGGGAAACGCTGCTCAGTTTCGCCGCCGTGTCGTTAAGCTGGGCGATCCTGAATGGCGCGGCGCTGGCTTTTCTGGGATTCAGCGGCGATCCATCCACGCCTGACTGGGGTATCATGCTCGACCAGGGGCGTGACGCCTTCCGCGCGGCACCCTGGATCGCCCTGCCGCCGGGAATCGCCATCACGCTGACGGTGTATGCGGTCAACCGGCTGGCCGACGCCTGGCAGGACCAGACCTCCCGCCGCTGAACCCATACAGCAGGCTATGTGGCCGTGATCACCGTGCCCGGCGCACTGGCCGGCTCCTGGATGGCCATGCGAACCCGGTCCGCGTCCAGGCCGGAAAGGATATGCACGCACAGTCCTGGATTGGCCTGGACCAGGCGCACCATGGCACGCACCTTGCTGGCCATTCCCCCGGTCACGTCAACGCCATGGGAACTGCCGAGCGCGGCATCAATCGCCGGCAAGGTCGACGGCGTAATGCGCGGGATCACATGTGCTTCCCGGTCGAGCACCCCCTCTACCTCGCCCAGTAAAAAAATGTGCGCAGGCCGCAGAATCGGAGCCAGGTAATAAAATATGGTCTCTGTGCTGATAATCGTGCCACCTCGCACCGAATCCAGCGCCACATCACCATGCACCAGGGGCACCAGATCATGCTGCAATGCCGTCTGGAGCGGCACCGTGGCCAGTTGACGGATGTCGCCCTCATCGCATATGGCCGAAGCCGACGGCTGCATCGACCATACCGGCAGACCAGCCCCGGCCAGCGACCCGGTCACCAGATGATTTAGCTGTCGGGCGACACGGGCGACCGCCGCCAAACCTATCCACTCATCCCGTGTGTAAACGCCTTGCGCGGTGCCGTACTTCTGGGCTTCGAAGTGCCCAAAGGAACCGCTCCCATGTCCGAGTAAAAGACGCAGGTCCACTTGAGCCGCACGAACCGCTGCCAGCGCCTCGGCCAGCCGTGCCATTCGCGCTTCCAGAAAGACGCCTTCCTGTGTTTTATCGGTGATCAGCGATCCGCCAAACTTGACAAAAACCAACATAATACGGGGTATCCTTTTCAGGAAAGCGCGCTTTCAAGAAAGCGTCGCCAGTATAGTGCGCCTGGCCCCGGCAGCCTGAATCGCTTCCGACACGCGCGCCGTCGCTTCAGGCGGTGTCAGGGCAATCAGATTGCCGCCGCGCCCGCCGCCGGAGAGCTTGGCGCCATAAGCCCCGGCTGACTCCGCAGCCGCCACCAGTTTATCTAACAGGGCCGATGATACGGCGAGATCACGCAGCAGGGCGTGGTTTTGCTGCATCAACCTGCCCAACGCGGCGACATCACCCTGGACGATCTTCTCCCGCGCCTGCCGGCTGATACTGCCGATGCGGTCAAATATGGCGCCAATCCGCTGCGGCTCGCGTTCGAAGAGCGCACGCACATCACCGACGGTCACGTGAGTCGGGCTGGCCACGCCGGTATCGGCGACAACCAGGTGCAGCGGCGCACCGATGGCGAAGGTTTCAATGGGTTGGCCGCGCACGAAGTATACCGGCTGCTCGTAGACGACGACCGTATTGTCGATACCGCTCGGCGTGCCATGATAAAGTTTCTCAATTTCATAGACCAGGGCGTTTAGCGTCTCCACGTCAATCGTGATGTCCAGCGCTTTACTTAAGGCCCTGAGCAGCGCGGTCGTCGCCGCAGCCCCGCTGCCAAGCCCGCTGGCCACTGGAATGGTGCTATGCACCAGAACGTAGAAGTTCGGCAGGGGCACTCCGAAGTGTTCGACCAATAACCGGCTGGCAACGGCCAGGGCGTGGTCCGAGCGCCGGGGTGCGGCATTCACGACAATCGTGCGGGCCAGGTTGGCGGCGATAATCATCATCCGTCCCCCCGGTCGACCGGGGTGTACGACTGCCGTGGCGCGAACGGCGGGTAACGGCACGGCGATGGCCGGCTGGCCATGCACCACAGCATGTTCACCAAACAGGATGATTTTGCCGGGCGCGGTAGCCGTGACCTCCATCAACCACCCCTCACAGCTTCAGGTATAAAACAGCCAGCACGCATATTCCCCACAGGACTATGTCGATCAGCAGCGGCAGGTCTTCGAGCAGCACCTCGTCCGGCGCGCCCCCTTTGCCCTCGACGTGCATGAGGTACATGTACCGCATGACGCCGTACAACACAAAGGGGATCGTGAGCAACATGGTGGGGAGTTCTGGATTGGCTTCAAAGGTGTAGAGCGTGTAAGCCAGCACCGTACCGGTCAGCACCAGGCGCAGCATCTCGTCAAGCAGCGGCAGGGTGTATTGTTTGTAGGTCACGCGCACGTCCTGCGCCTTATCCGCCAGGTTGATCAACTCCTGCCGGCGCTTGGCCACGGCCAGGAACAGGGCGAGTAAGCCGGTGGTCACATAAAGCCAGGGCGAAAAACGGGCGACTTCGATCACGACGACGCCGGATATCACCCGCAGCATGAATCCCGCAGCGATGGCGAACACGTCGATAATCACGGTATTCTTGAGCCACAAGGAGTACATGAGGTGCAGGCCAATGTAGCCCAGCAGCACGGCTGCCAGCGCCGGACAGACCAGCAGGGTCACGCCTATGGCCGCTACCGGGATCACCACGGCGGCCACCCATGCCACCGACTTAGGCAACTGCCCGGACGGCAGCGGGCGATGCTTTTTCTTGTAGTGCTGTCGGTCCTTCTCGATGTCGATCAGATCGTTAACAATGTAGATAGTCCCGGCTATCAGGCACCACAGGACAAACGTCAGCCCGATACGCGCCAGGGAATCGACCACGAACAACTGGCCGTCAAAGACCAGTCCCGCAAAAACGACGGCGTTTTTGGTCCACTGGCGTGGACGCATGGTTTTTAGGAGAGCAATTAATACGCGCAAGGCAGCTCCAGACTGATAGAGATGGCCATACCGGCCTTCATTATAATCGCCCGCACTACGGTGACAACGGGATGGCAGTCATAACAGATAACGCGCAACCAGAGCGCCGGTTGCGCGCTATTCAGCATACGTATCATAATGATCTCAGGCTACATGACACGCCTCGCGAGCACACAGACTCAATCACACGGCAGGCACGCCTGCCCCGCCAGGGGCCTAAGCCCGCTGCTGGCCCCAGGTGAGCTGCTCGCGGACCTGCAAATCCGTGTTCCTGATCTTCATGGCCAGGTCGGCGGCCAGGTTACGCATCAAACGGTAACCCAACTGCGGGTACGTATCGCACAACAGCATCAACTTGTCACGCGGAATCACGACCAGATGGGTATCATGCTGGGCGCAGCGTGCCGAAGCCGAGCGCAGTCCTTCGTCAACCAGGGCCACCTCGCCAAATGACTGGCCCCGCCGCAAGGTGGCGATCGTCTGGGGGCCACCGGCATCGCCGCCGCCGATCAGGTTGGGATCCAACTGGATTTCTACTTCGCCGTTAGCGATCACGTACAACTCATCGCCCCGCGTATTTTCTTCAAAAACGATGTCGCCGGTCTGGTAGTTTTTCTCTTCGCAGATCGACGCCACGAGCTCGAGCTGGGTATTGGTGAGCTCGCAAAAGATATCCGCCTGCCTGAGTACCGTTGTGATGGACATTTTTGCTCCTGGCTGTATGCACATACACTCCATGAGGACAGTTGAATTCTAACATGATCCGAGAAGGCGGTGCAACAGCCGCGCCTTGCATTCTCTCCCATCCTGCGTTAGAAACCTGATGAAGCATTTCGGGAGCATCGGCGAGAATCTCATGCCAACTTACCAGCAATCACTCGGCCAATACGGCGAATCCCTGGCAGCGGAGGCGCTCGCCAAGCGAGGTTACACCATCATCACGCAGAACTGGCACTGCCCGCAGGGCGAGATCGACCTGGTAACCCGCGATGGCGACGAATGGGTTTTCGTGGAAGTGCGCACCCGGCGTTCCGCCGATACGAACACGGCCATTGAGAGCATCACGCCGCGCAAACAGGCCTGTATGATCGCCGCGGCGCAAGCGTACCTGGATACGCAAGACCTGGAAGAAGTGGCCTGGCGGATCGACCTGGTAGTTATCGCGCTCCGGTCGGATGGCCCTTTGCTTGAGGTGATCACCGATGCCGTCGGCTGGTAACAGCAAGGGACCGCTGGTGGTGGTGCTGGGGCCGACCGCCGTCGGCAAAACCGCTCTTTCGATCACGCTCGCCCAGGCGCTCAACGGCGAAATCGTCAGCGCGGACAGCCGCCAGGTGTACCAGGGCATGGACATCGGCGCGGCCAAACCCACCCCGGAGGAGCAGGCCCTGGTGCCGCATCACCTGCTGGACCTGGTGAAACCGGATGAGTGGCTTTCGCTGGCGATCTACCAGGCCAAAGCTTACGCCGCCATCGACGACATCCTGGCGCGGCAGCGGCTGCCGCTGCTGGTGGGCGGCACCGGTCAGTATATCAGCGCGGTGATCGAGGGCTGGGGCATCCCCGAAGTGCCGCCTAACCCGGCGCTGCGGAAAGAGTTGGAAGCCTACGCCGCCGCGCACAGCCCGCAGGCTTTACACGATCGCCTGGCCCGGCACGACCCGGTTTCTGCAGGGCGCATCCATCCCCACAACGTCCGCCGGGTCATCCGCGCCCTGGAGGTCTTCCTGGAATCGGGGCGGCCAATCAGCGCGCAGCAAGGCAAAACCGCCCCGCCCTATCACATCCTGCAAATCGGCCTGACACGACCGCGCGAAGCGCTGCATCAGCGAATCGACGCGCGCATCGACCAGATGATGCAGGACGGGTTGTTGGAGGAGGTGCAAGCCCTGCTGGCCGCCGGTTACAGCCGTAAGCTGCCTGCCATGAGCGGATTGGGCTATGCGCAGCTCAGCACATACTTGCTGGATGAAGTATCCTTAGAGGCAGGACTGCAGGCCATCAGGCAGGAGACGCGTGACTTCGCGCGCCGCCAGGATGTCTGGTTCCGCAAATACAACCGCGACGCCTGCTGGTTCGAGATGGCAGAAATCACAGCACAGACTATTATAGAGTACGTGCGTACCCAATTAAGAAACGGTCCAACATGCAACGAGTGAGAAGCCTGGTCTCAGACACCAGTAACACCACGCTTGGTATTGTGTTCGTTGCGTTCGCTATTATGCTGATGATCGTCCTCCCCCGAGTCATCCCTGGTGGCCGCTTCGGCGTTTCCTGCAGCGCGCTGGCGCATCCCGCGGCCAATGGCAATAACCAGTCCCTGCTGGCCGCCCGGTCAGAGGGCGCCTTGCAGCTACAAATCGATTTACAGCGGGACAGCATGGCAATGGGCGAGGCCCTGGTCGTCAACGCCACGTTTATCAACGAAGGCGTGGGGGCGATCACGCTGTTCCTGGCCCCGCGGGAAGCGCTGCTGCGCGACGATGGCACGCCGGGCTTGAACTTCCAGGTGCAGCGCCTGAGCGACCTGGCAACTTTCCCGGAACCGACCACCACCCGCCCGCCCAATCCCCAGCGGACCTCGTTTCCCGCCGAGGTGCTGTATATCCTCGGTCCCAAGCAGCGCTGCACGGAGCAGCTTGCCTTCGATGGCATACGCCTGAACAACATGGGACTGGCGCCGGGACGATATTCCATCCAGGCCACGTATCGTAATTCTTTCCGGGGCACGCTGAACATCTCACCGGCAGCCACCGCCACACCAATCTTCCCGGACCAGGGGGTCTACGTCACGCAAGAACTGCGCTCCAATGAGGTCATATTCTCGCTTGGCATCCAGCAGCCGGTTACCGTTGTGCCGCAACCAGGGGAAGCCCCGCCCTTGGGCGGCTGATCCCGCTCACTACACGAAAGACGCACAGCCTATATGTCCGCACTGACTGCAACGGCCTCTGCGCCGCCGAACATCGCCCTGATCAAATACTGGGGCAACCGCGACGACGCCCAACGGTTGCCGGCCTCCCCCTCGATCTCATTTAACCTAGCCGAACTGCAAACCCGCACCACCGTCACCTGGCGTAAGGACCTGGCGGCTGACAGCGTTAAGGTTAATGGCGCGCTGGCCAGTGGACCGGCCCTGGAGCGGGTCGTACACCACCTGGACCACGTGCGGCGGCTGGCCGCCTATCAGGGATACGCCCAGGTCGACTCCGAGAGCAACTTCCCGATCGGCACCGGCATCGCCTCCTCGGCGGCGGCATTTGCGGCCCTGTCGCTGGCGGCGACGGCAGCCCTGGGGCTGGAGCTGACCGAACGCGAGTTGAGCGCCCTGGCCCGGCTCGGTTCGGGATCGGCCGCACGCTCGATACCGGGCGGTTTTGTCGCCTGGTACACCGGAGATTGTCATGAGGACTCCTACGCGGAAACATTTGCCAGCGTCGAACACTGGCCGCTGATCGACCTGGTCGCCGTGGTCAGCCGCACACACAAAAAGACCGGCTCGACTTCCGGGCATGCCATCGCCGCGACCAGCCCCCTGCAGGCCGCGCGCATCGCCACGGCCCAGGCCCGCTTCGACCGGTGTAAGGCCGCGATCCAGGCCCGTGATTTCCAGGAATTGGCTGAGGTGGTTGAGCTTGACAATAACGTCATGCACGCGGTGATGATGACCGGCAGACCGCCGCTCCTGTACTGGCAGCCGGAGACCCTGCGCCTCATTCACCAGGTCCGGGAATGGCGGGAGCGCGATGGCCGGCACGTATGTTACACCATCGATGCCGGGCCGAACGTGCACGTCATCGCTACGCCAGAAGCGGCAGAGGCCATCGAAGCGAACCTGCGCGGCGTGCCGGGTGTGTTGGAGGTGCGCCAGGCGACCGCCGGTGGTAAGGCGCAACTGGTGAATCCGTAGCGCTCCGCAAACGTTAGAGAGTCATCAGTAATCAGGCAGGCATCTTGCTACACCTATAGCCCGGCGCTATAATGCTACCTGTGAAGGTTCGCCGGTTGAAATACGGATGAGAATAAAACAGGGGGCGTGCCGCAATACGCCCCCTGATGCAGTGTAATACCGTTGCGGTACGGCCAACGGACGCGTTTTACTCGCGTGGCAGAGACAATTAAAGGCTCACCGATGAATGACTTTTTACTGGCGCTGGCCTCGTTTGTAATCATGCTGGTGCCCATGATCTTTTTGCACGAGCTTGGGCACTTTATCGCGGCCAAGTTGATCGGGGTGACCGTGCTTGAATTCGGCCTGGGATACCCGCCCCGCGCCCTAAAGTTGTTCGAGCGGAACGGCACAGAATACACCATCAACTGGCTGCCGCTGGGGGGCTTCGTCCGTCCGCTGGGCGAAGATTTTGTCCGTCCGGTGAGCGACGACGAGGCTGCCGGCGATTGGGCTATTGCCCGCAAACGCGGCATCGAAAACCCCAAGAGCGTCAATCAGGCCGGCCCCTGGCAGCGCATTCTTTTTATGAGCGCCGGCGCGATCGCCAACTTCCTGACGGCGATCGCCATTTTTACGATCATGGCCCTGATGGGGCTGCCGGTCGTACGCGGCGCGTCGGTCGCCATCCGCAATGTGGACGCGACTTCACCGGCCGCGGCTGCCGGCCTGCAATCCGGCGATGTGATCGTGCGCGCCAACAACGACTATATCGACTCGGCGGCTTCCCTGATCGCGCTGCTAACGGCCAGCCAGGGCGAAGAGGTTTGGCTCACGGTTGAGCGCGACGAGGAGCAGTTCGATGTGCCGCTGGTCCTGGACGATACCAGCACCACCAGCACGGTGGAAAGCGTCCAGATCATCGGGGTGGTAACCGACTCCCCGGCAGGCCAGGCCGGCTTGCAGCCGGAGGATATCGTCCTGGCCGCCGATGGGGAGCCAATCACGTCGGTGCAATCGCTGGTCGACTTCACCAACGAACACCGGGGCGAACTGGTCGAGTTGTTGATCGAACGTGAAGGTGAGCCGATCACCGTGTCCCTGCGGCCCCGCATCGACAGTGAAACACCGGCCAATGAAGGGCCGATCGGGGTGAGCATCGCGGCTTTGCAGGAAAACGCCATGGTCGGCATCACCCTGACCGAGCGCGACCTGCTGGTGGATTACGAGTCGGCCAACTTGACTCGGGCAATTGGCTATGGTTTCGAGCAAACCTGGCAAACCGTCAAGCTCATTTTCGAGGCACTCCTCCAGATCATCCGAGGCGAGTTGTCACCAGAAATGGCCCGTCCGGTCAGCATCGTCGGGCTCAGCCAGATCGGCGGCCAGCGACTCGAACAAAGTTTTGAGTATCAAAACGCGCTGCCCATCCTGGATTTCGCCGCCGTGATCAGCCTGGCCCTCGGCCTGACCAACCTGCTGCCCATCCCCGGTCTGGACGGCGGCCGTATTCTATTCGTGGTCATCGAGCTGCTGCGTGGCAAACCGATGGACCCCGAACGCGAAGGGATGGTGCACATGGTGGGCCTGCTGCTGCTGCTGGGGACAATGGGCATCGTGATCATCAACGATATCATCAATCCGATCACCCTGAACATTCCTTAAAAACAACCATCACATCGTGAGATAGGGCAATGACAAAGAAAGACTTTGCAGAGGTTCTGAATACCCTGATCAATCACAGCCAGCCGTTTGACGCCTCTACCATCTACGGTCTTTCCGGGCTGACCCGATCCGTGCTGGCCGAACTCGAACAACACTGGCCCAAGGTTCCGGTCGAACACCGCCGTAAGCTGATCCAGCACCTCAACCTGGTGAGTGAAGCTAACTTTGAGATGGACTTCCGTGAAATCAACTACATGGCCCTGGCCGACAGCGACGGTGAAGTACGCCGTCACGCGATAGAAGGACTATGGGAAGACGAAAGCCCGGCCCTGCTGCGCAAGCTGGTCGCCATTGCCAGGGATGATGCAATGGTTGACGTTCGTGCCGCGGCCATCGTAGAGCTGGGCCGCTTCATCCTGCTGGGCGAGTATGAAGAGATCAACGAGCAGGATGCCCGGCTGGCACAGGATACGGTGCTCAACATTTTTCATGCCGACGAGGACGATGAACTCCGCCGCCGATCGTTGGAAGCCATTGCCAACTGCAGTCGGGAAGGCATCGGTCAGATGATCGAGCAAACCTACGCCCACGATGACCTGAAGATGCGCATGAGCGCGATCTTCGCCATGGGACGCACCTGCGACTCGGCGTGGGCGCCGACCATCCTGCAGGAACTGACCAGCAGCAGCGCCGAGCTTCGCTACGAAGCCGCACGGGCCGCCGGGCACCTGGAGCTGAAGGAGGCCGTCCCGTTGCTGGCCCGCCTGATAGAAGAGACGGACGACCGGGAAGTGTTGGAGATCGCCATCTGGGCCTTGGGCGAGATCGGCGGAGAAGAGGCGCGCAAGCTGCTCAACTCCATCGCGGTCCATGCTGAGCAGCAGGACGACGAGGCAATTCTGTATGCGGCACAGGACGCACTCGATGCGGCCAGCTTACCCGGCGAATTCTTCCTGTTCGACTTCGAGCCGTAAACACCAGGCCGC
>DAOUEM010000499.1:0-23971 GCA_034430555.1 Anaerolineae bacterium | reverse complement strand
CCGCGCTTTTCTATAGACGATGTAAATGTTCAAGGGCTGGGGAGCGTGGACTGGTGTCTATTGGCTCCCCTTTTTTCTAACTAAAGTTTACCACGAATACGTGGTAAAGTAAAGTTAGAAAATCTTTACTCATCAGGCTTACTACTATGAGGGCCATACCCGTGATTCTCAATGTATGCCCTCAAGCTCGGTAGATAGATCAGATACCCGGCACGAGTTTTTTGGGCCGTCACAGCACCCTCACGCGCCAATTTACGAACATGCTCGTGATGATAGCCTGTAGCCTCTGCTGCCTCGACAGTGGTTACCCACTGGCGTTCTTCTTCACTCATTCGTCTTCCCCCAAGCTGGTAGGTTCTATGGGGGATTTTAGTGTGGAATTCGTTGGCTGTCATGTTCAGGGCACCATCTGCATCACAATGCTTCGGGACACTCCTGGCCGGACTATAAGACCTGACCAGTTACTAATTGTTATCCCGTCCGACATTGATGCTGTTGCAGGTCGCCAGCATATAGCCGCCGCCGGGCGCGCCCTGTGCCAGACAGCGGTCCACTTCCGCCCGCACCGCCGAGAAGTCATCGTCAAATAAGACTCGGATGTCGACATTACCGATCAGGGCCAGCTCCTGCCCGTAGGCGCGTTTGACCCGGCCCAGGTCAATCCCGACGGCCGGTTCCAGCCCGTGAAAGCCAGCAAACCCCGCTTCGACGGCCATCGGCAGCAGAGGCAGCACGCTGCCATCACTGTGCCAGATGACCGGCACGTCCAGCGCATCTACGATCCGGCGGTGCCGCGGTTGGATCAAGTGCCGCCACATGGCCGGCGCGATCATCGGGCCTTCCGTCTGGCCGGCGTCGTCGCCCAGCACCACCACCTCCGCCCCCAGTTCGACCGCTCGCCGGTACAGGGCGATGCACCACTCCGTCCGGTGATCGAGCAGGCGGCGCACCAGGTCGATGTCGTCATAGAGTCCGGTGAAAAAGCGCGCGAAGCCCATCGCCATGTAGCCCGCCGTGAACGGCCCCACGTGCGTGCCGAAGATCAGGCAGTGATCGGGATAGCGCTCCCGCACCGCCGCTACTTCTACCGGGTCGAAGTACTGGTCGACGGTTTCCGGTGACGGGCTGTACTGCTCCAGAGCCTCCCACGAATCGATCACACCCGCCGTATACATACCGTCCGACCAGACACGCCCGAACTCGTCCACCCCCTCGCGCCAGGCATTGCTGCCGGGCGGCTGGTGAGAAGGCATCATCAGGCAGTCCTGACCGAGATAAACGGCAGCCGCTGCCGGGTCCGGCTGGTCCAGTTCGTCCAGCAGGCCGTCGATCCAGATTTCAAAGCGCGGGACGCGGTTCACCGGTTGGTGACGTAGAGCGGCCAGCACTCGTTCACGAGCGTTCATCGATGAGGGTTCTCCCGGATGCGGGTCAGGCTCATTCCAGCGGCAGGCTGCGCAAATAGGTCACCAGACGGTCGAGGTCCGCCGCCGGGATCACGCCCAGCAGCCGGTGCGGGCCGGTATCTACGGAGAAAACGTCGACCAGGTCAGCGGCGCGGCCATCGTGAGCGTACGGCGCGGACGCCCACAGCCAGCGCAGCGACGGCGTATCGATGGGTCCGTTGCCGAGGTCGTGCGCCTCTAAATCCGTATACAGTGGGGGCGCATGGCATTCCGTGCAGCCCTGCGCCAGGAACACCGCCTCTCCGGCCAACACCTCCTCCGGCGGGATGAGCAGCGCATTGCGGCCCGGACCGGCCAGCGTCTGGAGATAGGCGACCAGGGCGTCCATGTCCGGGGAGCGCCCGGCGTTGGGCCGCCCCGGCAAGCCGGAAGCCCCGCCCGCGATCAGGCCTGCGCCGTGCTGCACGGAGACGACCTGGTCGTCTACGTCGGCCAACTCGTCGTAAGCGCCGGTCCATCCCCACGGCCCGGTCTCGTGGATGTCCAGCAAGGCCGGCGTATTGAGCGCGCCGCCGGGCCATCCCACCCAGGTCCGGCCATCGGCCAGCCCGTCGAAGTGGCAGGTGGCACAACTCAGGCGGCGGTCCTCTGCCAGCCGGTCATCCACGCTGCTGTGGAACAACTGCGCGCCGATCAACAGCTCGATCGGCATGTCAAGCTCGGTGGCGGCGATCTCGTCGACCTCCTCCATGAAGGCCGCCTCGATCACCGAGATCGTGCCGTCCAGGGCATTGTACACAAAAGCGAAGCTGCCATCGGCGTAGGTAGTGATGCCACGCGGATTGGCCCCGACCGGGATACTGGCCCGGGCGAAGCCGCTGTTCAGGTCGATCACGGAGACATCGTTGCTGCCGGCATTGACCACCCACAGGCGGCGGCGGGCGCGATCGTAGGCCACGTCGAAGGGCATGTTGACCGGGCGGTCGGCCACGTCCAGCGCGATGCGGCGGGTGACGCTGGTGGTCACATTACGCAGGTCAAAAACGTTCACCACCGGGAACACGGTGGTATCAAAGGTCAGGACGGGGTTGGCGGCATTGGTCCGCGTGGCAGGCATATACACGGTGCCGGTTGACGTATCCAGCCACAGGGCCGGCGACAGGCTGGAATCCGGCGTTCCAGGGCGTGAATCGGCGACCTCGCCGGTGGGGACGTAAAGCAGCGTCAGCGCCCCGCTGTTGAAGTGAGTGATGTATAAAAACTCGCCCCACAGGGCCAGGCCGGCCGGCATGTCCGGCACCGGCAGGCGGCGCAGCACGCGGCGCGAAGCCACGTCGATCTCGGCGATCTCATCCTGCCCTTGCAGGGCGATGTAGAGCGTCACGCCGTCGGTCGCTGCCCCCCACGGCCACAGCCCCACATAGATCGTATCGATCAGGGCGTAGGTGGTGAGATCGATCAGGCTGACCGTGCCCGCCGCCCAGGCGGTGACCGCCATCCAGCGCTGATCCGGAGCCACGACCAGGGCGCGCGGACTCTCGCCGACCGGCACTTCCGCCGCGACGGTCTTCGCCGCGATATCCACCACCGAGACCGACCCGCTGAAGGTATTGGCGGTGACGGCATACCGCTGGTTGCCGGTCAGGGCGATCGCCCCGCTGGCGGAGACACGCGGGCTTTGCGGCAGGGCATAGAGCGGCAGCGGCGTTGGCGTCACGCCACCCTGAGCCAGGGCCGGCGACAGGGGCAGGGCCAACACCATCAGCCCCAGCAGCAGTCCGGCGGCACAGGTCGGGAAAATCCATCGGTAGCTCATATTCATCGTTGTTTTGGTCCTCATTCGCCGGTCGGCCAGCCGTCATCCAGGATCAGCAGGCGGTCGCCGAACAGCGTCACCGTGCGGGCGGCGATAACCGGCTCACCGGTGGCGTCCAGGCCGCTCAGGGCCAGCGTGATCAGCACCGTATCCACCGCGAGCGGGTTCTGCGTATCGCCCTGCCGGATGTCCAGATTCGGGAAGGCCTGGTGCAGCCGGCGCGGATCGCAGGTCACCGTGTAAATATCGCCCGGCGCGGGCTGCACATCGCGAAATAAAATCATGTCCGGCATCGCCAGGACGTAGGCGGCCTGTACCTGCTCCCAGTCCGGCGGGATGGCGGCAGTCAGGTTGAAGGGAAAAGCGGGCGACACCATTTCGTCGGCCAGGGGGCGGTTATTCAGCTCCAGGCGCGGCGCGTCCACCGGTACCACGAAGATTTCGAACAGACCTTCCACCGAAGCCGGCAGCCCACCCGACGGATAAGGCGGCTGGACCGGTCCAGCCGAGGTCAGGCCGTCGTAACTGACGCGCACCCGCACCTGCCAGATGCCGACCTCGGTCAGCGCCAGATTCTGGGACGGGTCGTGGAAGTAGCCGACCGCGTTGGCCTGCCCGATGATCGGCAGCACGCGCCCCGATGGCATTACGATGTCCGCTTCCACGTGGGCGGGCAACGTCGGCGCTACCTGTCCGGACAGCGCCAGCGTCTCTCCAACCCGGAAAATTTGTCCAGGCCGGAAGCCGGTGGGCGCGAAAAACATCTCGACCGGCACATCACCTACCGTCAGCAGCGGACCGCCATCCGGCCCGTTGGCCGCGCCCCGGAAGGGCGGGTAAACCCGGTCGCCGCGCGGGTCATCCGGATCGATGACCACCGCCAGCGCGCCGTAGATGGCCGCCTCATGCCGGTCGAGCGCTTCATTGTGCAGCACCGCCCCGCCGAACAAAAACGTGTAATCGCCGGGGGCATCGCCGTTGAAACCCATGCCGCGCTGATGATTATAGGGATCGTCAAAGCGCCAGAAGTTTAGCCCAGCCGCTGACGGTTCATAGCCTGACACGAACTGCCGGGCCGCGATCCCCGGCCGTACGGCGCTGAGATAGGCATAAGCGTAGGCGTGACCCGCCCCCGATTCCGAAGGGCTGACCGTCAGCAGCGGCAGCTCATCTTCGTTGGCCAGCGCGCCGAGCGTCTGGCCGTCATCGGCCCGCCAGCCCGGCAGGCGATCAAGCAGCCATGACTGGTAGGTGCCGCCGGTATCGGTCACGCGGAGGACGGCCGCCAGGCTGCCCACATCATCGCGCGACCAGAGCACGTCGCCGCTGTGGTAGGGCCAGCGCAGGTGCGCCTCTGGACTCTCGGCCAACACATCCGGCGCAGTATGATCGAGCGCGTACCAGGCCAGCCGATCGTCAGCCGGCAGGTTGGCCAGGCCGCGTCCGCCGCGCGCCACCAGCTCGGCCTCCGGCGACGCAATCACCCCGGCACCACGCTGGCTGCCCATCCACAGCCGCCCCAGCGGATCGGTGTAGCTGGCCGTCACGTCGACCACGTATTCGCCGGGCGTCTCAAGAAGCCAGGGATCGGCCGCCCGTCCGGGGTGGAAATAGCCGAACTCGTTGGCCGCGCCCTCGACCGCATATTCGATCACGTCTGCCCCATCCAGGGGGAAAACGCGCAGCCGGATCGAGACATCGGCCGGGAAGGCCGGCGCGACCGTCAGGGCCGGGTTGAAAGCGTCGCCGGCCTCGAACGGCGTGCCCGGCAGGACGCCCGGCAGCAGCAGCAGCGGTTCGGCCACCCAGACCTGGTAAGTGCCGCCGCCGTGATACACCGTACCCCACACATCGCGCACGAAACCCGTCAGCGTGATGGTGTGAGAGCCATCCTGCTCAAAAGTATAGGCCGTCAGGCGGGGGTCGAGCGTGGTCAGGCGGTACACGTCCACCGGGGAAGTCGCGCCCAGCGCCTGCGATTCGAGGCGGGTCGAGGTCGAGAGCCGGTTCTGGGCCAGCGGCACCACGCCGAGATCGTCGACCGTACCGTCGGGCCGCGTGACCGCCACCGTGATTTCACCGGTGGTCACATCCAACGGCAGCAGGGGCGGCGCCGTCGCGAAGAAACTGTTGGGCAGCAGCGCCGGCAGGTACGGTTCCAGCGGATAGGGGATCGGGTCGCCGCTGGCGGGATCGAAACGCGGCAGCACGTATCGCCCGGCGTTATAGACCACCCGGCTGGAAAGCGCCGCCGTCGCAGCATCTTCGACCGGTAAAATGCCCCGTCCCCCGCTTCCCGACGGCTGGTCCTGGAACAGCGTCCACAGCATACGACCATCGACGGGATCGCCCACGTTCAGGGTGACCGGCAGACGCGTCTCGACCACGCCCGCGCCCGGCCCGTCGCCGAGTAAGCCTCCCTCCGACCAGGCATTCACCACCCCGGTGACCGCCGCGTAGCCCTCGACGACCGGCACGTACAGGCCATCCGCCAGCGAGTCATCCAGCGGAATCTGCCACTGCAAGGCGAAAGTGAGCGTCTCGTCGCCGCTGGCCAGGCCCTGCGCGGTGGCATCACCCAGCCGCACGCGGCCCGGCACGTTCTCCACGGGCAGCCCGGTTGGCGTGAGCAAGTCGCTCCAACCACTGCCGGTCGTTTGGCCGGCAGCCGCCGGCGCGCCATCCGGGCCGAAGACGGGCAGCAAGCTCAAGACGGCGCCCAACCGCAGGTCGCCCCCATCGCCGGGCATGGTCGGGGCCTGCATCGTGACCTGCATCTCCAGCCGCAGTGTACCGCCGGCGCTGACGTTCCAGCCGCTGATCTGCCCAACGGCGTGCCAGGTGCCGCTGCCGCCGCCGACCGGCCCGGACAGGGTGAACGGCACGGCATCGCGCGGCATGTCGAGCGGCGTGACGGCCCGCGAATCAAGTGCCTCGACTTCGTCCACCGGCAAAAACAGGTCGACGTGGGAGACAGGCAGCCAGTCCTGGCCGCAGCACAGACCATCCATAAACCGCAGCCAGCGCACCTTCACCGGGGCGGCCCAACCGGTGAAGGCCAGGCGCGGCACCCGCAGTTCGATGGCCTGGCCCTGGGCGCTCAAGCCCCCCAGCGGACCGACCGGCGACTCGGCGTCCGGCGTGGTCGTCTCCGGGATCACGGTGTAACCCATTCCGCCACCGCCCCGCCGCGGGTCGAAAACGATGCTGAACAGGCGGCCTTCCAGTTCCAGGCCGATCTCCAACCGCGTATACTCGTTGGGCACCGCCGAATCATCGCCGGCAGGGGCCACGGCCAGGTAGAGGCTCTCCGTATTTGCCAGGGCATAGACCAGCCCACCCCGCCCTTCGCCAAGATCGATGGGGACGCCAACGGCCAGATCGGCCCAGTCGGCAGTGTCCCCGTCGATGGTGATGGACGTCTCCGGCAGGTCGGCGGGAGCCGGTTCTGGCAGCGAGAGACCGGGGTAGTGGTCCGGCAGCGGACCGGCCAGGATCACGCCAGGGCCGCCAGGCAGCGAGCCGGGCACGTTTCGCTCAGCGGCGTCGATGCGTGCCGCCGGGCTGATCCAGAAGGGCGTATTGCCAGGGCCGTAAATCTGCACATCAAAAGCGCCGTTGACGGTCGCATTGTCGTAGACCGTCTGGCCGGTGTACATATTGCGCACCGCCACCACCGCCGCCGGGAAAACCGCCCCCTCCGCCCCTCGGATGGTGACGAGACCCTCTTCGTCCGGCTCGGACAGCGTGATCAACTCGGCAATGGGCGGATCGCCAAAGGCGGCGCGAGGCACATCATCCTGCGCGGCCAGTTGCCCGGCAAGAGGCACGCCAATCACCGCCGTCACCAGGGCGAGAACCAGCAAAACAGTCAAAACACGGGGGCGGGTGAACATGGCTCCTCCGGGCGGGCATTGATCGGCATTGAGGGGCAGTATAAAGAGGAGCCGGGCGCTTGTCAAAAGAAGAGAGGCCGGTCAGTTCGTCTCGAAGCCGTTTTCCCGGTGATAGCGGCGCACCTCGGCGGGCAGCAGCCGGCGTAAGACCTCCGCCCGTTCGATCACGGCCCGCAGCCAGCGCCGGGAGGGCTCGTCGCCAGCCAGCAGGGTATAGGCTGCTTCGGCGGTCACCCAACGCGCCTCGGCGTGTTCCGCGCTGACGGTGATGGCGGTTGGATCGTCCACCGAGCAGCAGTACACCAGGCCCACCAACTCGTTGGCCGGGACCGGTTCCCCCCGGTAAAAGTGCGACGTGCCGACGATAAACTCGACGTGGACGGCCACGCCCACTTCCTCGCGGACTTCGCGGCGCAGCGCCTGCTCGAAGCCTTCGCCCTGGTCCAGGCGACCGGTCACACACTCCCAGTTGCCCGCGCCGTAGTCGCGCGTCTCGGCCCGGCGCAGCAGCAAATACGTGGTATCCGCCGGGCGCCACAGCAGCGCCCCGATCCCCGCCAGGAAACGCCCAACAGCCATCTTTCACCTCAATTCAAAAACGGGTGCGATCAGTTGGCCGCGGCCTTGAGCGCCCGCAGCGCCCGCAGCGTCACCCACTTGTTGGGCTGTTTCTTCGGCCCAAAGTCGACCCACGTCTTGCCGGTATAGGCGTATTCCAGCGGCCAGCGGCCCGACGCATCCGCCTTACCCCGCACGAGGTCGAGCGCATTCGCCAGGCGCGGGTCCGACCCGTAACCCAATTCCGCCAGCGCTTCCACGATTTGCAGCAAATCCGTGATGTAAAACACGGGAAAACCGAACTTCCACCAGTTCCGGCTGGGTTTTTCGTTCCAGCCCGACGGGTAAGCGGCATCTGCCGGATCGAAACTCAGCAAGAAGTCCACCCCCTGTTCGATGGCCTGCTCGATCAGGGGCGTGCGCCGGTCGGGCGGCAGTTTGGCGAAGGCCAGCATGATCTTGGCCGCGCCCCAGGCGCAGGGCAGTTCGTTGTTGGCCCCGCAGGCGAAGCCGGGTCCGCACTTGCCAGAATAGTAGCGCAGTTCCGCTTCGCGATCACTTCTCGGCGCAACGCCCTCGCCGGTCACACTGCGCGCCGCCCACTCAAAAGCCGCGTCCAGGCGAGAATCGTCGTACCCCAGGTCCAGCAAGGCGGCGCACATATTGCCCTGCAAACAGTCCACCGAACCCGACGGCGCGCCTGCTCCTTTGCTGCTGAACTGCCCGTGCGGCGTCAGCGCCTGGTCGAGCAGGTAAGCGCAGGCCCGGCCAATGCGTTCATCTTCGGGGGCGTCCGCCCCCAACTGGCCCAACAGGCTGATCGCCCACACGGTAGACCGGTATTTGGGGTTGTACCCCGGCCCCGGCTTTTCCCAATACCCCTCCGGCTGCATGGCGTCGAGCACGGCGGCGATTGGCCCCTGCCGGTGGGCGGCCGCTTTCGCCGCCAGCAGTTCCGCGTCGTCGGGCGGACGGCCCAGCAGGTCCCGCAGGGCCAGGTGACGCACGGCAGGCGTCTCTGGTTCCAGCAGCCAGGCGACCGGGTCGCCGTCGACCTGTACCAACCCGTCCATGCTTCCCCCCTCTGGCATAGAGCCCGCCAAATAGAACATTCGTGCTTATTGTATCATGAATCGCGGCTTTCACGAAACGACCTCGCGCCCGCGTTTCCGATGCCGCCCCATCAGCGCCAGCATCAGCGGCGGGGCGACGGCCAGGGCCATCAGCCCGAGCTGCAAACCGGCGGCCTCGGCGATGCCCCCCACCAGCAGCGGTATGATATTGGCCGGCAAACTGGTCAGCGGCGTGAGCGCGGTGACGGTCGCCGTGCGGCCTTCCGAGGCGGCCAGCAGGCGCGCTTTGCCCAGCGGCCAGAGCACGGTCACCGCCGCCGCCAGCGGGATCAGCAGCAGCAGGGCCACCACCGGGTCCCGGTTGAGCACCCACAGCGGGAAGAGCAGGCCCGCCCCCGCCACGCCCAGCCGCAGCACGCGGTCCTCCCCCCAGCGCGCCAGGACCGGTTCCAGCAAGCCCAGCACCACGAGGCCCACCGCCAGGTCCACCGCCACGAAGATGCCGACCCAGGCGGCGTCCAGGCCGACCACGTCCGCCAGGAAAAGCGGCATAAAACTACCAGCAATGTCCGTCATGAAGTCGCCAAAGGTGAGGAAAAACAGCCAGCGCCACACCTCGGGCAGCGTACCGACCGTCTTCAGGTTGCGCCACATGACGCCCAGGCCGAGCGACCCGCCGCCGGCAGGTCCAGCCTCCTGCGCCAGGCCATTGGGTGGGAAGCGCGTCCGCCACAGCAGCAGACCATAGACCAGGAACATGGCCGCCCCCACCCCGAAGGCCAGCGGCCACGGCAGACCGACAGCCGCCAGGACGGTGGCCGTCAGCGGGGCCAGCAGCGCGCCGACGGTATCGAAAAACGTCTGGCGGGCCACGATGCGTCCCTCCGCACCGGGGTGCGCGTCGACCAGGACCGCGTCGGCGATGGTGGCGATGGGCGTGCTCAGCAGCGAGTAGGCGACGCAGATCACCAGCATCACACCGAAGCTGCCGGCCCCGGTCAGCGCCAGCAAAACGAGGGCCATCAGCCCGGCGCTGAGCGCGATCACCGGGCGGCGCGGCCACACGTCACCGATCAGGCCGCTGACGGGATCGGCCACCCAGCCCGCCCAGCCAAATGAGGCCAGCAGGACACTCACCTGGGCGTAACTCAGGCCCAGGTCATCGCGGATGATGGGCATCAATACGAAAATCAGCCCGACCCACCACTCATCCAGGAAGCGGGCGGACAGCATCAGGCGGACCAGGCGCGCGGACGCATCCGCCCGGCGCGGGATCGACCTGGATTGCCGTAAGTTTCTAAGAGACATAGGGGTTCTCCTTGTCTGGTTTCTGTGAGGTTTCAGCCAGGACCAAGGAGAAAACGGCGGCGCTCGGGCGCGAGGCCGCAGCCAGTGAGGGTTACGGTTGTGGGTGGCCGGGAAAACGGCCTAACGGGGGACGTGTTGGGGCAGCATGATCATCTCACCTCGGATTCAGTTGCGAACGGCAGCAGGTCGCGCTCCGGCAGGAAAAAGCCCGTGCAGCAAACAAACCAGCAGGAGCGCCAGGGTTATTCCGATGTATTTGCGCCTCGTTTAAGCCCCTGGTGCGATTACGCGCTGACCAGCGCGCTCACCGGCGGAAGATGGCGTTGGTCAGCAGGCCAAAGGCCACCGCCGCCGCCAGGAGGCACAGGCCCGCTCCCAAAAAGTCGGCATAACCAATGGCGGCCACCACCGCCGCGATCAACCCGGCCACGCCGACCACAACCGCCCCCACCACGCCCAGCCCGATCACCGTCGTCAGCCGGTTATTCCCGTCAGAATCACGCATCATGCAGTGCCTCCCGCCAGACCTTAAAATTGACGCTACGGCGAGCCTGTTTCGCCCACCCGCAAGGTAGACTGGACCTCGCCGATGGCGTCGGCCAGGCTGACCACGTCGCCCGGCTGCCAGACGGCCCGCGTCTCGTCCCAGAAGAGCGCCGCCGCCGTGTTCTCGCCCACGCGGCTGTAAACGGTCACCGCGCCGTTAGAAAAGAGCCGGTAGTCCGGGAAAGTGAAGACGTTGCCCTGCGTATCGTAGAGCGTCCAGCCCTCCATGTCGACCAGCCCGCCCTGGTTGCGGATCACGACCCCCTCGCTGGTGACGTCGCCCGCGCCCACCACCTGCGTCACCACGACCTGCGCGTCGGCGGCGGTGGGAGCCAGCGTCACCGTGGGGATCGGCGTCTCGCCGAGGGCGGCCTCGGCGGCATCCGCCAGGGAGCTGTCAGGGGTCGCGCCGGCAGGGCCGGTTTCGCCGCCGTCGCCCGTCTCGGTTGGGGTTTCTTCCTCACCGGCGTCGACCACGACCGCGCCCGGCTCACAGACGAAACCAGGGCCGGGAATCTTGACCACGTCGCCGGGGAAAATGAACTCCGGATCGTCGATGGTGCCCAGGTCATTGATGCACAGGAAGTCGGTCAGGGAAACATCGAAGGCTTCGGCAATGATGGAGGGGTTGTCGCCATCCTGCACGGTGTAGGTGATCTCGCCGGATTCGGACACGGCGGCCCCGCCGGCTTGCTGGGTCAGGGCGATATTGGTCGCCACCTGCGGCAGCACGTCGGCGTTTAGGGTCGGGGCGACGGTCGGTTCGCCCGGCCCCGGCGTGAAGACCGGCCCGGCCACTGCCGGTCCCTGCACGGTGACGATCCAGGGCGTCTGGGTCGGCCCCGGCGTGGCCGTGATAACGACCTCGAAGACCTGCACTTCCGGTATCGTCTCGGTCTCATCCTGCATGGACTGCCAAAGGACGATCACCAGCAGCGCGACGCCGACCGAGATCGCAATATTCAAGATCACAAAAACAATCAAAGCCCGTCGGTTCATGGGACGCCCCTCGTCATATCGGTGCCTTCTGGCGTGGAGTCATCATAGCACAGCGATCACGGCCTAGCAATTGTTGGTACGCCCTCACCGCCGGCGCAAATCCGGCGCTTGACAGCCCGGCGGCAGTCGAGTAAGGTCACTGGTCGTTATCCGTCATCAACGTCCGGAGTCACCATGACCGCACCTCTGCTCTACGATTCGCACATGCACACCCCGCTCTGCAAACACGCCAGGGGCGAACCCGAGGCCTACGCCGGTATGGCCGAACAGCGCGGCCTGCAGGGAATCATCTTCACCTGCCACAACCCCACCGAAAACGACGCGTGGTCACCCCACGTGCGGATGCGCGTCGACCAGTTCGACGCTTACCTGGCGCTGGTAGACCGGGCGCGCCTGGACTGGCAGGGGCGCGTCGACGTGCGGCTGGGGCTGGAATGCGACTACTATCCCGGCGCGGAAGACTGGCTGACCGGCCTGCTGGCGCGCGCCGACTTCGACTACGTGCTCGGCTCGGTGCACCCGCAGCTTCCCGACTACAAAACCCGCTACTACACCGACGGCGACGAGATGGCCTTCCAGCGGCTGTACTTCGAGCACCTGGCGATGGCGGCGGAAACGGGCCTGTTCGACTGCCTGGCCCACCCGGACCTGGTCAAGACCGTGTTCCCGCAGCAGTGGCAGCCCGACGACCTGGCGGACGCCATTGACGCCGCCCTGGACCGCATCGCCGCGGCGGGCACGGCCATGGAACTCAACACGTATGGGCTGAAAAAACCGTGCCAGGAAATGCACCCCGGGCGGAAGATGCTGGCGGCCATGGAGGCGCGCGGTATTCCCGTGGTGCTGGGGTCGGATGCGCACGAGCCGGCGCGGGTGGGCGACGACTTCGCGGGCGCGCTGACCATGCTGCGCGATGTCGGTTACAAGCAGGTTTTCGTTTACCAGGGCCGCGAACGGCAGACCGTCGCCATCCCCCAGGCGCTGGCCAGCCTGGTCGCGTCCTCCTGACGCGTCCTCCTGACGCCTCCTCCGGTAGCCGGGGCGGATACCATGGTCTATGATAAGAAGGCATTTTACGACCGATCACCGGGACAGGAGGACCACCATGACCGACAGCCTGTCGCGACGCCGGTTTCTTAAGTACAGCCTGGGAGGCGTGCTGGGACTCGGCCTGCCGGCCATTGGCGGGGCGGTCTATGCAACCCGGATCGAGCCGTACACCCTGGACATCACGCGCCTCACCATCCCCCTGCCCCACCTGGACCCGGCCTTTGAGGGCTACACCATCGCCCAGATCAGCGACTGGCACATCGGCGGCTGGATGATGCCGGCCCGTTTGATGGACATCGCCGCCGTGGTGAACGCCCAACACGCCGACCTGATCGTCATGACGGGCGACTTCGTCAACGGCCTGTGGCCGAGCGCCGTCGCCGATATCGCCGCCATCCTGGACGCGCTGCAAGCCGCGGATGGCGTGTATGCCATCCTGGGCAATCACGATCACTGGACCGACGCGCCCACCATCCGCCGGGCCATCGAGGCATCGCGGGCGCACCTGCTCTCGAATACGTCGGCGACCATCCGGCGCGGTTCGGCCAACCTGTTCCTGCTTGGCGTGGACGACATCTGGGAGCAGCAGCACGACCTCGACGCGGCGCTGGCCGGCATTCCACCAGACGCGGCCACCATCCTGCTGGCCCACGAACCGGACTTCGCCGACGAGGCCGCCGCCACCAACCGGATCGGCTTGCAGCTTTCCGGGCACAGCCACGGTGGGCAGGTCCGCCTGCCGGTCAAAGGCGCGCTCATCCTGCCGTACCTGGGCGAGAAGTACGACCAGGGCCTGTATGACGTGAACGGCATGGCCCTCTACGTGAACCGCGGCCTGGGCATGATCGCGCCGTTCGTGCGCTTCGGCTGCCCGCCGGAGATCACCCACATCACGCTGACCCGGCCCGCCGATTAGCCCTGGGCAGGGCCAATGCACGGGGGTATAATGCGCCCCGTTTTACCGATGACGATTAAAGGTCGATTGATGCGATGAGTGACAACCAAGCCATGTCCAATCCGCCGACCCAACCCACGCAGCCGCCGGCCCCGGGGTACGGGCCGCCGCCTCGCCGGCAAGGCTCACCCAACCGGTCCAACCTGCTCATCCTGCTGGTGATCGGGGCGGCCGTGGTCTGCCTGTCATGCAGCATCATCGGGCTGGCCGGGCTGGCCGGGTACAACGACGGCGTGCACGAAATCAACCGGCGGGCCACCGTCACCACCCAGGCGGAGGTCATCCACCAGTACAACCTGGCCCTGACCGACGTCGCGGCGGACAACCCGGCACTGGCTGCGCTGCGCCTGGAGCACATCGTCATCACCGTGGGCGCGGATTCGGTGGATGCCGTCCTGCTGCTCACCCAGGTACGGGCCGCCACGGCCACGCCCACGCCGTCGCCCACCACGGCGCCTTCCGCCACGCCTGAAGCCACGCCCACGCCCAGCCTGGAACCCACTGCTGGCTTACCTCCGCTCGATCCGGCAGCGCTGTTCACGGAGGCGCAGTCCAGCTCCGTGCTGCGGGATTGGGCGCGCGCTATCGAACTGCTGGACATCCTGATCGCCGTCGATCCGGGCTACCAGAGCGTCGAAGTGCAGCGGCTGTTACAGCAAGCGCTGGCCGAGTTGAGCCGGCGTTACCTGAACGAGGCATCCACCGAACGGCTGGCCGAGGGCATCCTGCTGGCGGAGCGCGCTGCCGCGCTCGGCCCCATCGGCGACCTGGCGTATGAAGCCTACGTCGCCGGGCGCTACCTGGACGGTCTCACCGCCGACGGGATGGAATGCCTGCTTTCCGTGCGAGAATGGGAGAGCGTTTACAACGAAGCGCCGCAGTACCGTGACGTAGAGGGTCGCCTGGCCAACAGCTACACCCGCTGCGGAGATGCCTACACCTTCCAGACCGAGTACTGCCCCGCCGAGCAGTATTACACGTGGTCGCTGGGGCTGGTCTATGACGTAAACGTGGCCGCCAGCCGCGACGAGGCCCGCACCCTGTGCGCCCAGGCGACTCCCACGCCAACCCCGACGCTCGATCCGCTGGCGGTGCCAACCGCCGATCCGGCTGCCACAGCGCCGCCCGGCTAGCGACCGGCTGCCGCCAACAAAAAAGCCCCACAGACGTGGGGCGTTTTTATCGAGAGGGTTCCTGACTCAGTGAACGGCTGATTCCTCGTCGTGGCCGTGATGGCCGCCGCCCTTCGGCACGTTGATGTCATCGAACTGCGTCCAGGGCCGGACGATCACGATCCACAGAACAATGCCCGCGCCCAGGGCAAAAGCCCCGATCCAGAACAACACGGCGTACATGGTATTGTTAGCCGCATCACCCTGGGCGGCACCCGCCGCGCCGGCCAGCACCATCAACGTGAACCCCACCCCGACCAGAAAAGCCAGGGCTACTTCTTCCATGGAGAGTTTCCCACGAGCAGACACGGTCGCTCCTTTCGAGACCATCCGACAATCCTGTACTATAGCTTACCGCCAAATGGCCGGGCAGCAAGTGGCCGCGGCATTGCCGCGCCGGGCGCCTTCCGGTCAGGGCATCAGCCACCCATACCTGCCCCAAAAAGAAAATTGGATGGACTTCGTTGGCGGGCAGTGGTAAAATAACCCCACAACGGGGCGTAGCGCAGTCTGGCAGCGTGCTCGGTTTGGGTCCGAGAGGTCCCCGGTTCAAATCCGGGCGCCCCGACTGTAAATCGTTTTTGGGGTATAATAGCTGTACAGGCGGGCATGGTGTAACGGTAACACAACAGCCTTCCAAGCTGTTATTACGGGTTCGAGTCCCGTTGCCCGCTCTCGCGCCGGACTCCCGTTCGGCGTTTTGCCATCAGGGCCCGTAGCTCAGTGGTTAGAGCAGCCGGCTCATAACCGGTCGGTCGTAGGTTCGAATCCTACCGGGCCCACCAGATAGGACGTAGTCCGAACATGTGCCAACCATGTGGTTGGCATTTAGTTTTCCCATAACCGCTTCTCCGCCACCGTTGTTTTGCACCCGCTTCGTCACAGGCCGCAGGCAAAAAAAACGGTGAGAGCAGCTCCAGCCGGATAATCGTTCCCTCCGGCTTTTGATATGATCGTGAATGCTGCATCCAAATCCCTGATGGGCACGATCAGCCTCGGCATGGCTGTCCTGCTGCATGGCATGACCGGTGTCTTCTACCCCGTGGCCGACCTGTTAGAGCTACTCGCCCAGGATGGCAAAGCCGACCGGCTCCAGGCTCGCCTCAAAACGCTGGCCTGCCCCGATATCTTGATCCTCGACGACTGGGCTATTTCCCTATCGATAAGCGTGCGGCCCGGTTTTTCTTTCAATTGGTCTCGCAGCGCTATCTCAAGGGCAGCATCGTCCAAACCTCGAATAAGTTCTGCGGCGAGTGGGATAGCCTCTTTTCCGATACCGCCTGGGCGGCGGCTATCCTCGACCGCTTACTGCACGCCTCGACCACCGTCAACATTCGTGGTCAGAGTTATCGCCTACGGGAGAAGCGTCAGGCGGGTGTGTGCCATGACCTGCCCGACCTGCCCTCCTCCACTACTCAGGCGCAGTAGCCGACCATCATTACGACCGGTTGTGGTGGGGATTTTCAAACCGATCTTGACAGTTACGGAGGTGTGAAGTACCTTCTGACCGCGTGATAGTCTGGTAAACCCCGCCAGAAAAACCCCAAAACCGCTTCCAGGGGCGATTTTGAGGCCGGTAATCCCCATACAAGGCAAGCAATACCTGAGTTGTTGATTCTCCCTGTCATCGGTATAGTTCGTTCGCTTATAAACACCCACTCGCGTGAAGGGCGCAGGCTTCGGTAAAAGGCAAATCCATGAATATCGCAGTGATCCCCGTGGCAGGCTTAGGCACCCGTCTGCTGCCCACCACCAAATCCCAACCCAAGGAAATGCTCCCGGTGGGCCGCAAACCCATCGTGCAGTACATCGTCGAGGAGTTGATCCGCCAGGGCCTGGACCAGATTCTGTTCATCACCGGCCCCGGCAAATCGTCCATCGAAAACCACTTCGACGAAAACAAGGAACTGGTGGAAGCCCTGCGCGAAAAAGGCAAAGAAGAGCTGCTGGCCGAGCTTGAATTCGAGCGATTTCGCGCCCGCTACTTTTTCACCCGCCAGCGGCAGCTGCTGGGCCTGGGCCACGCCGTCGCCTGCGCCCGGTCTTTCGTGGGCAACCAGCCCTTCGTGGTGGCGCTGGGCGACTCGATCATCGGCCTGAACGCGTCCAGCGACGTGGTCCAGCGCATGCAGCAGTGCTTTGAGAAAAACAACTGCGAAGCGGTCATCGCCTTCGAGGAAGTCCCGGACGAGGAAGTCCACCAGTACGGCATCGCCCAGCCAAAAAACGACGACGAGTTCTTCGAGCTGGCCGACGTCATCGAAAAACCTTCGCTGGAGGAAGCGCCCAGCAACCTGGCCATCGCCGCCCGTTACATCTTCACGCCCCGGATATTTGACGCCCTGGCCCGCACCGAGCCGGGCAAAGGCGGCGAAATCCAGCTGACCGACGCCGTCCGCCTGCTCATTCAAGAAGGCCACAAAGTTTACGGCGTGCGGCTGCACGAGGGCGAACGGCGCTACGACATCGGCAACTTCGAGGCGTATTTCCGCGCCTTTGTCGAGTTCGCGCTGGCCGACGACAAATATGGGGGCGCGCTGCGCGACTATATCGCCACGCTAAACGGAGCCTGACAACGTGATCATCATTCGTAAGCGCATTTACGCCCGGGCCGGCCTGCTCGGCAACCCCTCCGATGGCTACAACGGTAAAACCATCGCCATCAGCGTGCGTAACTTTTGCTCGGCGGTGGTGCTCTACGAGTGGGACACGGTGGAGATCGTGCTGGCGGAGCACGACCGCGCCAAGTTCCGCTCAGTGTATGACCTGGCCAACGATGTGCAGCTGCACGGCTACTACGGCGGCATCCGGCTGGTCAAAGCCACCATCAAACGCTTCGTGGAATACTGCCAGGCGCAGAACATCACCCTGCACAAGGGCAACTTTTCCGTGCGCTACGAATCAAATATTCCGCGCCAGGTCGGGCTGGCCGGCTCCAGCTCGATCATCATCGCCACGCTGCGCTGCCTGCTGGCCTTCTACGAGGTGGGCATGCCGCTGGAAATCCAGCCGAGCTTCGCCCTGGGGGTCGAGACCGAAGAACTGGGCATCGCGGCGGGCCTGCAAGATCGTGTCATCCAGTGTTACGAGGACATGGTCTACATGGATTTTGACCGGTCGCAGGAACGCCAGGTCAACGGCCTGACCTGCTATGCTTACGAGCCGCTGGCGCTGCCCCAACCACCGCCGCTGTACCTGGCCTATCACACCGACCTCAGCGAGCCGACCGAGACCTTCCACAACGACATCCGCGGGCGCTATGACCGGGGCGAACAAGCCGTGATCGATGCCATGCAGCACCTGGCCGCCCTGACCATTGAAGGCCGTGAGGCCCTGCTCAATAACGACACGGACCGCCTGCACGCGCTCATCGACGAGAATTACGATACCCGGCGGAGCATCTATCGGCTGCCGGACTGGCAGGCCCAGATGGTGGCAACGGCCCGCCGCTGCGGGGCCAGTGCCAAGTTCGCGGGGTCGGGCGGCACCATCATCGGCACCTATGCCGATGAAGCGATGTTCGACCGGCTGCGCGCCGAACTCGGCCAGATCAAGTCGATGGTCATCAAGCCGCAGGTTTATCCGGAAGCCTGACCGCCCCCCCCTACGGGGCCCCTGCTGGGCCCCTACCGCACGTCCCGCACCCGGATCGAGCCGACGATCAGATCGACTTCGGCCATGGTTTCTTCGGGGATGTCGATGGCCGCCGCGTTCATCCGGGTGTCATCCAGGCGCACCCAAGGCGCGCGCGATCAGGTTGGTAGCGCGGATGCGCGCGGCAACTTCATGGCCGAGTGGTGCAGCGGCGGCAGCGCAGGAAGCTCAGGCCTGCTTCCAGGCCGTCCTGCAAGCAGGCAGTGGCGCTGGCCAGTGCCGGCCTCGATCGCTTGCTCCATCATGCCGAGGTCCTGGTCATCACGGGTGCTAGCTTTAGGGCTCAGGGCCGCCAGCAAGCCCATCTCGGTCATCAGGGAAAACGAGGGGTGCCTATCGATGACAATGGCTACGTAGTGGGGGAATGTTCGGATTGGGTCTTGTCGGGCCCATGCGACCCTGGCTGAACGCCAGGGTTTTGTCTGGCCGGGCCAGGCAGCAGTCCGGGAAATGCCAATGCATCCTTAACGCTGCTGATCAGACGCCATGTTATAATCCACTTACTTGATTCATCAGGATGCCCGATCATCCCGTTTGCCGAGCCTGCTTCGCACGACGGGGCGTCCTGGTACAACCTCGAGAGAGCTGCCGCAAATCCCAACCGTTAATTTGATCACCACTATCCATCTCAGTAATGTGCGCGGCGAAGCACAAGGCAGGTAAGCTGTGACAGCACTGATCCTGATTGTGGAAGATGACAAACACACCCTGACCCTGTTTCAGACGCTGCTGGGTCGCAGCGGCTATCGCACGGCCACTGCCACCACCGTCCACGAAGCCCTCCAACGAATCCGGCTGGAACGACCAGCCATCATCCTGCTGGACCTGGGACTGCCGGGGGCCAGTGGCCTTGACCTGCTGCAAACCATCCGGGTCGATCCCCAACAGACAACCATCAAGTTCATCGTTATCAGCGCCTACAGTGACCTCATGAAGAAGGCCCAGCAGGTCGGGGCTGATGCCTACCTCTACAAGCCCATCAATCCCACTCACCTGATGGACCTGCTGCACGACATGCTGGCCGGCTGACGCAGGATTTCGTCCCTGCAAGCCTGGAACCACCAGCCATCATGCCCGTGCCAGCACCTCGCGCGACTATATCTAGAAGTGAAAGTATGTTATGCTACTCATATCATAGCGGCAGCGGGCGGAGGCCATGTGCAGGTTGAGCGCACAAATTCTAATCATCGACGACGAGATTGAAGTTGTTAACCTGCTCGCGAACGTGCTGGGACGCGGTCATTATCAGACCACGCAAGCGCTCAGCGGGGCGCAGGCCCTGGACATCCTGCAACACCAGACACCGGACTTGATTCTACTCGACCTGGCCATGCCCGGCGTGGATGGCCTGGACGTGCTGCGCTTCATCCGCCAATCCCCCCACCTGTGCAAGGTCAAGGTGATCGCCATAACCGCCCGTCCCCAGATGGTCAAAGAAGCGCAACAACACGGCCTGGACGAGGTCCTCTATAAGCCCCTCCGCATTGCCACACTGCTAAACACCATCGAAGCGATGTTGTAAGAGCCGCCCGCTAAGGTGTATACGGCGGCAGGTAGCGATCCAGAACGCGCGGCCCGGTGAAGGGCACAAAACCCAGCCCGCGCGATGTCGTGTGCACCCAGGCCACGTTTTCCGGCTCCAACGCATAGTCCACCGTCAGGATGATCTCGCCCTGCTGATGAGCCATGACCAGGTACTCCAGGTACTCCTCCGAACTGGTATGGAGCTGGCTGTTGGGATCGCTGTCCAGGAGGTAGAGGCACGCCTCGCTTAACGACCGGCGATACGCTTCCGAGTCGACATCGGCCTCGGTGGCCGGCATCGGGCAGTCGCCTTCGGGTATTTCGCCGTCGGCGGCGCCGTCGAACCAGGTCGATTCCATGGCAATACCGTCGATCAGGTCGAGATACCCATCGACTTCGGCCAGTTCCGGGGCATTCTGGGTAATGACGATAAAATCTTCGCGCTGATCCTTGGTGTAGTCCGCGATATCACTGATAAACCAGAGCATCTCCTGCACCGGATCGACGCCATCTAGCGCCGCAAAAGCGATCACGTTTTCATCGGAATACGCTTCCACCCAGTCCATGTAGATGCCGTCCAAACCGGTATCCAGCAGCAGTTGCAGCAGGCCCTTCACCGGGTCAAACCAGATGACGCGCCATTCGTCCCACCAGAAAGCCACCGGATAATTGCCGGACCAGCCGTCCGGGTCCGTGCCCACGATCCACTCCGGGCTGCCGATCTGCCAGTCCGGCTGCCAGTAGGTCCGGTAGTCTTCCGCCTGGCCGATGTCCATGTAGGCCACCACGATCTTGCCGGACTGGTGCAGGGCGTCCACCACCGCCGCGATATCGTAGTCGGTATTAAAGGCCTCCGTAACGATCGGATCGATGACCACCAGGTCGTAGTCCGAGGCAATCATTTGGTCGAGGTCATCGGTTTGGAGATCGACCGAGATGTAGTAGAACCACGTTTCCACGTCCGCCAGCCGCGCCTCGGCCGGCGTGCGGTCATCGCCCTGCGCGCCAGCCGCCAGCAGGCCCCCGGAACAAACCAGGACCAGCATGACGAGAAGAATCACCGATCGAACCCGGTTGTAACGCATCGCTCTGGCTCCTCGATATCGTAAATGCATACCGCCCAGTGTATGCGTTTCGCGGCACGGGGCAATCCCCACGCCTTAACATAAAAAACGACCGCTGGTTGTGAGGGGGGACACAACCAGTGGTCGTACGTAAGTCGGGCGTCTCCAGGAGGATCGGCCTTCTCAAATCAACAAACCACTTTAAATTGGTTACCGCTAAACCGCTTACGTCATTCGCCAATAACTGTTCGAATCATAGGGGAATTGTCTGAGTCAGCCCTTAATCATGGATGAGAACTACATGAGAGCCGACCGGCGACCTGCTTACCTGCGATCGTGGTCGCCGGGCTCGCCGAACAACCGCAGCCACTCGTCCACCTCCGCCGGGCTGAGGTGCACATCCGCCGCCTGATCCTGAAGCGGCTTCTCCTCGCGGCGGTTCATGGTGCGGACCATTAAATCGGCGAACTCGCCGCTGGTCAGGACGCGTATCTGGCAGGCCAGAGCGGCATCACGCACCTCGTGATCGGAGGAGACCACGGTCACCGCGCCGGGGTTGGCCGTCTTGCGGATGCGCTCGCGGATCACGCGATCCGCGTTGGTGCGGTAGGCGGCGGCGAAGATCACCTTGACCTGTCCGGTAGAGAGGTTGCGCGACTGTCCGCCCGGTATGCCGTGATCGAAGACGACCGTACAGCGCTGGCCGGTGCGCCCGCAGTAGCCTTTGAGTTTCTCCACCAGCTTGGCCTCGTCGTGGGGATCGTCGAGGTCGATATCCGGCAGGGCGTTGATCAGGTTGTGCCCATCGATGATCAGGGACATCTGCCCTGCTCCTTCAATACAGGCGACGGCGCCAGCGGCCAACAGCATACCGCATAGAAGCACCCGCCGCCGCTGACAATCCTCCGCTTTACCGGGGGCGGTTCTGCAGAATAAAGGCTTTGGGGTCGATGTAATCCCGCTTCAGGCGCGACCAGTTCAGGCGCGGCCAATCGCCGGGCGCATTCAGCAGCGCTTCGGTCGGGCTAATGTCAAAATGCAGGTGTTCGGTGCCGCCGGCGGGACGGCCGATGGAGGCGATCTGGTCGCCGCGCCGGACGCGCTGCCCTTCCCGCACCAGGATGTCGCTCGCGTGGGCCGAGCGCGAGTACACATACGGCCCGCCGGGCGTCAGCGGATCGTGGCGAATGACCACGATCCCGTTCCAGATGCGCATCTCCCCGGCGAAGGTCACCTCGCCGTCGGCCACGGCATAGACCGGCATGCCGGCATCGACGTTCCAGTGCGGCTGGTTGAGGTTGAGGTCGACCCCGGTGTGGTAGGCAGAGTTACCGGCGCTGTCCCGGTAGCGGACGGCGAAACCCGTCGCGTCGAACCACTGCCCCGGCCAGACCTGGGCGCTGCGCCGCTCGTCATCGGTACCGACCGGCGAGTCGAAGCCGTCGGCCAGGAATTCACTATCGCTGCCGGGGCCGGTGTCTATGTCGGTCCCGGCGCCGTCGACGCGCCGCCAGCGGATACCGGCAAAAGCCACTTCCTTGTTGAATTCGCCGGTCAGGTTATTGAGGTTGACCATGCCGCTCTGTGGATGATTGGCGTCAAGCGGGTAGATACCCAGCGACACCCAGGCATCGTAAAAGCGCTGCTGGTTCAGCTCCACGATGATGGCACTCGGCTGGCCGACCACCCCGTGCAGGTAATATTTGGCGCGCTGGGTGGTGGCATGTATGCCCGGCACCCAGGCCAGAATCTCGTACGCGCCGCCCTCGTGCAGCCGGGGCAGCCAGGCCGCCCACACACCGCTGCGCGAGGCCGAGGTCGTGGCATACTTCATCTTGCGGCCGCTGCGCACGAACGCATTAAAGCTGCTGTTAGGCATCCCCACGTAGACGCCGTCATGGTGCCCCTGCTGCCCGATGTGAATCTCCTGCACTTCGTCGCCGACGGCAGGTTCACCCGCGCCCGGCGAAGCGGCGGTATCATACGGGTAAGCGGCGATGGTGTCCCATAACTGCGTCCTGGAGAACCACAGGTTCGCCCCGTCATTACGGGCGTGCTGCCAACTCCAGAAGTTGACGGCCGGCAGGTCCATGGCCCGCGCCTGGTTCAGGAAAACGGTGATCTGCTCCGGCGTGGCCGACCAGTAGTAGCGGTCGGCGCCGCTGCCGTAATACTCGCCAAAGGCCGCCCCGGTGGGGATGTAGAGCTTGTTGGGGAAGGCCTCGCTGTATTCCCGGTAGCTGTCCTGGAGATTGCGCAGGGCATCGCCGGCGCCGCGCGCCACCCAGTAGACCTGGGGCATGGCGATATCGCAGTACTCCATGAAAGCGGCAAAAGGGAATTCCGGGTGCGCGCTGAGAAACCGGTACGAGCTGAAGGCCATCAGCACACCGCCCTGCACACCGGCCAGGTCGCCGCTGAGGGTCTCCATGTACCGTTTCACGCGGTCATTACCGCCCGGCGAGGACCAGCGGCGGCGGCCAAAATCCTCCGCGTTGATGACCACGCCTGCCAGATCGTACTTGAGGAGGCGCGCTGCCAGGCGATGAGCCTGCATCTCCAAGTTCACGCCGTCCCCGTAGGCAAAGCCCCATCCCCAGACGGTGATCCCGGCCTCGCGGAAGGCCACGATCACGTCATGCGTCAGCTTTTCTTTCTGGCCATCGGGGTCTTTGGGTGGAAAGGGATAGTCATACTCACCATCGGACAGCTTCACCACGACATGTTCCAGATGGGCGGCCTTCGCCAACTGGACCATGACGGCGGGGTCCGCCTCCGTGTTTTCGATCTCCCACAGCCACATCCCTTTACCGGTGAGCATGGCGCTTCCTTTCAAATAACCGTTGGTGCATTCGACTATCATTCCGCAGCATGATGCCGTTATTATAACCGCTGGCCGGATTGCTGCACGCCATCCGGCAAATACAGCCGGCGGATGCCGGGCAGTACA
>DAOUEM010000498.1:0-9531 GCA_034430555.1 Anaerolineae bacterium | reverse complement strand
GGCCCGGGCCTATGCCAGCCTGGGGCGCGCCTGTCGCCTGGATGCCGAGCACACGTCCTTTCAGGAAATCCTGGACTACCACCAGCGGGCCTTGGGGCGCTACCGCGATTTGTGCGGCGACCCGGTCGGCACTCGCGAGACGTTCACCAGCCTGGCGCGGGCCTACTACGATCGCGGCAACTTCGAAGAAGCAGAGACCTACTTCTACCAGGCTTTACATGAAGCCCAGAATGCGCTCGACGCTCGCGGTGAAGCCGCGGCCCTGGTCACCCTGGGCGAGATGTATACCGAGCAGTCCAAATTCGCCCAGGCCCTCGATCTGTATGATGACGCCCTGGAGATTTTTGACGAGTTAGGCGACTGGGCCGGACAGGGGCAGGCCCTCAATGCCGTGGGCGACCTGCACCGTTTCCAGGGACGCTACCTGCGTGCCCTGGAGTTCTACCAGCAGATGCGAGATATCTACGCCGGCGCCCGCGACCGTGCCCACGAGGCTGTGGCCCTCAATAATATCGGGTTGGTTTACCTGGTGCAGGGCCAGTATAGCCTGGCGATGCAGTCCTTCAGTGCGGCGCTGGCCGTGGTGGATGCCGCCACCGTCGATGACACGCACGCCATCATCGGCGACCGGCAGGAGGTACAGCGGGCTTTCGATACGCTGATCATCACCGTGAGCGGCGCGATCTACCGCAGCCAGGGCCGCTTGAACCTGGAGCTTGAGCAGTACGATGCCGCGCAGGAAAGCTTCGAGCTGGCGCTGGACCGCCAACGCCAGCTCGATAACGACCTGGAATATGGCCGCACGCTTAACCACCTGGGCGAGTTGTACCTGGCGCTCGGCGAGTACCTCCAGGCGCAGGACAGCTTCGAGCAGGCGCGCAATATCGCCAACCGGGAGGGCGACATCCGCTATCAGGCGCTGGCCTACTATGGCCTGGCTCAGGTTTTCACTAAGAGTGGCCTGGCCACCTTCGCCGAAGCCGAGCAGAATTACCAGCTCGCCCTCGGCCGCTTCCGGGATGTGCTGGCCGATCCGGTGGGCACCCGCAACGTTTTTACCAGTTGGGGCTGGGCCTACCATAACCGTGGTAATTTCGATACCGCCCAGGATTACTTCTACCAGGCGCTGCACGTCGCGGAAGATGCCTCCGATACCCTGGGCATCTCCTATGCCTATATGAACCTGGGCGCGCACTACGCCGACCGCCTGCTTTACAATGACGCGATCGATTTATACGAGCAGGCCCTGGTCAATTTCGGGGCGGAAGACACGGTGGGCAAAGGGATTGCCCTGGCCAATATCGGCGACCTGTACCGCCTGCAGGGCCGTTATGACCTGGCCCTGACCCGCTACGAGGAGATGCTCGCCATCTTCGAGGGCACCAAGGATCATGTCCGCCAGGGGCTGGCCTTAAGCAACATCGGCCTGGTGTATCAAGGACAGGGGGTATACGGCCAGGCGTTAAGCTATCAGCTGCGGGCGCTGGCCCGCCTGCAAACTGCGCAGAGCGCTGCCGAGCAGCAGGATGTCTTTGCCGTCAGTAACGAGGGAATCGTCTATCGGCGGCTGGGCACCGTGCAACTGGAGATGGCCCAGTACGAGGCGGCCCAGGATAACCTGGCTGTGGCGTTGGCCCGCGCGACCGAAGCAGATGATCGCCTGGGGCGCGCCGAGACGGAGCACCTGCTGGGCAATCTACTGGCTACCCAGGGCCTGTTTGAAAGCCAGGAGGGCGACGATGGTGCGCTGGACTACTACAACCGTGCCCTGGCCACCTTCCAGGACTTCAACGATCAGGCCAAAGAAGCCCGCCTTCTTCTCGACATCGGCGAAGCTTACCTGACGCTGGGCCAGCAAAACCCGGAGTTGTGGAACCTGTATGGCACCCGCGCCGAAACCGCCTATCAGCAGGCGCTGGGCATTGCCCGTGAGATCGACAATCCGCTGTTACAGGCCATCGCCCTTAACAACCTGGGCCGCATTCACCTGCGCAAGGATCAGGAAGACCTGGCCCGCGATTATCATATGACGGCTCTGCAAAACGTCCGCAACCTGAACAGCCGTCCTCAGGAGGCCATCGTGCTGATCGACCTGGGGCTGTTGTACGAGGAGCTTGGCGATACAGAGCAGGCCATGGCCTACTATCAGGAAGCCATTCCCATTGTGGAAGACATCCACGCCAGCATCCGCCTGCAAGACGAACAGATCACCTTCGGCGCGCGCAACATCGTGCCCTACCACCGCCTGGTCAGCCTGTACACGGCCAACGATCAGCCGGAAGAAGCCTTTGCCATCGCCGAGCGGGGACGGGCGCGCACGTTTCTTTTCCAGCTTAGCAGTGAGCGCGTCCAGCTTGGTTCTGATCTGAGCAGCAGCACCGTCCTGCTCGAAGAATGGTATCAGGTGGATGCCGAGTTGACCACGCTGCGGTCCAGGCGGGTGGGCTTGCGCAACCAGATCGCGCAGGGACAGACTGGCCTGGACGATGAACTGGAAGAAGTCGAGGAATCGATCGTGAGCGCCACCGTGGCGTTGAACGGGCTCGAAAACGATCTCAGCCGTCTGGATCCCGGCCTGGCCCAACTGCTGCGCGTTGATGTGCCGACCGTCGCCGAAATCCAGGCGACCCTCACCGAAGACACCACCATGCTGGCCTACTATGTCATCCCGCCGCACACGATCTTCTCCGACAGTACCGGCAGTGCCTACGCTTTTATCATCACCCAGGACGACCTGGCGGTCGTGCCGCTGCCGGGCAGCACGGCTACCAGCGCCATCTACCAGGACCTGGTAACGGCGGTGAGGGCCATGCAGGCTTTCCCGGGTGATCTCGCCACCATGCAGCGGCTGTACCAGCTCTTGATCGATCCGGTGGAGAGTTACTTGAACACCGAGCAATTGATCATCGTCTCCCACGACATGTTAAACTTCCTGCCCTTCGCGGCCCTGACGCCCGACCAGTCGACGTTCCTGGGGGAACTTTTCACCATCAGCTACACGCCGAGCGCGACCGTGCACACGTACCTGGTGGATAACCGCCCGCCGGGCCTGGCGGCGCCCGGCCAGGAAAGTGCGCTGATCATGGGCGTCAACTGGCCGGATCCCAGCCTGGGCCTCACGCCGCTGCAAAACGCCGAAGTGGAGGCGCGGCGGGTGGCCGCGATTCTGAACACCGACGCGATCACTGGCACTGCCGCCACCGAGCAGCAGGTGTATGAATCGATCCAGGGCGCGGACATCGTGCATATCGCGGCCCACGGCTATTTCGGTGTGGACAGCCCACTGGACTCGTACCTGGCCTTCAGTGCGCCCAGCCCGTTGGACGCTCTGGAAACGTCTGAGTATGATAACGCACTGAGGGTACGTGAGGTTTATTCGCTCTCGCTGCGGCAGCATTCGCCGCTGGTCGTGCTCTCTGCTTGCGAGACGGCGGAAGGTAAGATCAGCCAGGGCGATGAAGTGCAGGGGTTGGCCCGGGCTTTCTTGCTGTCGGGCGCCCGCAGCGTCATCGCCACCCTGTGGAGTGTCGACGATGCCGCGACGGCCGAGCTGATGGTGCGTTTTTACCAGGAGCGTGTCCAGGAAGGCGTCACCGATGCCCAGGCGCTGGCCAATGCTCAGGCCTACTTGCGGGGTAACTTCCCCGCGTGGGACTCGCCTTACTACTGGGCGCCGTTTATCCTGATCGGCCAGCCGGATTAGCCGGGTTAAAAGACGCGTCGACGATCAACAGCGGCCCGACTGCACCTGGCAGCCGGGCCGTCATTATTCCGCTATGTGCCCCTTCCTAACCCTCGCGCGCGCAGCGGAAGCCGATATTCACTAGGCCTTCCGTGGGATCCAGCGCATTGCGGTTGGAGACGCGCAGCAGGTCGGCGCTGCTGTTGTAAGCCCCGCCGCGCATCACACGCTGCTCGCCGGACTCCGGTCCGACCGGCTCGACCTGGGCATTATCGCTGTAGGGACTGTACCAGTCCGCCACCCATTCCCATACATTGCCGCTCATGTCGGCAGCCCCCACCCACGAGTCGCCGGCCGGGCTGAAGCTGCCCACTTCCGCTGTTTCGGAGGCGTTGTCGAAATGAGCTGCGTGGTCCGCCACGAAGGTATTTCCCCAGGGATAAACCATGCTGAGCGGACCACGAGCCGCGTACTCCCACTCGGCTTCGGTGGGTAGGCGGGCATCGCGCCACTGGCAGTAAGCGTCCGCCTGGTCCCATGTGACTGCGTTCACCGGCTGCGCATCCGAAAATGAGGCCATCGTGGACGGCGGCTCGGTACATACTTCGGCCAGCACGCAGTCCGCGTACTGGGCGCGCGTCACCTCGTAGCGGTCGATCCAGAATGGTGCCTCAAAACACACGGTATGGGTCGGCTGTTCATCCTGCGCGAAGATGCTGCCCATCAAAAAACAACCGGCCGGCACCTGCACCATCTCGACTCTGTCGAATGGCTGTATGACCGGCTCCTGGCCGGCCAGGGCCGCGACCTGGGTCAGCGTGGCGACAAAGTCCTGAGGAGCCTGGGTCGGCGCCGCCGGGACGATCACGCCCCCGGCCGCCAGAGTCGCCACCTGCCCCTGCTCCAGGGCGAAATACGTCGCCTGCCAGGCCACCGTTGCTTCGACAGCGCGGGCCTGCGCCTCATTAGTCTGGGCGATGCTGCTCTGAGTCTGGGCTTCGCCGGCGGCCCGGGCGGCGATGACAATCATGATCAAGGCCAGCACCACCATCACGGCCAGTGTGATGGAAGCGCGTTGAAAGTTTTGCGCGCGGCGGGCGATTTTGACTTCGTAGGCTTTGCGGGTTTCTTCCTCTGCCCGGCGAGCCGCCCGGTCGGCCAGGCTGGTCTCCAGGTAAGACATCTCCAACTCGTTGAGGGCCAGGTTGGTGCTTCCCGCCCATGCCTGGAACTGGTCCAGGCGCATCCCGCGCGCCAGGTAGCTCGTATCGTGCGCGGCCTCGCGCCATTCCGTCGCCGCCGCCGTCAAACGCCGGTGAACGTGGAGGTCTTCGCGGCTCTGTTCCAACCACAGCCGGAGCTGGCCCCACTGCCGCAGCAGCGCCTCGTGTGCCACCTCGGCAGTAGGCTCGCGCGTATTGGGATCGTGGTCCAGTGTGAGCAACCGGTAGCGGCTGAATCGTTCGAGCAGTTCGTTCAGGGCCTGCCGGTCACCGTCGACCGCCACCAGCTCCGACACGCGCACCCGCCGCCGGGTGTCCTCGGCACCTTCACCCAGGGTTACCAGCCGCAGAAAAAGCTGCCGGGCCGCCTCGCGACCATCATCGTCCAGTGCCGTGTAAAGCTCGTCCGCCCGCCGGGCGAGGGCGCCCATCACGCCGCCGCTGGCCTGGTAGGCGGCCTTGGTGACTCGGTCCTCTTCTCGCCGCTCGAACAGCTCGGTCAGCGCGTATTGCAACAGGGGGAGCGCCCCCGGCTGGTCGCCCACGTCGTCGATGATGGTCGCCACCAGACCGGCTTCCGGCTTGACGCCCATCCGCGCCGCCGGCTCAACAATGGCCCGCTCAAGTTCCTCCGGCGTGAGCGGCATCACGATGGCCGTGCTCTGGCGGAATAGTTCACCAAATTCAGGATACAGCAGCGGTCGGTCGTAAAAATCGGCGCGCAGGGAGATCACCACCCGCAGGCGACTGCGCGTTTCCCCGATGGCGGCGACCAGGGTATCCAGAAATTGGGCCCGAGTGGGTTCATCTTCGACGAGGGTAAATAGCTCTTCGAACTGGTCGATGAACAGGATCAACTCGCTGTCATCATCCGGGATGGCCAGCCGCACGGTGCGAATCAAGCCGCGGGAATCCCGCCGCAGCTGCTCCATCAGGTTGATGCCCGGATTGGTGGCAATGCGCAGCAAGGCGATCTCCAGCTCGTCGAAGGGGTGCTCGCCGGGGACCATCTCTACAATATAGGTGTTATCGGCATCCATCAGAGCGCCCCGACGTAAGGCGGGGCTCACCCCGGCTTTGATCACGCTGGACTTGCCGATGCCGCTCGGTCCCACCAGCGCCAGAAAACGGGCCGTCTCCTCCTCGCCGGCGAGGTGCGCCAGCAGCTTTTCGACCAGCTCTTCCCGGCCAAAAAAGTCACTGCTGTCTGCTTCGCTAAAGGCGCGCAGGCCTTTATACGGATTCTGCACGGTTAGCATGGTGACGGGCACCACCGGTCGACTGGCCGCGGCGGTGACGATCTGCCCGGGATCGCCAATAAGGGTGTCGTTCAGGTCTTCTTTGACGACGGCCTTGCCATCGGTGATGGCCGCCCGGAAGGCCGCAGCCATGCTGAGCGCATCGTCAAAACGTTTGTCGGGGTCTTTCTCGGTCGCGCGCTGAATGACGCCATCGATCGCCGTCGGCAGGTCGGGCCGCAAGCTCCGCACGGAGGGCGGCGAATCAATCAGGTGCTGTCTGAAGAGCACGGTAATCGTCTCGCCGTTGAACAATGGCTCGCCGGTGAGCAGCTCAAAGACCACGATGCCCAGGCTGTAGATATCTGTCTGCGGCGAGACCGGTTCGCCGTTGATCTGTTCCGGCGTCAGGTAGGCGGGGGAACCGACCAGGATTTCGCCCTGCGTGAGCTGGGGTGAATCGGTGCCCAGGCTTTTGGCGATGCCAAAATCCGTCAGGTAGGCATTACCTTCTTCATCCAGCAGGATGTTCTCAGGCTTGAGGTCACGGTGGACAACCTGGTGGCGATGGGCAACGCTCAAGGCCGCCGCGATCTGGTCCAGCAGGCGGGCCACCGTGTCCGGCTCCAGCGGCCCCTGCCGGTCGAGGAGATCGCGCAGGCTGCCGCCGCGCAGGTAACGCATCACCAGGCAGGCGCCGCTCGGCCCCCGCCAGAAGTCGTACAGGGGGACGATGTGGAAATGCTCCAGCTGAGCGACGAGCTGCGCTTCGACCTCGAAGCGGCGTATGAAGTCCGGGTGGTTGGCATGTTGTGGCAGGATGACCTTGAAAGCGACTTCACGGTCGACCACCGATTGGTAAGCACGGTAAACGGCTCCCAATCCGCCTTTCCCGATCAAATCCCGCAGCTCATAACCTTTAATGACCTGACCACTGTAATCGCTCATGTTGGGTATCCCCGGTGTCCTACCAGACGATAGCGGCCTTCCCCCCGCCGGCGCGCGTCCCTTGGCGGTACCGCTGAGCATACTATATGCCGGTCGGGCGCGGGAGGCAATCGCACACCGGATTCAAGCAGTTTGCGGATGCCGCCGCGGTTATGATTCGCCCGTCGGCAGCCCCAGGCGCTCGAACTGCTCCGGCGGCGCATCGTTGGCCTGCATCAGCCGGATCATGTGCTCGACCAGGCGCACCTCGGCGGCGGCCTCGGTGATAGGCGACTCCTGGCCGGGGTCGGCTTGCAGGTCGAAGAACAGTGTGCCGAAGGGGTAGGGGTTCATCCAACTGCGAGCCGCGATTTTCATCGTGCGGCAGCCCTTGGTAAACGAAAACGGCTCTTGCAGCTGGATGTCCCGCAGTTCTTCCACGGTGAAGCGATGGTGCATGTGGGTCGGCATCAGCGTGTATTCGTAGAGCGGCGTGTTTTCCGGTGTGGCCGGCGCGCGCATGTAGACGTAGCGCCCGTCGGTCACGTTGATGTGCCCGCCCAACACGCCGAACAGCGCCGCTTCCCGAGTGACCGCCTCCGTCGAAGCGATGGCCTCACGCAGCGGGATGCCCTGCATGTCTGCCGGGCGTTTCACCCCGAAAAACTCCAGCAACGTAGCCGGCAGGTCGATCATCTGCACCAGTTGATCGCGGCGTTCGCCCCGCTTTCCACTGCGCGGGTCCCAGATGAACAGGGGCGGGTGCGCCACCTCGTTGTAAAAGGGCTGTACGATCTTGGCCCACCAGTCATGCTCGCCCAGCAGAAAACCGTGGTCGGTGTTGACGATCAGCAGCGTATCGTCCCACAGGTTCAGCTCGTCCATCAGGTCGAGCACCTTGCCGAGGTAGGCGTCGCACATCGAGACCAGGGCCGCGTACTGGTAGCGCAGGTGCTCGACTGCCTCCGGCGACTCGGTCACCCGCTGATAGTCCGGCCAGTCGAAGTGAGGGCCATCATAATCGTGGGGGTACAGGTCTTTATAGTGCTGCTGGGTGAAAAACGGCTCGTGCGGGTCGAAGGTTTCTATCTGCAAGAACCAGTTGTCTTCCGCGTGGTTGAGGCGGATGAAGTCCATGCCGAGAGCGAAGGTTTTAGCCTGCGGCTGCTCCGTTTCGGTTGTCATGTAGGTGCGGTTGACCCAGTCTTGCCGCCACAAATGCCCGGTTCGCTGGCTGACCGTCTCCGGGATATCGGGATCGCCCACGTGGCCCTTCCACAGGTCGCCTTCCTGGCCGCGCAGCAATTCGCAGGAGGAATACCGATTGTGGTAGGTCGCGCCGCCGTCTTCCCAGTAGTGGTAATGGTCGGTCACCAGGTGAGTGTACACGCCGTTCTCATGCAGAATCTGCGGCATGGAGTCGTCGAACGGTTCCAGCGGCCCCCAACTGCGGTGCAGGAAGTTATAACGCCCGGTGTGCAGTTCCCGCCGGGCCGGGATGCAGGGCATACTGCCGACATAGCAGTTGTCGAAGGTGACGGTTCGGGCCGCCAGCCGCTCGAAGTTCGGCGCATGGATCCACTCGCAGCCGTAGGGCGGCAGCATGTGCCGGTTGAGCGAGTCAAACATCACCATGATGGCCTTCATCCGGTTTCCCTTTCCATATCAACAGAGTCACATCTGGAAGCGACAAGGCCTCCGGTAGGTTCGCAACCAACCGCGCCAATCATCGGAGAGGGTATAGGCTGTCGGGTTAATCCCCGGATGGCGTAGTTTGTGCGGTGGGCGGCGGTGCAGCGCTGGCTCGACGCAGACGCCACTGGGTCCACGTGCCGACGATGCCCTGCGGGAACACCATCACCACCACGATGAAGCTGATGCCCAGCAGCAGGAACCAGTACTCGCCCAGATTAACTGCCAAACCGCCAATGGTGAACTCCAGCGAGCGCAGCCCGGTTTCGCCCAGGTGCAGGATGCTCGCGCCTAAAGCCGGCCCGATGAAGGTTCCGGCGCCCCCCAGCAGCGTGGCCAACAGCGGATCGACGGTGAAGGCGACTCCCAGCAGGCTGGGCAGCGCGTGTTTGTTGTTCAGCACCACGTGCAGCACGCCGGCCAGCGAGGCCAGCATCCCGGCCAGGACGATGGCCAGCAGCTTATACAGCAGCGTATTGTAACCGATGGTCTGGGCGCGCTGCTCATTTTCGCGGATGCCCTGGAAAACCCGCCCGGTAGGCGAGTTGATCAACCGCCGCACGAAGACATAAACCAGCACCAGCGTTATCAGGGTGATATAGTAAAATACCAGCCGGTTTTTGGGCACCGGATTGAGCCAATCCGGCACGGTGAAGAAAAAACCGTCCTCGGCGCCCGTAATATTCACCAGCAGGCGGTTTTTGGCCAGGATATAAAAAACCTGGGCAAAGGCCAGCGTGAAGATGGCAAAATATACGCCCTTGATCCG
>DAOUEM010000497.1:0-6949 GCA_034430555.1 Anaerolineae bacterium | reverse complement strand
TCGTTGATTCCGCTGGGCGGCGATGCCAGCGGCGTGTACACCGAAGGCCTGGAATACCCCCTACGGGACGAGCCCCTGTACTTTGGACCGGCGCGCGGCATCAGCAACGTCTTCAGCGCCGATCAGGCCGTCGTGCGGGTGGAGACGGGGCTGTTGATGGTGGTGCATACCTTGGGGAAAGCATAATTGTGCGGTAAAGTAATCTGCCGTGACGATACACGGCTGGTAGAGAAACGGTTTATCATCACCGTTTCTTTATTCTACCGAAGGAGCTTTATCCTATGCAGATTGTCACCGACGGCGGCATGGACCTCACCGCGGAGCAAGCCGCCGGCCTGGACTGCGTGCATCGCGTGCCGCTGTACCTCATACTGAACGGCACGACGTATCGCAGCGGCATCGACATCCAGCCGCAGGAGTTTTACCAGAAACTGGCCGCGACCCCGGCCTTTCCCACCACCACCCCGCCCACGGTGGATGATTTTGTCGAGCTCTACCGCCGCTTGGCCGCACGGGACGAAGATATTCTGTCGGTCCATATCTCCTCCGGCCTGAGCGATACGATCCACACCGCCCGGGAGGGCGCCAACCAGGTGCCGGAGGCGCGTGTCACTCTGCTGGACAGCCGGACGCTGTCGGTGGCGCAGGGGTGGCAGGTGCAGGCGGCCGCTCATGCGGCGGGGGAGGGATGGTCTCAGCAGCAGATTCTGAACCTGATGGCCCGCATTAGCGCGGCGACCGATACGATGTTCACGCTGGACGATTTGCGCTACTTGATTCATGGCGGGCGCATCAGCCACTTGAAAGGATTGATGGCCAACATGCTGGATATCAAGCCGCTGTTCGGCGTGGATAAACGCGGCGGCATCTACGCGCAGCGTGGGCAGGCGCGCAGCTTCAAACGCGCGGCGCGGGCCCTGGTCGAGCAGATCGCGCGCCAGTATCCGCCCGGCAGCGCGCTTCGCGTGCAGGTGGTGCACGCTCGCAATCCGGCAGGCGCCGAACTGCTCACCGAGTACCTGGACCGTACCTTTGACTGCACCTGGCTGCCGCGCGGCACCATCGCGCCGGTGCTGGGGGCGCATGCCGGCCCCAGCCTGATCGGCGTTTGTTACGCGCCGCAGTCCGTCTTCGCCGGGCTGCCCTGGGTGTAGATGTAGTGTAAGGTTTGCCGATCTCCTTGGATACCATCACCGTTGTCAAGCTGGACCACACTGGCCGCAAGGTGTTCTCGTATACCGGTCGCGTGCTGGACCGGGGCGAGGACTGGGTGCAGGTGGAAGCCCACTATCATTTTGAACCGGTGACGGTGGCCGACGTCGAATTCCGGCACGGCGACCGGTTCATCGAATGGTATGACCGCCGCCGCCAGTATACGATCTACCAGGTGCATGATGCCGGCGACGATCACATCAAGGGCTGGTACTGCGACATCGTGCGGCCCCTGGTCGAATGGTCGCAGTCGGTGGCCTTTCATGACCTGGCGCTCGATCTGTGGGTGTGGCCGGATGGCCGTATGCTGGTGCTGGATGAGGACGAATTCGCCGATCTGCCCTTATCGGAAACTGAACGGGCCTCGGCGCTGGCTGCCCTGGATTCATTGCGGCGTGCCGTCAACGACCGCACGCCGCCCTTTGACCGGATAACGACAACGGAACCGTCTGCTTAAGCGATGGCCTTACCCCGGACTTCGGTGTGCTCCGGTCGGACCAGCATCACCGGCACCCGCAGCTTCCGCATGATCTGGTAGGCCACGCTGCCGTACAACAGGCGGGCCAGGCCCTTACGCCCGTGGGTGGACATCACCACCAGATCGACCGCTTCCTGCCGGGCAACTGTGCAGATCGCCCTGGCCGGGTCGTCGCCTTCCACGATCACGCAGCGGGCCATGACGCCTTCTTTGCGAAGCTGGTAACGCAGCCCCTTCAGGTAACTTTCTGCGCCCGGTTTAATCTGGTCGGAGATCTCGGTCACGCCTGCCAGGGCCATCTGGTCTGAGTAGTTGTGCATCGACGGTTTGATGGCGGTGAGCAGGATCACTTCGGCGTTATGCAGGCGGGCAGCTTGGGTAGCGTGGGGGAGGGCGCGTTCCGCCCAATCCGAGCTGTCCAGCGGGACGAGAATCTTGTGGTAAGTCGCGTGAGTCATCAGGGGTACCTCTACTCCGTGTAAGGGTGGGTATGTGTAAATTACCCAGTGTTACCACCATTGTAATCGTGCAACCCGCCCTAAACAAGTGACATATTTCACGAAGCCGGGGTGATGGAACTAAAGTCGAAGCCGTCCCAGGTGCCGGTCAGCAGGAAGCGCACCGCGTCTATGCCGCCGATCATGAGGAAGGTGATGGCCACGCCGGCGATCACCGGAATCGCCAGGTCTCGCCAGGAACGGGCGCTGTTCTCGCGCCGGGTGAAGCTGAGGAACAGGATGGTCCACACCATCGTCAGCACGATCACCGGGCCGGTAGCCGTCAGCAGGCCGAGGAAAAGCAGCAGGCTGGGATTCTCCAGCAGAACCAGCGCGTCCAGCAGCACGACCACCAGCATCAGCCCGCCCATGTCACGCCAGGAGCGCAGGGCACGCGCCGGTTGGGGCCGGGTCCAGACCACGGCGTTGAACACCGGCAGGATCAGGTTGATCATGGCCAGCCCGGTCAGCGATCCGGTGATCAGCCGCAGCCAGTTCTGTGGCGCGTAGGGGCCGTGATAACCGGGGAAGAGGTGCAGGTAGCTGTTGAGGCCATCCAGGCCCATCAGTAATACGAAGGCGGCCATCATCAGCAAGACCGATTTGGGCGGCAGGCGGCTGGCGCGTCCCCGTCGTCCGGCCACCAGCAGACCCAGGCCGGTCAGGACGCCCAGGTAAATGCCCGTGCAGCGCACGCAGAGGGGCAGCGGGCGACCGTCGACCAGGAAGGAACGGTCCGCAATCCGGTGGCAGATGGCGTAGCCGATGGCGTCGGCTTTGCCGTGAATGTCCGGCGGCGTGCCCAGGACCCACAGCGCCAGGATCAACGCCGCCAGCGCCAGGATCAAGCCCACGGTGACCCGCCGGTAGGGGCGTGCCGGTGAGGAGGACTGAGATGCCGTGGTCAGAGGTAGCCTGCTCTCTTGTGTTTCCGGGGGTAGGTGCGCCATAATGGTCGACGATGTCTTTTCACAATTGGCTGGGTAGGCTCGCATTATATCATACAATAGGGTCAGAGAGAGTTACCGGTAACGGCCCTGACGGTACGGGACGGGCCTGGCTGCCGGTGGTGGTTTCAACTGTTGATTAAGGACTGACGGTATGCGTTATTTGATCACGGGCGGCGCCGGCTTTCTGGGGAGCGCGCTGGCGAATCGATTGGTCGATTCGGGGCACGACGTGCGGGTGATCGATAACTTGAGCAGCGGCGATGAAGCGCGGCTCTCGCCAAAAGTGTCTTTTACGCGGGGCGATGTGAACGACGTGCCCCGCCTGTGGACTCTGCTGAACGGCACGGATTGTGTGTATCACCTGGCCGCGCGGGTCCACGTCCCGGAGAGTTTGCAGTATCCGCGTGAATACAATGACGTGAACGTGGGCGGCACCGTCAGCGTGCTGGAAGCAATGCGCGATGCCGGGATCAAGCGCGTCGTTTTTACGTCTTCCGGCGCGGTATACGGCGAACAGGACGTGCAGCCGGTGCACGAAGCGCTGCCGCCCGATCCGCGCTCGCCTTACGCGGTCAGCAAGCTGGCCGCTGAGTATTACATCCGGACCATCGGCGTTTTGTGGGGCATCGAGACCGTCTGCCTGCGGATTTTTAACGCCTACGGACCGGGCCAGCCGCTGTATTCGTCGTTCCCACCGGTGGTGCCCTCCTTTTTGCAGCGGGCCGTGACCGGCGGCAGCGTGATCGTATACGGGGATGGATCGCAGACGCGCGACTATGTGTACCTGGACGACGTGGTCGACGCACTTGTGACCGCTTCGGTCGCGCCGGGGGTCGATCGCGCTATCATCAATGTGGGCAGCGGCGTCGCGACCAGCGTGACCGGGCTGGTCCATCTCACGGCACGGGTTACCGGCCAGACGCTCGATCCCCTGTATTCCACGCGAACCTCGGCGGGCGTCACCCAGCTTGCCGCGGACCTGACCCTGGCCCGTCAGAAGCTCGACTACAGCCCCAAGGCCTCCCTCGAAGAGGGCCTGCGCCAGACGCTGGCGCTGGATGCCCGCTTCAGCCCGTCTGACGCCTGAGCAGCCGGAGCACCACCGGGGACGACCGACTCGCTCGATCGTCCCCGGCTGGATCGTCAGGGGTCAGCCGCCGCAGCCCAATCCCACGTCGGCCACGTCGATTCCCGCCAGCGCCATGTAGAAGCTGCCGCTATCCGCGGCCATCACCTTGATCTCGTGGTAGCCGGGATCGTTGCCCTCGCGGTTGAGCCACAGCGACACGATCCGCCCATCCGGCAGCACGCACGGCGAATTGTCATTGCCGAAGGCGTCGTTGGGTCGTTGGGCTTCCGGGCTTTCGTTCGACAGCACCCAGATTTGCTCGCCCGCCCATTGGCCCTCGAAGGCGATGCTGCCGTCGGGGGCGTAATCAGCCTGGTGCAGCGCGAAGCCATCGCCAAAGCCTGGCGGGCTGTCGCTCGGTGCTATCACCGTGCGGAAGCCGCTGCCATCCGTGGCGACCTCGCAGATGGCCGTGCCTTCCGCGCCGTAAGGCACGGTGGCGCAGTCGAACAGGACGCGGCTGCCATCCGCTGCCAGGGCCGGCGCGCCGTGCCATTCGTAAGGCGATTCTCCGGTGAGCAGCAGGGGGGTGCTCCAACCGGCCTCGTCGCGGACCGTGGCCCACAGGTCCAGGTTGTGTGGGCCATCGCCGGCCACGTAGACGACCAGTGGATACTTGATCAGGTCGCCCACGCTGGCGACCGCGCTGAAGCCATCCGTATGGACCACCTGCCCGCCGGACCGCACCGATTCCACCGTGCCCAGGTCGGCCGTCAGGATCGCCAGGCAGGGCCAGCCGGCGCAGTCCGGGTCGAAGCGCTCCGTGGAGAGCAGCAGCCAGCGCCCATCCGGTGAAATGTTGAGCCACTCGTCTGCCCCCGGGGCCAGGGCGTCCAGCGCTGCTGAGATGTCTTCCGGGGCGGCGTCTTCCTGGGCTGGCAGGCGATACAACCGGCCGTCGGGCAGCGTGAAGGTGATCACGCCGGCGCCGGCGCCTGCCGGGACGGTGGAGTCCGGGTTGGCCGTGGCAGGTGCCGGACTGCCCCCGGCAGCCAGCGCCCCGATTTCCGCACCGGTGCGCGGCGCACCTTCCCGGTCGGTTTGCGGCGCGGATGGGGCAATGTTCGCTGCCAGCAGCGGCGACTCGTCGTGCGGGTGGTAGTCAGGACGGGCCGGGTTGAGGGTGGGCCAGGGGCCATCTTCCAGGACCCAGGGTGCAAAACCCGGCGCGACGAAGGTGCCCAATGCCTCCGCCACGCTAAACCCTGTGATCGAGCCGCTGGCCGGGTCGTCATCCAGCAGGGCGATACCGGGCGAGTCGGCGACTTCCTGGGCGCTGTAGAAGTTGCCGCCGGAGCGCAGTCCCTGACCGGAGCGCCCGGTGACTTCGTACGCGTCGAACCGGTCGCGCACGATGATGTTGTTGAAGACCTGCATATCCCGTGCATCCTGGTTGAGGATCAACGCGCCGCGCCCGCCGCTTTCGTCCACCAGCGTATTGTAGACGATGGCCACATCCTGGCAGCCGTAGTCCGACGTGCCCAGGCCCTTTTCCTCGGCGTAGGCGTTATCCCAGCAGGCGATGGCCGCCGCGTGGTTGCCGTAAGCCAGGTTGTTGCGGATGGTCGAGTGGCGCACCGAGGCCAGGTTGATGGCCGCGCCACCGGACGCGCCGTTGCCGGTCATCACGTTTTGCTCGACGATCAGGTTTTCGCTGATACCATCTTCGATGTACGCGCCTAAGTCGGGCAGGCCCTGGCTGTCGTAGCACGCTTTGAGGTCGGGCCAGGTCGCCGCGCCGGTGAATTCGACGTCGTCCTCGCTCCAGCCGCAGGTATTGCCGGTGCTGGTTTGCAGCCAGTAGAACAGCTCCGCGGTGGCCGTTTGCGGGTCGGCATTGATTTGCAGGCCGCCGGCGCTGTTGCCCTGGAACACGTTGCGCCGAATCACGATGTTGTCGCCAGAGCCGGAGATATAGACGCCGTGCTCCTCCCCGGAGTTGGTGAAGGTCGAATCCTGAATCAGCAGGGTGCTGGCGGCAGTGGTATGCAGCCCCCACACGCCGTTGTCATGGCTGTAGATGTCCAATACGACCAGGTGATGGGAGAAGTGGCCGGTTCCGCTGAAATAACCGGAAAAAAACAGGCCCGCGCCGCGCGACGCACCCTCAAAGGCCAGGTTTTGAACGATGAGGTGGTGGGTATCGATGAAATAAAAGTGATGGCGCAGGTAACCCACGTCCGGGCGGGCGGGGCGGTCCACGATCACGCTGCCCGGCGTTCCCCAGCCCAGGAAGTGAATATAGGCGCCGTCCGCGCCGCCCGTTTCTTCGTATTGCAGGCCGGCGTATCGCCCCGGCATGATGATCACCAGGTCGCCGGGCTGGGCCGAGTCGGCGGCGGCCTGGATGCTGTCGAAGGCCTGGGCGACCGGATAGTTTTGATCGCGGGGCGTGCAGGCGGCTGTCAGGCAGGGCACGGCGGTCGTGATCTCGCCTGGGCAGGAGCCGTCCAGGGCCACACATAATACCCGGTTGTAGGACTCTTGCAGGTGAAAGTTGGCGGTGATGAAGGCTGCCGTATCCGGTTCATCCGGCGGGGCCTGGCCCTGTGCCAGAACCAGCGCTGCCGAAAGGCCGATAACCAGACAACAACCCACAAGAGATAACCAGTGTAGTTTTTTCACATCAAATTCCTCCATAAAATCCACTATCCAATCGAGTGTAGGCCTGTCGTGGTTTCCG
>DAOUEM010000496.1:0-6856 GCA_034430555.1 Anaerolineae bacterium | reverse complement strand
GTCTTTGACGAGTTCTGGGACGAGAATCCGGCCTGGTCGCCGGACGGGGCTTCCCTGGCCTTCCAGACCAACCGCCAGGGTGGTGTGGACATCTTCCATCTGGACCTCCTGTCGGGCTACCAACGTAATATAACCGCCGATCTCGGCCTGGACTGCTTCGATCCCGCCTGGTCGCCGGACGGGCGTTGGCTGGCCTTCACCGGCGCCGAACAAGGCGAGGATCACATCTACCTGCTGGCGGTCCAGACCGGAGCCTGGCATGACCTGATGGCCTTGGCAGCAGACTATTCACTTGAATACAATCCCACCTGGTCGCCGGACGGGCACTACCTCGGGTTTTTATCCAACCAGGAGGGGGAGGCCTTTAATGTGTACGCCCTGGAGATGGCGTCGGGCGTGATCCACCGCGCCACGGAGGGCTTCGACGACCATATCGCCGGGCCCGTCTGGCAGCCGTAGGCTACCCGCATATGTGGTTTGGGATGACGGGTGACACCTGCGGGCAGGTCATGCTCGGGTATATCAGGATGACGCAAATGATGTGGGTCAAGCGGGCGGTTCTCGGGATGGTGGCTGCTGCTGCGCTCGACTGGGCGCTGCTCGCCTGACTTTCTCTATCTTGGCGAATTCGCTATTTTCCCACCAGCCGGGCGACATTCTTTACCCTGCCGGTTGTTTGCCTCTATAACAGCCGCGCCGACGAATTCGCCCTGGCCTGGTCGCCGGATGGGCGCCTGATCGCCCCCCTGAGGCGGGTCAGCCGCCCATCATGCGTTTGAGGTTTTGCAGCCCGGTTTGCAGGTCTTCCAGGTTCTTTCTCTCCACCACCAACTGGTTGGCGATCCGGCCCAGGATGCCGCCCGGCACCTCGTAATCCACCCGCACGGTCAGCCGGCAGTTGCCGCCGTCGTCGGCAAAGTGAAAGTCGAACATGCTGTCCAGGCCGCTGGTGGTGGTGACCTGCAGGTGTTCGTCGGGCGTGAAGGCCGTGACCTCGTGCTCGCCGCGAATCTCGAGGCCCATCATGTTGTAGGCGTAGCGCGAGACGGAGCCCATCTGGGTCGGGGGCGGCGTGACGCGCTCTTGCAGCGTCATGGGCGGCCACCAGTCGGGCATACTTTGCGGGTTATTGGCGATAAAATCGAAGACCTTCGCCACCGGTGCATTGATCAAAATGCTCTCTTCTACCTTGGGCATGGGGATTCTCCTTAACGTACAGCAGCAGACAGGCAGGTAAAGCCGGGTAGCGGAAACGGTACAGGCCAGGGTAAGGTCGTGATGGGCCAGCGGCAATTGACAGGCCGCGCAGCTTGACTAACGCGCATTGTAGCGCCAATTGGCCGCCAGCCCAACCGGTGAGGGCGCCGCTTCAGAGGATACCGGGTGGCCGTGTGGGCCTGTGATCTTTGCCGGTTGACGCCGCTGCCGCTCCTTGCTACGCTGGAGTCAATCAGATGAGGAGCATGGCCGATGGTTACATTGCTGGATACCCTCGATACCCTGACCGTGCCGGGCGAGCTGGTCGAAGTCGTGGACCCGGATGAGAAAACAATCCGCTGTTTGGCCTGCGCGCACCGCTGCCTGATCCGGGAAGGGCGGCGCGGCATCTGCCAGGTGCGGTATAACGCGGACGGCGAGCTGCGCGTGCCGCACGGTTACGTCGGTGCGTTGCAGCTGGACCCCACTGAAAAAAAGCCGTTTTACCACGTTTTGCCCGGCAGCCTGGCCCTCAGCTTCGGCATGTTAGGATGCGATCTGCATTGCCCCTACTGCCAGAACTGGGATATCTCGCAGACGGGGCGCGATGGCCAGGCCGGGCGCGATCCGGTGGTCATCTCCGAGGCCGACCTGGTCGACCTGGCGCGGCGGCGCGGCGCGGCGGTGATCGCCAGCACTTACAACGAGCCGCTGATCACCACCGAGTGGGCGGTGAGTATCTTCAAGCGGGCCAAGCAGGCCGGCCTGACCACGGTGTACGTCTCCAACGGTAACGCCACCCCGGAAGTGCTCGATTACCTGCGCCCGTACCTGGACGGCTACAAGATCGACCTCAAGTCCATGCGGGATAAGCCGTACCGCAAGCTGGGCGCGGTGCTGCAGCACATCCTGGATACCATCCAGCGTGTCCACGACCTGGGCCTGTGGCTGGAGGTGGTGACGCTGGTCGTGCCCGGCTTTAACGACAGCAGCGAGGAGCTGTGGGACGCGGCGCGCTTCCTGGCCGGGGTCTCGCCGGATATCCCCTGGCACGTGACCGCCTTCCACCCCGACTACAAGATGCTGGAGCCGCCCCGCACCACGATCGATACGCTGATCCGGGCCGCCGAGATCGGCAGCGAGGCCGGGCTGCGCTACGTGTACGCCGGCAACGTGCCCGGCGCGACCGGCGACTGGGAGCATACCCACTGCCCCTCCTGCGGCACGACCGTGATCCGGCGCTACGGCTTCCGCGTGCTGGAAGAGCGTCTGACGACGACCGGCGGCGCCTGCCCGCAGTGCGGCACGACCATCGCCGGGCTGTGGCGCGCCTGAGGATCGGACCCGCTGCGTTAGATGATTGTAAGAGTGGCTGGAGGCTGTTGCCCCACAGGCGAGGGGCATGGTAGAGTCAGGGTACAATGAGGATTACTGGTACGCACGACATCAACACGAGGAAGGGATCGGCCATTATGCCCAGCATGATCACGCCCCGTTACAACCTGATTTTTACTTACGACATCGAGCGTGAACACGAAGAGGCCTATTATCGGTTTGCGCTGTCCGAGTTTGTGCCGGCCATGCAGGGTTTGGGCCTGTACCTGCTGCGGGCCTGGTATACGGCTTATGGCGATTACCCTGGCCGCCAGTCGGAGTTCGTGGCGGAAGACCTGGCCACCATCCAGGAGGCCCTGGACAGCGACGCCTTCCAGGAGATCGAGGAGCGGTTGTTGAGTTTCGTGACCAACTACAACCGCCGCGTCTTCGAGTTCAGCGACCGTTTTCAGATGTAACCGCGGGATTGACCCTCGACGAGTGGGGACGGCTGCTGCCGTCCTTTTTTGATCCCACCTGCCGGAGATCAGCCCGCTGCTTCCAGCCCGGCCAGCCCCAGCAGCGCCGCCAGCAGGATCAGCACCGCCCAGCCCAGCGCGCCGACCGCCATCCACAGCAGCACGACCCGCGGGCGGGCTTTGAGCGCCAGCCCCAACAGCGCGCCGGTTTGCGCGCCGACCGTCATCGGGGCCAGCAGGCCCAGCCCCACCACGCCGAAGCGATCCCACAGTTGCCGCAGCCGGCCCGGCGAGTCCGGGTCGGGCGTCCGAACGCGCCGCAGCCGCCGCACGATCCAGTTGCGGACCCGCTCGCCGAAGATCAGCATCAGGGCCGCGCCGGAGACGTAACTCAGGGTGGCGGTGAGCACCACCAGCAGCGGGCTGAGGCCCATCGCCAGCCCGGCGGGCATGGCCGGCCAGAAGTAAAAGAAGGCCAGCCCGAACAGGCTGATCACTTTGGGGGCGTCGCTGAGGATGGTCTCCATGGGGGCCTCGATGGTAGTAGGTATGGCGTGTTCTCAGCCCGGCCCTACAAATCCAGTTGGGACATGATGTCGTCCAGGCCGTAGTACTGCGGCTTGCGGTCCTCGAAGACCGGCATCTGCCGCCGCGCCTCGTCCACCTGGTCCAGCTCGATCTCGACCGTGTACAGGCCGGGCATGGTGCCCGCGTCCAGCACGACCTCGCCCCACGGGTCGACCACCATCGAATGGCCGCCGTAAACCGTTGGCTGACCGCCCACTGTCGGCCCTTCGCCGACGCAGTTGCAGGCCACCATGAAGTACTGGTTTTCGATGGCGCGCGCCTTGATCAGCGTCTGCCAGTGCTCGATGCGTTGCTTCGGCCAGGCGGCGGGCAGCAGCACCAGCTTGGCCCCTTCCACCCCGTAGCGGCGGAACATCTCCGGGAAGCGCAGGTCGTAGCAGATGGCGATGCCCGTCTTGCCCCAGGGCAGCTCCAGGTTGAGCGGCGATTGGCCGGGCTTGAGGTGGCGGTCTTCGTTCATCAGGCCGAAGAGGTGAATCTTGCGGTAGACGCCCTGCACCTGCCCGTTGGGCGCGAAGAAGGCCGCCGAGTTGTTGATGCCCCCGCCGCGTTTTTCCGGCATGGAACCGGTGATGCAGATTTTGTGCTGTTTGGCCGTGGTGGAGACCTGGGCGAAAGCGCCGCCATTGAGCGGGCTGGCCAGTTCCTCCAACTGGTCGAAGGCGAAGCCGGTCGACCACATCTCCGGCAGCAGGATCAACTGGGAGCCGCGCCGGGCGGCTTCCTCTGCCATGGCCTGCATCACTTCGACATTGCGGCGCTGGCCGCCGGTCGTGATCGTCATCTGGGCCAGACTGATGTTAAGCTTGGGCATGAATCATCTCTCTTTTGTTTGAAAACGACGGGCCACCATGGGCGCACACAACGCGCGCCGCTGCCAGAAATTTACGCTTTTGGGTCAAGTCTACACCGAGTCCGTGCCTCAGACCAACAACCCGCCGCCCGTTTTTCCCGCTTAAATCTCCGGCGTGCTCTGCCAGTAGGCGATCACCTGCGCCGCCACCTCGTCGAAGGTCAGCCGCGTCGTATCCAGCTGGGCGAAGCCGGGCAGGGCGCGCACCTGCCATTCCCGTTTGAGGCGGGCCATTTCCGTCCCCCGGTGGCGCAGATCGCGGAAGGCGGCGCCGCGCTCGGCGTGCAGGCGGCGCAGCGCCTCGTTGAGGGCGATGGTCAGCACCAGCACCACGCCGGTTTCCTGCAAACGGCGGCGGTTGGCCTCGTTAAGCATGGTGCTCGCGCTGACGGAGACCACCGCCCCGCGCTGCAAGGCCAGTTCCCGGCAGCACTCGGTTTCCAGGTTGGTCAGGCGGGCCTCGCCGAAGAGGGCGCGCACTTCCAGGGGCGGCATGCCGGCTTCGGCTTCGACCTCGGCGTCGATGTCGCGCAGCGGGGCGTTGAAGTGCGCGGCAATGGCTTCCACCAGGGCGCGTTTGCCGACGCCCATCTCGCCGGCCAGGATCAGGTTGCGGTACGGCGCTTCCGGCACCCGGACCGGTCGCGCGCGCTGGGTGATGCGGATTGGGTCGGTCATAACCGGGGATTATACCCTGATCGCGGCCCGGCTCCAGGGGCGGGTTGGCCGGGGCGCCGGGTTCCGTGCCGGCAGGGTTTATACCGCGGGCAGCGTGAACCAGAAGGTAGCCCCGCGGCCTGGCTCCGAGGCAACCCCGATCTGGCCGCCGTGGGCTTCCACGATGCGGCGCGTGATGGCCAGTCCGAGGCCCGTGCTGGATTCGCCGCCGGTGGGCCGCGCCGACAGCCGCGCGAAGGCCGTGAACAGCCGCGAGCGATCTTCCGCCGTGATGCCCGCTCCTTCGTCGGCCACGTCGACGCGCCAGGTGCCATCCAGCCTGGCCAGGATGACCCGCACCGTGCTGCCGGCCGGCGAATATTTAACCGCGTTGGAGAGCAGGTTGTCGATCACCTGGCGCAGGCGCACCGGGTCCGCCTGGGCCAGGCCGGCTGGCGCTGCCTCGAATTCCACGGTGGTGCCTTTGAGGGCGCTCAGGCGGTTCTGGCGGCGGACGGCTTCTTGCAGGAAGACGTCCAGGGCGACGGGCTGCGGGTTCAATTCCAGTTTGCCGGATTCGATCTGCGTCACGTCGAGCAGGTCGTTGAGCAGCCCGGACATGTGCTCCGCCTGGTGGCGCAGGTCGGCCAGGATGTTCCGCCGGTCCTCGTCGGACAGGCCGATGGCGGGGTCCAGCAGGAAGTCGGTGGTCATCTGGATATAGGAGATCGGGTTGCGCAGGTCGTGGGCCGCCATGCCGAGCAGGGCGTTTTTCTGCTCGCTCAGCCGGCGCAGCTCCTGGTTCTGCTGCTCGATGGCGGCTTTTTGCTCCGCCAGTTCGGAGACGAGCCGCCCTTTGCCCACGATCACGGACAACTGCTGGGCGATGCGCATGAAACTGTCCACATGAACGTCAGCGTAGGTGTTGGGCGCTGTGCTGGAAAAAAACATGAAGCCCACCGGCACGCCGTTGGCGATCAGCGGGCAGGTCAGCGAGGCGCGGATGCCCTCCTCCATGATCAGGCGCGTCGATTCGGAGGTCGGCTTCTGGGCCAGGTAAGCTTCCAGGTCGTTGATGATACGCGGGCACCCGGTTTTCAGGATTTGTTCCAGGCTGCTGCCCGCCAGCGGCTGCTCGTAGCCGACGGTGAGCTTGAGTTCCGGCTGGTCTGTTTTGGCCCAGCGCGCGCGGACGGCCTGGCCGTCGTCCGTCATCAGCGAGAAGCCGATGCGGTTGTAGGGGATGATCTCGCGGAAGTCGCGGTAGACGATCTCCAGGATTTCGTCCAGCAGCAGGCCGGCGTTGATGTGGGTCGTGATCTGGTCCAGCTTGCGGAGGCTGCGGTAATGGCGCTCCAGGGTCTGGGCCAGCTCTTGCAGCGCTTGACCCAGCAGGCCCAGGTCGTCGTCCGGGGTGACGGGCACCTCGACGTTATAGTCGCCCTGCCTGATCTGCTCGGCGGCGCGGATATACAGCGGGATTCGTTCATCCTGTTGGAGGGATTGTTCGCTCATTTCGGTTCAGATTCCCTGATCTGGCCTGTCATGGTGGTTTGCTGGCGGGATGGCGGCGCCGGTGGAAAAGGTTTGGGCTGATTGTAGAGTCAGTCGGGTGCAATCGCTACCCATCGTAATCTCTCAAGGCAAATGCGACTCAGCGAATTGAGCAGGCGTCATCATATCAAGCGAAAGATGAGGCCGCCGATGGTGATAGTAATCCAGAAACTCGTCGGCAGCTTGCTGGGCAAGAGCCAGTTGTTCAGCCCGG
>DAOUEM010000495.1:0-78481 GCA_034430555.1 Anaerolineae bacterium | reverse complement strand
GTGATGCCGTGTTTGGGGAACTGCCCGCGTTCCAGCGCCACCAGGCACTTGCCGCACGTCTGCCGCCCGCCGCAGATCGACTCGATCGCCACGCCCAGGCTCTGCGCGGCTTTGAGGATGGTGGTGCCGTGGGGCACGTCACCCTGCCGTCCGGAGGGCATCAGGATCAGGCGGTGCTGGTGTTGGTTGTCGGATGAAACGGGCATAAACACTCGTCCTTGCCGGTCGCTTTTGGTCTGGAAGCAGGCGGCCCTAGTATACCGTTTATCGCCGGGGCGAGGTACGGCGAGCCACTCTCACGATTCTTCTGATGCGCGGCGGGACAGGTTCCTCACGGCAAGCGCGGCAGGAAGTCCAGGTAGTTTTCCAGCGGGTCGTCGGGCGTGGTCTCGTTCGCCAGCAGCCAGTCGATGGCCGGCTGCCGCCACTGGATGCCGGTGTCGTAGCCGTCCGGGTCCTGCGCCCCGAACAGGTAGCCGTCCCCGCCGAAGTACATGAAGTCGCTGATCAGCACGCGGTAAGTCGCGTCCGGGTCGAAGGCGCGCCCCTCGGTGAAGGTGATGGCCACGCCGCCGCCGCTCCGCCGGTAAGTGATGCCGCTCACCGCGCCGCCGCAGCAGGCCAGGTTGGCCGCCAGTTCGGCCCCGGTGATTGCCACCTCGTACAGGCGGTTTTCGAAGGGCAGCACGCCGACGATATCGGACAGCGTGATCGGCCCTGCCGGGATTTCCTGCCGGAAGCCGCCCAGGTTGGTCACGGCCACTTCGGCGGTCGGGTAGGCCCACAACCAGGCGTCGGTCACCCAGTTGACCATCTCGGGACTCTGGCGGGCCAGGCCCTCCGCGCTGTAACCGATCTCCTGGGCCAGCGCCTCGTCCGCCTGCGCCTGCCAGCCATCGACGATGGCCTGCACGTCGGGGTCCGGCGTGACGGGGTTCTCGCCCTGGTAGGCGACTTCGACCAGTGCCTGTTCCATGTCGATGATGGCCTCCGCCGCCGGGTCGTAGCTGATGTCCAGGCGGGCGTAGCTGCGCCAGGCCCAGCCGCTGTCCATGATCGATACGCCGTCGACCATGGCCGCCGTGTAGGCGTGGCAGTGCCCGCCGAACATGGCATCGACCAGGCTGCCGTCCCGGCGGGCCAGGGTGCTCAGCTCGTCCACGCAGACGTGGGCCAGCACCACGATCACGTCCGCCCCGGCCTCGCGCATCGCCGGCACGTAGGTTTCCAGCGTTTCCGCGTAGTCCACGAAGGCCAGGTCGCCGATGTTGATTGGGTGGGTGGTCTGGGGCGTGTCGGTGGTGGTCAGGCCGATGATGCCGATCTCCACGCCGGCCACCTCCTGGATGATATACGGCTGGACGAAGGCGGCCAGGTCGCCGCTCTCGGCGTCGCGGATGTTGGCCCCCAGGTAGGCGAAATCGGAGGCGGCGATGCGTGCGTCCAGCACCTCCCGTCCGAAGTCGAATTCGTGGTTGCCGATGACGGTGGCGTCGTAGCCCATCAGGTTGAAGACTTCCACCACCGGCTCGCCCTGGAACCACGTTGAGATGGAGGGGCCGGTCCAGTTGTCGCCGCTGCTGAGGATCAGCGTGTGGTCCGGGTCGATGGCTTCGATCTCGGCCCACCAGCCGGCGACATTGGCCGCGCCGCCCTGCACGTCCTGCGCGCCGAAGGGCGTGAAGGGTTGCAGCCAGCCGTGTTCGTCGGCGGTGTTGAGGATGGTGATGGTCACTACGCCGTCCTGGGCCGCGCCGTCCTGCGCCGCGGCGGGGATCAGCCCGGCCAGCAGCAGGAAGCAAACGACCAATACTATTCGGGAACGAAATCCGGTTTTCATAAGGAGGTTCCTGATTGTTGGATAGACAAAAAAGCCAGGCGCACTTGCCCGGCTTCAAAACTCACCACGAAAACAGCGCCACCCCGCGCCTACGTCAGGTTGGCGAACTTGCGCTGCAGGTCGGCCACTTCCAGCGCTTGCTTGACCTGCATCTCGGCCACGATGGCGCCGTCGCGGTCCTGCATGCGCTCCAGTAATTCCTCCTCCAGGTTGAAGTCCGGCAGGCCGTTATCCAGCTTACGCTGCTGCCACTGCGAGATGGCGTAGTAGCCGATCCAGATCTCGTAGTTCTGGGTGAACTGCTGCACCAGGCTCGGTTGCCGCTCCAGGATCGACTGCAGCCAGCTGCGGTAGATGCCGAACGCCTTCGAATAATACACGATCAGACCGGCCCGTGTTTCGATCACCTTGTAGGCCACCTGGGTGATGTCGTCTTCTTCCGGGTCCAGGTAATCCCACACGCGGAAGAACTGGTCCGGGTTGTCGAAGGGGTCCAGGCCCTGCACGTCGAAGTAGGGCACGTACCCACGCGGCGTTTTGATCTTTTCCTCGCGCGGCGGCAGGATTTCGTAGGGCATGCGCTCCACGATCTGCTCGCCGTTGGGCAGGGTCAGCGAGACCAGCACCCGGCCAATGTCGCCGGGCTTGGATTCCTTGCGCGGGCGCAGCCGCCAGTTGATGCGCCCCCCGATCAGCGGCCCCTTGGAGACGTCGTCCAGGTGATCGGGGATGGTCCGGATTTTTATCGCGCCGATCTTGTCGTAGGTGCGGTCGGCGTTGGTCTCCACCTTGACGAAACGGCTGTCGCCCTGGTGGATGCGCAGCACTTTCTGCGGGCTGACGATCTCCAGGCGAGTCACGTCGGGATAGGGCAGCGTGTCCAGCGGTTGGCGGCGCGTCGGCGGCTTCCGGGTGCGGGGGATGGGGTTCCCGGTTCCGTCCAGCTCCATGCCGGGGAAGTCACCCACATGCCGGAAGTCGATCTTAAACTCACGCAGCAGGCGCGTGATGCGGTTGCGGACTTCTTTGGTGGTCGCCGTCGATTCGCGCTCCAGCAGCGATTCCTCCAGCTCGGCCTCGATCTCGTGCAGGTGCTCGTCGTCGCGGAGGTGGTCCTGCAAGATGCGCACCACCTCGTCGAAGACCTCGCCTTCCTTAAAGCCCTCGCGCGTGGAGGATAAAAGCTGGCTGCGCGTGCGCTTGCTGACGACGGTCAGGTCCAGGTGCACGATGATGTGTTTGGCCACCTGCGGCAGCCTGGCCTCGCGGATGATGCGCGGCGTCAGCTCGCCGTGGTTCTGGCCGTTGAGCGTGCCGATGATCGGGTGCGCCGGGTCCAGGAACAGGTCGTGCGGGCGGACGCGCTGGGTGGGCTTGTTGCCGTTCTGGCTCGGTTTGTTATGGGAGGAGAACACCACCCAGTATTCCACGCCCAGCGTTTGCTCGGAGTCTTCCGTGGGGCGCAGCCAGAAGCGCGGCTGGTGATGGCGCACGTCGGCAAACCCACCGTCGGCCAACAGCCGGTTGCGCGACCCGATGACGACCCGGCTCCGGTAATGGCCCGGCTGACGCAGGTCCACCACCCGGAAGGGCAGCACGGGGTCGAAGAGCATGTAGTTCATCAGGTGGTACATGTTGCCAGGGCTGGAGGACAGTGGATTCTCCATGCTCCGCGCCTGGTACCCGTAGTGACGGACGATCGTGCCGTGGGTGAAGGCCTGGGGCTTGTGGGACGAGGTCGATTTCACGCCGGGGTAGGCTTCGATCGGGCCTTCGACCTCGCTGCCGGGCACGGTCAGGGTGCCGTCCGGTTTCGGCACGGCCAGGAAGACGTAGGCGTTTTCCTTGTAAATCTCGTCCAGGTCCATCTGCTTGACCAGCGTGAAGCCGACCGTGTTGCCCCCGTGCAGATGGCGCGACAAAATCAGCGTGTAGTCGCTGAAGGCGATGGTGGCCGATCCACCCTGCCCGAAGGCGCCGGCCAGGTACAGCTTATTGATCTTGTTGCCGCGGTGGAAGCTCAGGATGGTGCTGGTGAACTCGTCCGGTTCCATGCCAATGCCCTGGTCGACCACGTCGACCGTGGGCTTGGCGATGTCCTCGCCGGGCAGCATGACGATCTGCACCCAGCGGGAGTAGGCGTCGATCTGCGCCGGGTCCATATTAAACAGCCCATCCCCGGCCGTGGACCAGGGGCGGTCAAACCAGGCATCGGCCGCTTCCAGCGGTGACCCCGGCGGGTGGGCCGGGTTGCCCTGCAGCAGCATCTCGCGCTCGAAGACGGCATCGATAGCGTTGGTGACCCGCTCGGTCAGGCTGTGGCCCGGCTTGGAGCCGAGATTGATCGTCGACATGTTCGACGAGTTGTCGTCAAAGAAGTGCCACTGGCAGCCCAGCGCCCCGAACGGCTCATCTACGTCGACGTCGGGGCCGTCGCCCAGCTCGGCCAGGATATGGTTGACCTGGTCCGACGTGGTCGCCTTTAGCAGCGCGTCCAGCAGTTGATTCACGCTATCGATACCCATACAGCTTGTCTCCATCAAGAACGATAAGGGATTTACCAGGATGAGATCAAAACGAAACTGAGGAAAGTGTAAAGCGATTTATAACGACTGGCAAGACCGGATTACCGGAAACCCTCCTAAATGCCCAAAAACGGGCGCCGGTAGGCTATAATCACCCCGAACCAGTGATTGTAGCGCATCCTCAGCTTCGGGCAAGCCGGGTAAGAACCTGCGTTCTATTTTACCATAGTTCCGACGGGCCGCCTGGCGCAGGTAGCCCCTGGCATGATAGTCTTTGGGGGGAGCAAATCCTACAGTATCACCTCAGCAGTTGTTCGTCCAGGCGGTTGGTTTTAAGGAGGGCGCTCGCCCTCCGCCACGATAGGCCGGGAAAGACCGGCGCTGACGGGTGTACTGCGACGACTCATCTCGGCGGTTGGTTGGAAGGAGAGGGCGCGATGCCTCTGCCCGACGATTACCTGGAGCGCGTCTATGCCGGTGTGCTGGGCAAGATCATCGGCGTGTACCTGGGCCGTCCCTTCGAGGGCTGGTCCTACGAGCGCATCATGATTAACCTGGGCGAAATCTGGACCTACGTGCATGAGCGGCTCGGCCTGCCCCTGGTTGTCACCGACGACGATATCAGCGGCACCTTCACCTTTTTGCGCGCCCTGCCGGACTACGATCACACGCCCGATCTCACCCCCGCCCAGATCGGACAGACCTGGCTGAACTACATCATCGAAAACCGGGCCATTCTGTGGTGGGGCGGGCGCGGCCATTCCACCGCGCACACCGCTTTCCTCAACCTCAAGGGTGGGATGGCGGCTCCTCACAGCGGCTCGACAGCGGTCAATGGTCCTATCGTCGCCGAGCAGATCGGGGCGCAGATATTCGTCGACGGGTGGGCGATGGTCGCGCCCGGCGATCCTGAGCGGGCGGCGGACCTGGCGCGGCGCGCGGCCAGCGTCAGCTACGACGGCGAGGCGATTTACGGGGCGCAGGTGATCGCTGCCATGGAATCGGCGGCTTTCGTGGAGCCGGACATCAACCGTTTGATCGAGGTGGGGCTGTCCGTCATCCCCGCCGATTCGGTCATCGCCCGCCTGATCGGCGATATCCGCGAATGGCACGCCCAGGAGCCGGACTGGCGCAAGGCGCGCGAGCAGTTGGCCGCCTTTTACGGCTACGATAAGTACGGCGGCAACTGCCATGTGGTGCCCAACCACGGCCTGATCATCCTCAGCCTGCTCTACGGCGACGACGACTTCCAGCGCACGCAGATGATCGTCAATACTGCCGGCTGGGATACCGACTGCAACGCGGGTAATGTCGGCTGTTTGCTGGGCATCAAAAACGGCCTGGCCGGCCTGGACGCCGGGCCGGACTGGCGCGGGCCGGTCGCGGATCGCCTGTACCTGCCCACCGCCGACGGCGGCCGGGCTATCACCGACGCCGCTACTGAAGCCTACCACGTCGCCAACGTCGGGCGGGCGCTGGCCGGTTTGCCGCCGCTGAGGCCCAAGGATGGCGCGCGCTTCCACTTCGAGCTGCCGGGCGCGGTGCAGGGCTTCCAGGCGGAAGCCGGCGATCCGGGGGCGGTGGTCCCGACGCTGGTCAACGTGGCCGGCCACAGCGAGTCCGGTACACGCTCGCTGGCCGTGCGTTTCGATCACCTCGCGCCGGGGTTGGCCGCCCGGATCAGCACCGCCACCTTCATCCCGCCGGAGGCCAGGGCGATGCCCGGCTACGGCCTGCTCGCCTCGCCGACGCTGTACCCTGGCCAGACGGTGCGCGCCCGGATCAGCGCCGACCCGGCCAACCCGGCCCCGGTCACCTGCGGCCTGTACCTCCGGACCTACGACCGGACCAATGCCCTGGAAACCCTGCCCGGCCCGACGACCAGCCTGCCGCCGGGCGGATCGCACGTCTTGGCCTGGCGCGTGCCAGATACCGGGGGCGCGCCCGTCGCCCAGATCGGGTTGGTCCTCAGCGCGGCGCAGGCCATGAGCGGCACCGTCTACCTGGACACCCTGGCCTGGCATGGTTCGCCGGATGTGCTGCTCGTCTCGCCGGGGAAAACGCGGGGGGCCGACGGCGACCTGTGGCGGCGGGCCTGGGTCAGCGGCGCCGATCACTTTTACACCGGCGCGCAGGCCCCCTACCGCGTGATCCAGAACGAAGGCCGCGGCCTGGTTTCGCAGGGCACACGGGAATGGACCGATCTCCGCGTCAGCGTACCGGTCAGCATCACCCTGGCGGCGGCAGGCGGGATCGGCGTGCGCGTCCAGGGGATGCGCCGCTATTACGCGCTGCTGCTCTACTGGGGGGATAAACTGCGGCTGGTCAAAGTCCTGGATGGCGAGACGGTGCTGGCCGAGACGGACTTCCCCTGGACGATGGACACCGTTTACGACATGCACCTCTCCGCCCGCGGGACGACGATCACGGCCTGGATCGACCGGCAGCAGGTCCTCCAGGTGACGGACGACGACCGCCCGCTGACCGGCGGGGCCATCGCGCTGCTGAGCGAGGACGGCAGCACGGCTTTCGGCGATGTCCGGGTGCGCCCGGCCACCACCTGACGCCCGCCTGACGCCCGCGCTACGCCGCTCGTGTAACGGCGCGGGCCGGACTTGTGTTATACTCCAGGCCATCAATCCGGCGCGATCATCCCTGGCTGAAGTGGAGGCTCGACCCATGACCCGGCGCTCCGATTCCCTGTCCCGTCGTCACTTCCTCGGCCTGAGCGGGAGCAGCCTGCTGGCCCTGCTGGCCGGCGTAAACGCGTCCTGGCCGGCGGGCGGCGTGGTTTCGCCCCGCCAGCTTGAGGCGTACCGCACCCGCGTCCTGCTGCACACCTTCGACCCCGCACAGACGACCACCACCGAAGCCGTGCGCAGCGCCGTGCTGGGCACCACCGACCTGAGCTGGCTCCAGCCGGGCGATTCGGTGTTCGTCAAGGTCGCCTGCAATTCCAACCTGCCCGCCCCTTCGGTGACTTCTCCCGCCGTGCTGGAAGGCGTGGTGCAGCTCTTGCAGGAAGCCGGGGCCGGCACCGTTTACGTGGGTGATATGAGCGGCGCGATGTTCGTGCGTCACCTGCCGGACGAGACCATCGGCTCCACCCGCGAGAACATGCGCGAGACCGGCCTGCTAGAGGCCGCGGAAACCGCCGGGGCGACCGTGCACTGCTTCGAGGAAGTGCCCTATGCCGAGGCTTACATCCGCGGCGTGGCCGATCCCAATACCTACTGGGGCGCTGATTTGCAGGTGGCCGCCATCCTGGATGAAGTCGATCACGTGGTCAACCTGCCGCGCCTGGGCAAACACGTGCTGGCCGGCGCTTCGCTGGGCCTGAAGAACGCCGTCGGCTATATCAGCGACACCAGCCGCATGGTCCTGCACCGCGACGCCGCCACCTTCCACCAGAAGATCGCCGAGGTGAACGCCATCCCGCAGTTGGCGGACAAGCAGCGCCTGACCCTGACCCTGGTCGACCAGGCCCTGACCACCTACGGCCCCGACTCCGGCTACCACCTGGCCCTCGATCAACCGCTGATTGTGGCTTCGCAGGACGTGGTGAGCCACGATCAGGTCGCGCTGCTGACTCTCTTGTGGGCGCGGGACCAGACTCCGGCGGCGGTCCTGGCGGAAGACCCCTACCCGGACCAGTCGCACAGCCTGAACTGGTGGTTCGTGCGGGTGACCTGGGGCGAAGAGGCCGCCAACCGGCTGGAACAACTGCCCACCTTCGGCGGGATGCCCGGCATGGCCGCGCTGGAGGCGCTTTCGCACATCAATGTGGCCTATGACCTGCTCTACGGGGGCCGCCCGGAGGCCGTTGACGTGGCCGTCGGTGGCCTGGGCCTGCCCGACGATCTGGCCGCCGTGCTCACCGCGGACCCATCTCTGGGCCTTATGCTTGCATAAGCGCGCACTGAGCTGAACCATACAAGCGACAACATCCACCGGGCGGGGCAGCGGATGCTCCGCCCGTCTGATTCACCGGGAAGGGAACTTCACCATGACGACCATCGCTTATCTGGATTGTTTCGCCGGGGCCAGTGGCGATATGCTGCTCGGCGCGCTGCTCGACTCCGGCTGGCCGCTGGCCGAATTGCAGGTCGTGGTCGACCGGCTGGGGCTGGGCGCGGTGACGGTCGAGGCGGCTCGTTTGGTCAAACACGGGCTGGCCGGCACCCATGTCGAGGTGATCGCCCCGGAGGCGCAGCCGCTGCGCCATCCTGCCGACCTGATCCGCCACATCGACGCGGCAGGGCTGCCGGAGTCGGTCCGGGGGCGGGCGGTGGGCGTGATCGAGGTCCTGGCCGCGGTCGAGGCGCGCGTGCACGGCATCCCGCTGGACGAGGTGCACTTCCACGAGGTGGGCGCGGTCGATACGCTGGTCGATATCGTGGGCGTGATCGCCGGGTTGGAGGCGCTGGGCGTGGGCCGGGTGGTCGCTTCGCCGCTGCCCTGGTCCCACGGCACGATCAAGATTCAGCACGGCGTGTATCCCGTGCCGCCCCCGGCGGTGGCCGCGCTGCTGGAAGGCGTGCCGGTGGTCGGCGTGGACGTGGCCGGCGAGACGGTCACGCCGACCGGTGCGGCCCTGGTGGCCGGGTTGGCCGATGAATTCGGCCTGATGCCGTCTATGACTGTGACCCGCGTCGGTTACGGGGCCGGGCGCAAGGACTGGCCGGACCGTCCCAACGTGCTGCGGCTGGTCATCGGGCAGGCAGAAGCCGCCGGCGCAGCCCAATCAGAAACGCTGATCGTATTGGCCTGCAACCTGGACGACATGGTGCCGGAATGGTACGGGCCGCTGGTGGAAGCAGCGCTGGCGGCGGGCGCGCTCGACGTCTGGCTGACCCCCACTCACATGAAGAAGGGCCGCCCGGCGGTGGTGGTCGAGGTATTGTGCCGCCCCAACGCTGCCGCCGACCTGCGGGCGCTGCTCTTCCGGCAGACGACCACGCTGGGCATCCGCCAGTCGACGGTGACGCGTTGGGCCTTAGCCCGCCAGATGACGGCCGTGCAGACGCCGTTTGGCGAGGTGCGCGTCAAGGTCGCCGCCCTGGACAACGGGACCCGCAAGTTCTCGCCGGAGCACGACGACTGCGCCGCCCTGGCCGCCGATCACGGCGTCAGCGTGCGCGAAGTGTGGCTGGCGGCGGTCGGCGCGGCGGGTGGGCAGATTTCGCTTGGGTCAGGCACCGCTGGGTCAGGCACCGCTGGGTCAGGCACCGCCTGACCCCTACAGGTCGCCGGGATATTTGGCCGCCAGGGCGTCCGCCACGTGCTCCCGCCCGGAAGCGCGCAGCCGCTCCAGGTAGGCCGGCAGGTCGACCTGGGCATGGAAGGGCCGCCCCTCCCGCAGCACGGTCATCATCGGGTCGACGTCCGAGCCGCTGCTGACCATCATGTGGTGCTGCCAGTCCGCCAGGTAACCCATCGCCTTGTCGACTAAATCGGGACGCGCTTCGGCCAGGTTATGCTGCTCGTGCGGGTCTTCCGCCAGGTGGAACAGCATCACGTCCGGCAGGAGCTTGTAGCCGTCGTGGTAGGTGCGGATGCAGAGGTAGTCGTCCCAGCGCACGGCGCGCTGGCAGGTGTGCGTGCTGTGGCTGAGCACCAGGTATTCGCGTCCGGCCTCGTCTTCCCCCTGGAAGGCCGCCGCGAACGACTGCCCGTCCCAGTTGGCGGGGACCTCGCCCCCGGCCAGTTCGATCAGGGTGGCCGCCCAGTCGAAGTGATAGTGCAGGGCGGAATCGATACGCGGGCTGTCGATCTTGCCGGGCCAGCGCACGATCAGCGGCACGCGGCAGGTGATCTGATCGGCCAGTTGATGGTCGCCCCAGACCTTGAGTTCGCCCTGGTTTTCGCCGTGATCGGCGCTGACGAAAATGGCCGTATCGTCCAGCACGCCCAGCGCCGCCAGTTTGTCCACCAGTTGGCCGACGTAATAGTCGCTGTAGCGGATGCCGGTATCGTAGCCGTCGATCATCTGGCGCACGCCGTCCATCGAGTCGAGTGTTTCCGGCACGCGCGGATAGCGCAGGTGAGCGTCCTCCCCGCCCCAGCCGTTGAGTTCCTGGGCGCAGCGCATCCCGCTGTGATTGCGCATGGCAGCCAGCCGGATGTTCTCGTTGAGCCAATCAGGCAGCGGTTCCTCGGCGAAGGGATCGCCGGCCTCCGCCGGGGTGCGGTAGGGGGTGTGCGGGTCCCAGAAGTTGACGTGCAGGAACCAGTTATCGGCTGCCCCGCGGCGGTCCAGCCAGTCCAGGGCGATGGGCGCGACCTCGTCGGCGCGTTCGTTGCCGCCCTGGCCGGGATTGTATATTTCGTTGTAGCCGGCGTACCAGTGCCAGGCGGCATGGCGCTCCCCAAAGGGGCTGACGGTGACCGTGTGGTAGCCGGCCTGGCGCAGGGCGCGCATCCAGCCGGTGCCGTCGAAATCGTCGCGGAAGCCGCGCCCGGCCCCTTCCACGAACGGCTGCGCGGCGGCGCCTCCGTGGTTGATCACGCCGGTGCGGAAGCCGTGCCGCCCGCTCCACAGCGCCGTGCGCGAGGGCAGGCAGGGGGTATCCGAGGCGTAAGTGTTCTCGAAGCGGATGCCCTCCGCCGCCAGCCGGTCGATGTTGGGGCTGGTCGCCCGGTGGTAGCCGTAGCAGCCCAGGTGATCGGGCCGCAGGCTGTCGATGTCGATGGTGAGAATACGCATATCAGAAGCTCCCCCTTCAACAGCGCGCACGGCAGACCCGGGGTTTCAGCCGCCCGGAACCTGCCCCGAATAACCCGCGCCTGCGCCCGCGTCCAGCCGGTAGACGCGGGTCGCCGTACCGCCCAGGATGGCCGCCTGCTCGCCCGGCGACAGCGTCTCGATCACGGACAGCAGGGCCGCCAGCGAGTCGCGATAACTGTGCCCCCGGCTGGTGGAAACCGGCCAATCGCTGCCGTACAGCAGCCGGTCCGCGCCGAAGGCTTCCAGGGCCACGCCGAGGTAAGCCTCCAGCACCTCTGGCGTGAGGGCCGGGTAGGCCGTCATGTAGCCGGAGACCTTCAGGACCACGTTGGGATGTTCGGCCAGCGGTTGGATGCCCGCCGCCCACATCGTATGGCGGACCGCCGCGATCTTGGCCCCGGCGAAGTGGTCGAGCACGAAGGTCACGCCGGGATTACGCGCGATGACCTTCTTCAGCTGGGGCAGCGCTGGTGGGTTGAGCAGCAGGTCGCAGCTCAGGCCGGGCCGGTTCAGCAGGCCGATAGTGGTGGCGATGGTTTCCCAGTTGTCCTTTGGCTCGAACCAGCCCATCCGCACGCCCTTAAACTGGGCATGGTCGGCGTAAACGGCCAGGGCGGGGATGGCCGCCGGGTCGAGCACGTCCGCCCAGCCGACCACGCCGGCGATATGGGCGTGCCGCTCTGCCTGCTCCAGCAGCCAGGCCGTCTCCTGGAAGGAGTTGTCCGCCTCGACCAGCACGCAGGCTTCGATGCCGGCCAGGTCCATCTCGCGGCGGGCTTCGGTGGGCAGGTAATCGCGGTGCAGCGGCGACTCGGGCTTGATCCAGGCGTAGGAGAAGCGCTCCAACTGCCAGTTATGCTGATGAGCGTCAATGATCGGCGGCATAAGACACCCCCCTTGAAGCTGTCCTGGCGACCGCCAGCCGGTCGCACGCCATCATTATAACGTGCGACCGGCCGTTATGTTCCCATGACGACCGTCGTCAACTGACGACCTTCGTCTACAGCCCCTCGTAGTCGAACCAGTCGAAATCGGCGGTATTGTCGCTCGGCTGGCCGTGGCTGCTGGCGTAGAGGCCGATGTATGCCCCGGTGAAGCCGCCCGCCACCGGCGTACTCAGGATGCGGCCGTCGGCGCGCTCGGCCAGCGGCTGCCAGGCTTCCAACTCAGGCGGCGACTGCGCGCGCTCGTTGTAGTAGAAGCTGTAGTCCTGCCCGATCGCCTCTACCTTCAGATGGTATTCCGGACCGCTCACCACCGCCTGCGCCAGGATTTGCTCCTGCCCTGCTTCCCGCCGGATCACCTGCAAGACAGGCTGCCCCTCGTCGTCCAACGTGCAGGTGAAGCGGAACTGGTGGTTGTCGTTTTGCAGCAGGACCAGGCCCGCGCATTCGTGAGACGCCTGCGGGGTGAAGGCCATGCGCGTCTCCGCCAGGAAGTTGATGTGCTGCTGCCGGCGTCCGACGAAACTGGGGCAGCTCCGCTCGACCAGCGACTCCGGGCGCAGCCGCAGCCGCAGCCAGCCGGGCCGGGCCTCCAGGCTCCAGAAGTCCTCGCGCGGCGTGCGCAGGAAGTTCCAGGTATGCTGCAGCGTCGGCTGTACGAAGTGATCGCGGGCCGGCTGCACTGCCCAGCGATGCTGCGGCAGTTGGGGGGCGGGATAGCTCCACTCAATCTTGCCGGTGCCAGGGCTGACGATCGGCCAGCCGTCTTCCCAGATCACCGGCATCAGCCAGGTTTCGCGGCCCAGGTTGTAGAAGTAACCACCGTATGGCCGGGAAGCCAGCGCCACCATCCACCACTCGCCGTTGGGCGTCTGCACGATGTCGGCGTGACCGGTGTTGGTGATGGGATAGGTGCGGCCCAGGTGGCGGTGCGTCAGGATGGGATTGCGGAGATTGCCCTGGTACGGCCCGGTGACCGTTTCGCTGCGGGCGATGGTCACGGCGTGCTGGTGTGCGGTGCCGCCCTCGGCGATCATCAGGTAGTACAGGCCGTCGATTTTGTAGAGGTGCGGCGCTTCCGCATGAACGGCGTCGACCAGCGCGCCGCGCCACAGCCCATACGTCTCGCCGACGAGCTGCATCGAAGTCAGGTCCAGCTCCTGCAGCCAGATTTCCCGGATATGGCTCCGCCAGTCGTGGCCGTCCGGGACGCGGTTGCCGGTGTACCAGACGCGGCCGTCGTCGTCAAACAGCAGCGAGGGATCGATGCCGGGCGCGCCTTCCAGCCAGTAGGGGTCCGACCACGGCCCGGCGGGATCGGTGGCCGTCACGATGAAGTTGCCGGCGGGGACGTCCTGGCGCTCGCCCCGGTCGACGAGGGTGGTGATCATGTAATAGACCCCGTCGTGGTAGCGGATGGTCGGCGCGTAGATGCCGGCAGACGCGGACAGGCCGTCCAGGTTCAGTTGGGAGGGGCGATCCAGCACGTGGCCGATCTGCCGCCAGTTGACGAGGTCGCGGCTGTGCCAGATGGGCACGCCGGGGAAGAACTCGAAGCTGGACGTCACGAGGTAGTAATCCTCGTCCACCCGGCAGATCGAAGGATCGGGATAAAATCCAGGTATGACAGGGTTATGAAAATATCGGTTCATGGGTATCTTCCCTTTGGGATGCGGTATACTCAGGCGCGTTTGAATGAAACGGTCTCGTTGAAGGGGGGAGCGCCCACCATGGACAACAAACAAACTGTACTCGATATCGTCGCCAGGACACGCTTGGTCGCCGTGATCCGCCTGCCCAGCCTGGAAACGGCGGTCGATCTCACGCGGGCGCTGGTCGCCGGCGGCATCGTCGCCATAGAGTTTACCCTGACCAGCCCGGATGCGCCGCAGGCCATCCGCGAGGTCAGGGCGGCGTTGCCGGAATTCGCCGCGGGCACCGCCGTTGTGGGAGCTGGGTCGGTCAACAGCCCGGCCGACTGCTACCGCGTGATCGAGGCCGGCGCCCAGTTTATCGTCTCGCCCAGCACCAAGATGACCGTCATCGAGGTGGCGAAGGCCGCCGGCGTGCCGATCATGCCCGGCGCTTACACGCCCACCGAGATCGAAAACGCCTGGGAAGCCGGGGCCGACGCCGTCAAGGTGTTCCCGGCCAGCACGCTTGGCCCGTCTTACATCAAGGCGGTGCGCGCCCCGCTGCCGCACCTCAAGCTGGTCCCGACCGGCGGCGTCACCCTGGAGAATACCGCCGAATGGCTGGCCAACGGCGCCTTCGCGGTGGGCGTGGGCAGCGCCCTGCTGGATAAGCCCGCTTTTGCCGCCGGGGATTGGGACGCCGTCACCGCCAGGGCGGCCAAATACGCACAGGCTGCCGCCGCGGGGTAGAACAGGTGGTTGGCGCGGCCCGGCGGCCCGTCCCTTTTGGGATATTTGTTCGGTTGTTTGGGATAAATGCGGGAATCTGCGATAATTTGGGATAAAGAGGGATAATATGGGAAAGATTGTCGCTTTTGGCGAGATTATGCTGCGCCTGTCCCCGCCGGGATTCCAGCGGTTCGTGCAGGCCCGTTGCTTCGACGTGATTTACGGCGGTGGGGAGAGCAACGTGGTGGCTTCGCTGGCGAATTACGGGCAGGATGTCGAATTCGTGACGCGCCTGCCGGCCAACGACCTGGGCGACGCCTGCGTTTACTACCTGCGCCAGTTCGGCATCGGCACGGGGCACATCGTGCGCGGCGGGGACCGGTTGGGTATCTATTTCCTGGAGATGGGCGCGGCCCAGCGCGGCAGCAAGGTGATCTACGACCGGGCCGGGTCGGCGCTGGCGACCATCCGGCCCGGTTTGGTGGACTGGGACGCCGCCTTTGAGGGCGCCGACTGGTTCCACTGGACCGGGATCACGCCGGCCATCTCCCAGGGCGCGGCGGCAGCCGTCCTGGAAGCGGTGCAGATCGCCCAGGCCAAGGGCCTGACCGTCTCCTGCGACCTCAACTACCGCAAAAAGCTGTGGAAGTGGGGCAAGACGCCCGGCGAGGTCATGCCGGAGCTGGTCGGATATACCGATGTCGCCATCGGTAATGAAGAGGACGCCGACAAGGTGTTCGGCATCAAGGCCCCCGAGTCCGACGTGACCGCCGGCAAGGTCGAGGCCGACGCCTACCGCTACGTATGCGAGCAGTTGGCGGAGCGTTTCCCCAGCCTGAAGACGATCGCCATCACCTTGCGCGGCTCGATCTCGGCCAGCCATAACAAGTGGAGCGCCATCCTGTGGCACGAGGGCGCGATCCACACCGCCCCCACCTACGACATCACGCCCATCGTGGACCGGGTGGGCGGCGGCGACAGCTTCATGGGCGGCCTGATCTACGGGCTGCGCACCTACCACGACCGGGGGCAGGCGCTGCAATTTGCAGTAGCGGCCTCCTGCCTGAAGCACACCATCTTCGGCGACTTTAACCTGGTCAGTGTAGAAGAGGTCGAGAAGTTGATGGGCGGCGACGCTTCCGGGCGCGTCAGCCGCTGACCCGCGTATCAGAACGGAGACAAAACGATGACCACCGATGGCCCATTTTTGGCTTTCCCCGATGGCTTTACCTGGGGCGCGGCGACGGCCTCCTACCAGGTCGAAGGCGCGGCGGAGGCGGATGGGCGCGGCCCGTCAATCTGGGATACCTTCTCCCGTACGCCGGGCAAGGTCGTCAACGGCGATACCGGCGACGTGGCCTGCGACCACTATCACCGCTATCGGGAAGACGTAGCCCTGATGGCCTCACTCAACTTGAAGGCCTATCGTTTTTCCACCGCCTGGCCTCGCATCCTGCCGGCGGGCGACGGTCCGGTCAACCCTGCCGGATTGGATTTTTACAGCCGCCTGGTGGATGAACTGCTGGCGCAGGACATCGAGCCGTACATCACGCTCTACCACTGGGACCTGCCGCAGGCGCTGCAAGATCGGGGCGGTTGGGGCAGCCGGACCATGGTTGAAGCCTTCACCAACTACGCGGACGTGGTCACCGGCCACCTGGGCGACCGTGTAAAAAACTGGGTCACACATAACGAGCCGATGGTTTTCACCTTTGTCGGGTATGGCATGGGTCGGCACGCGCCGGGCCTGACGGATTTTCCCCTGGCCATACAAACCACGCACCATGTCCTGCTGGCTCACGGCCAGGCGGTGCCCATCATCCGGCAGAACGTGGCCGGAGCTAAAGTCGGCATCGTGCTGAACATGAGCCATGTCATGCCGGACAGCGATTCGCCGGAGGACGTCGCCGCCGCCCAGCGCCAGGACGGGATGCTCAACCGCTGGTTCGCCGACCCGGTCTTCAAGGGCAGCTACCCGGCGGACATTCTGGAGATGATGGGCGAGACCGCGCCGGAGATTCAACCCGGCGACCTGGAGGCCATCCGCGCCCCGCTGGACTTCCTGGGCGTCAACTACTACGCACGGCAGGTCGTCAAACACGGCGGCGATCCCCCCGTTTTTATCGAAACCGTGGTCCGCGACGAGGAAGTCACCGCCATGGGCTGGGGCGTCTACCCCGACGGGTTGTACGAGCTGCTCAAGCGGGTGCGCGACGATTATGCCCCGCCGGCCCTCTACATCACCGAGAATGGCGCGGTCTACGACGACGCCGTCGGCCCGGACGGCACGGTTGACGATCCTCAGCGGCTGAGTTACATCCGGCGGCACCTGGCGGCTTGCCATCGCGCCATCGCCGAGGATGTGCCGCTGCGCGGGTATTTCGTGTGGTCCTTGCTGGATAACTTCGAGTGGGCATACGGGTATACCAAACGATTTGGCATCACTTACGTCGATTACGAGACGCTGGCCCGCACGCTCAAAGCCAGCGGGCAGTGGTACGGCACGGTGGTCGCCGCCAACGGCCTGGCCGTCTAGGACGGCAGACCGGTTAAAAGGAGAACATACACAATGAGCGATCTGGCGTTACACATCCAGGCCACGCCGCTGATGGACACTCACGAACACCTCAACAAGGAGCAGCAGTACGTCGAAGAAGGCCCGGACGTGCTGCAAATGCTGTTCGATAATTACATCGGCAACGAGTTGATCGTGGCGGGCGCGCCTTACGAGGCCGTCGAACGCCTGGTCCTGAAACCCGACCCGGACCTGGAAGCCCGTTGGGACGGGGTAAAAGACGCCTGGCAGCACTGCCAATACACGGGCTACGGGCAGGCCGTGCGGTACATCGCCCAACACGCCTTCGGCATGGAAGAAATCACCCTGCCAGCTATCGAGGCCGCCGCGCCCCGGGCTGCCGCGCTTCTCCAGCCGGGCGAACGCCTGCGTCTGCTCAAAGAGGTGGCCAACCTGGACCACGTGCAGGTCGATGATTTTGAGTGGGCCTGCCTGCCGGACGACTCGGGGCCGGAGTTTTTCCTCTACGATCTCTCCTGGGAGCAGTTCAGCAATGGTCGGGTGGAGGCCGCCGCCCTGCACGACACAACCGGCGTCGAGGTGCAGGACCTGGCTTCGCTGCGGCAGGCGATGGCGGGCCTGTTCGAGCGCTACGGGCCGTGCGCCATCGCCGTCAAGTCGCAGCACGCCTACGAGCGCACTTTGTACTGGCAGGCACGGGAACCGGCCGATGCCGAGCACGCTCTGCAAAAAGAGCTGCGCGGGCAGGAACTCACCCCGGCGGAGCGGCTGTGCCTGGGGGACTGGTGCCTGGCGCAGGGCGTGGAACTGTCCATCCGCCACGAGCTGCCCTTCAAGATACACACCGGCTACCTGGCCGGCCACAGCCCCACCCGCGATGCGCCCTTGGACCGGGTGCGTCCTTCCCACCTGCACGACCTGCTGCACCAGTACCCGGCGGCACGTTTCGTGCTGATGCATATCAGTTACCCCTACGAGAACGAACTGGCCGCGGTCGCCAAGTTTTTCCCGAACGTGTATGTAGATATGTGCTGGTCCTGGAGCATCAATCCCTACGCCGCCGCCGATTTTGTGCGCCGGATGATCCACTCGGTGCCGGTCAATAAGCTGTTTGCCTTCGGGGGGGATACCTTCTGGCCGTATGCGGCGGTGGCTTACGCGCATCAGGCTCGCGCCTGGCTGACCCGCGCCCTGCAAGCCGAGATCGCCGACGGCCTGCTGGACGAAGCGGCAGCGATCAAACTGGCGACTCGGCTGATGCGCGGCAATCAGGAGGCCGTTTTTGACCTGGCGGGTAAACGAGCCGCCATCCGGGCCGCGTTGTAAGGGCGGCTCTGATTCGCTAACCGCTCGCAAAGGATACAAGAATGATACTACTGACATTTAGGGGAGAAGACTGCTCCCGGTTGGGCGTGAAAACGGCCTGGGGCATCGTCGACGTGAAGGCCGCCGCCGGGGCGCTGGGCGTGACCGGCTTTCCGACCGATCCCGACGGGTTCTTCGCGCAGGGACTGGCCTATCGCCCGGCCCTGGACGACTTCGTGACGGAAGCGCTGAAATCGGCGGATGGTGCGGCCTGGCTGCTGGACGAAGCGGCGCTGCAGTTCGGACCCTGCGTGCCCAACCCCGGCAAGATTCTGTGCGTGGGGCTGAACTACCGCCAGCACGCCGCCGAATCCGGGATGGCCCTGCCGGAGACGCCCGTGCTGTTTTCCAAGTTTAACAATGCCCTGGCCGCGCCGGGCGAGACGGTGCCGATCCCCGCCGATGCCGCGCAGTGCGACTACGAGGCCGAGCTGGTCGTCGTGCTGGGCAAGCGGGCGCGCGACGTCGCCGAGGCCGAGGCGCTGGAATCCGTGCTCGGCTACTGCAACGGCAACGACCTGAGCGCACGCGATCTTCAGTTCCGCACGGGGCAGTGGCTGCTGGGTAAAACGCCGGACAAGTTTCTGCCGCTCGGCCCATACCTGCTCACGGCCAACGAGGCCGGCGATCCGCAGGACATGCCGGTCCGCTGCTGGCTAAACGGCGACCTGCGCCAGGATTCCAGCACCGCCGACATGATCTTCTCCGTCGCGGAGGTGATCAGCTACGCCAGCCGTTATATGACGCTGGAGGCCGGCGACATCATCCTCACCGGCACGCCGCAGGGCGTGATCCTGGGCCGGGAGCCGAAAGTGTGGCTCCAGCCGGGCGACGAAGTCACGGTGGAGGTCGGGCCGCTGGGCCGGCTGACCAACGTCATGGGCCGGGGGACGGGGCAATGACCGACAAGGCGGGGGATACCGTCCTGGTGACGGGCGCGATGGGCTGCATCGGGGCCTGGACGCTGTATCACCTGGCCAAGCAGGGGCGGCGCGCCATCAGCTTCGACATCACCGACGACCGCCACCGCCTGGACCTGCTGCTCACCCCGGAGGAGCAGGCGGCCATCACCTTCGTGCCGGGCGACCTGACCGATTTCGCGCAGGTGCTGGCGGCCATGCAAACCCACGGCGTGACGCACGTCGTCCACCTGGCGGCGCTGCAAGTGCCCTTCTGCAAGGCCGACCCGGTGCGCGGCGCACAGGTCAACGTGGTGGGCACGATCAATGTCTTCGAGGCGGCGCGGCAGTCGGGACTCAAGCACCTGGCCTACGCCTCGTCGGTGGCCGTGTACGGCCCGCCGGACGAATATCCGCCCGGCCTGCTGGCCCACGACGCGCTCTTCGCGCCGCGCACGCTCTATGGCGTCTACAAGCAGGACAACGAAGGGGCGGCGGGCGTTTACTGGCAGGATCATGGCCTGAGCAGCACGTCGCTGCGCGCCTACACCGTCTATGGCGTCGGACGGGACCAGGGCCTCACCAGCGATCCGACGCAGGCCATGCTGGCCGCCGCTGCCGGTCGCCCGTTCCACATCAAGTTTGGCGGGCGGATGCAGTTTCACTTCGCCTCGGATACGGCTTTGCAGTTTATCGAGGCGGCGCTGCACCCGCTGGACGGCGCCCACGGCTTCAACCTGGGCACGGAGCCGGCTGCCGTGGCCGAGGTGGTCGACCTCATCCGGCAGATCAGGCCCGGCGCGGCGATCACGCACGAGGAGCGGCCCCTGCCCTTCCCGGAAGGCTGCGACGACCGCGCGCTGCGGCAGCATTCTGCCAATGTCTTCGCGACGCCGCTGGTCGAGGGTATCCGCCAGACCATCGCCCATTTTGAGGCCTGCCTGGCCGACGGGCGGTTGACGGTCGAGGATTAGGTTGTGTTGACATTGGTACGTTGTCAGGACACTAGTCTGGTTATGTTAGAATATTAATAGAAACTAATTACCAGGAATAATCAAATGGAAAAATCCAAATTCTCGGTTACACACAAAGACGAGTCAATGGTAGAGCTTATGAGAAAAACTGATCATAAAACTTTAGCCGTCTGGGCAATTGATTGTGTCGAGCGTGTTCTGCCACATTTTGAAGAAAAATATCCAGAAGACCATCGCCCTCGACAAGCTATAGAAGCACTCCAGGCATGGATAAATACAGGAGTGTTTAAAATGGCAGTTATTCGTAAGGCTGCACTTGCCTCTCATGCAGCTGCCCGCGCAGTGGGAGAGGACACTGCAGCTCGCTCTGCTGCCCGTGCCGCAGGTCAAGCTGTGGCAACTGCCCATGTTCCCACCCATTCCCTTGGTGCTGCCAATTATGCCTTACAGGCTATCCATAGAGCCACCAACTCCTCTGATGCCGATGCTGCCATAGCCAAAGAACGAGATTGGCAATACCAACACTTGTTTGAATTGGGAGAAAACTAGGTGTTTAGTCCCAGTCGGGTTCTACACATGGTGAGTCCTCGCCTTTATGTGCCGGCCCAGGCCGGGCCGTCCGGGTAGGCATAGGTTGCCAGGCTGTCCGGCTTCATCTGGATGCTGTAGCCGGGCAGAGTCGGCGGCAGGTAGCGCCCGTTCCGGATCACCACCGGGTCCAGGAAGTGCTCGTGCAGGTGATCGACATATTCCAGCACGCGGTCTTCCAATGATGCCCCGATGCAGATGGTGTCGACCAGCGAGAGGTGCTGCGCGTACTCGCACAGGCCGACTCCGCCGGCGTGCGGGCACACGGGCACCCCGAACTTGGCGGCCAGCAGCAGCACGGCCAGCACTTCGTTGACCCCGCCCAGGCGGCAGCTATCGATCTGGCAGAAGCGGATGGCTTCCGCCTGCATCAACTGCTTGAAGATCACGCGGTTCTGGCAGTGCTCGCCGGTGGCGACGCCGATGGGGGCCAGCGCCTGCGCGATCCGGGCATGGCCCAGCACGTCGTCCGGGCTGGTCGGCTCCTCGATCCACCACGGATCGAAGCGGGCCAGGTGGCGCATGTGGGCGATGGCCTCGTCCACATCCCAGACCTGGTTGGCGTCCACCATCAGCTTGCGATCCGGCCCGATCGCTTCCCGCACGATAGATAGGCGGCGGATGTCGTCGTCTAAATCCTGGCCCACCTTGAGCTTGAAGTGCGTCCAGCCGGCGGCGATGGCCTCCCGGCACAGCCGGCGGATTTTGTCGTCGGAGTAACCCAGCCAGCCCGCCGACGTGGTGTAAGCCGGGAAACCCTCGGCGCGCATTTCGGCCTCGCGGGCGGCCTTGCCGGGCACATTGCGCCGCAGGAGGGCCAGCGCCTCGTCCGGGGTGAGGGCGTCCGTGATGTAGCGGAAGTCGACGCAGGCCACCAACTCCTCCGGCGTCATGTCGACCAGCAGCTTCCACAGCGGTTTACCTTCGACCTTGGCGTAGAGGTCCCATACCGCGTTGACCACCGCCGCCGTCGCCAGGTGGATGGCCCCCTTCTCCGGCCCGATCCAGCGCAGTTGGCTGTCGCCGGTGATCATCCGCCAGAAGCCGGCCATGTCTGCCGTGAAAGATTCCAGCGTCCGGCCCTTGACCAGCGGGGCCAGCGCTTCGATGGCCGCCACGCAGACCTCGTTGCCCCGCCCGATGGTGAAGGTCAGGCCGTGCCCGGCCAGGCCGTCCGGATCGTCTGTTTGCAGGATGACGTAGGCGGCGCTGTAGTCTGGATCGGGGTTCATGGCGTCGGAGCCGTCCAGGTGACGCGAGGTGGGGAAGCGGATGTCGTGGGTGATGACGTCGGTGATGGTGATCGGCATGGGAGTCTCTCCCGGTTGGTCTGGATATGCCGCTTATTAAACCGCACCCTGCCCCCAACAGGCAAAAAAAACGGCCTGCGTTAGAATATGAGCGCTGTTGAGACGTTATTTATCGATAAAGGGGGACCTGTGCGCACAATTATCACCGGGGGGACGCTCGTCACGCCCGAAGAGGTGCTGTCCAACCATTCACTGATCATCGAAGATCGGGCAATCACGGCGCTGGCTGCCGGGCAGCCGGCCATCGGTCCGGACGATACCGTGATCGAGGCCGATGGTTTTTGGGTCGCGCCGGGTTTCATCGACGTGCACGTCCATGGTGCGGACGGCCACGATACCATGGACGCCACGCCGGAGGCTCTGCACGGCATGGCGCGTTTTTTCGCCGCGCATGGGGTGACCGCCTATTTCCCCACCACCCTGACCGCGTCCGCCGCCGCCATCAATGCGGCCGTGGCCAACGTGCAGGCCTGTCCCCAACCGGGCGATGGGGCGGCTCACCTGGGCGTGCACCTGGAAGGACCGTACCTCAACGTGGCGCACAAGGGCGCACAGGCACCGGATCACCTGCGCGCCCCCGACCCGGCGGAATACACCCCCTGGCTGGAATCGGGCGTGGTGCGGCTGATCACCGTCGCGCCGGAGCTGGAGGGCGCCCCGGAACTGATCGCGCGCGGCGTGTCGCTGGGGGTCGAGTTCGCCGCGGGGCACACCGGGGCCACTTACGAGCGTTTCGAGGCCGCGGCGGATATCGGCCTGCGCCAGGCCACCCACACCTTCAACGGGATGGCAGGGCTGCATCACCGGCGTCCGGGACCGGCAGGCGCGGCCCTGGCCGACGACCGCATCTACGCTCAGGTGATCGCGGACGGCATTCACCTGCACCCGGCGGTGATCAGATTGGTGGTGCGGGCCAAGGGAGTGGGGCGCGTTCTCTTGATTACCGACTCCATGCGGGCGGCGGGCCTGCCGGATGGCGTCTATGACCTGGGCGGGCAGACGACCACCGTCGAGTCGGGCGTGGCGCGCCTCGATCCCGACACGCTGGCCGGCTCCACGCTGACGATGGACGCCGCGCTGCGAAACGTCATGGCCTTTGCCGGGCTAACGCTGCCGCAGGCGCTGCCCATGGCGACCACCGCTCCAGCCGAGGCGATGGGCCTGGCCGGGCGCAAGGGTCTGCTGGCCCCCGGCGCCGACGCCGACGTGACCCTGCTGGACGCCGAGGGGCACGTCCGCCTGACGATGGTCGGCGGAACGGTGGTTTACCGGGCGTGAATGCCCATGACCGTCGTTGCAACTTGTGCCGGGGACAAATGTAAAACAGTAGCACAGCAAAGCCGTCATGTGCCGCACGGCGGATTACAAGTACGTGCGGCGGCTGTACGAAAGCGACGAACTGTACGACCTGCGTGCCGACCCGGACGAGCTGGACAACCGCATCGACGACCCGGCGCTGGCCGGGGTTCTGACGGCGCTCAAGGAGCGGCTGCTCACCTTTTTCCTGGAAACCGGCGACGTGGTCCCACACACCTCTGACCGGCGGTGGTAACGGACCACGTGATCAGCGGCCAGTGTCTGGCGATCCGTCAGCGCGCCGCTCAAGGTCTGCCGCGAGGGACCGCGATTGGTCGAAGGGAGACCACCAATAGACCTTATCGCGTACCGCAGGCTGATCACGAAACTGCTCAGCGGCGGCAGGCGTGAAGATCATCACCAGGATGGTCATCAACGGTAACAGCACGAACCAGTTTTTTTATTCTTCCCAAACATCCCGCAGGTGACGCAGGTAAGCGATCACGTCCATGATCTCGTCGTTGCCCCAGTCGGAGCGGCCGCCGCTGGGCGGCATCGATACGCCCAGCGTGTTGGCCGGGTCGTCCGCCGGACGGCCCACCCGCAGAAAGATCATCAGCTCCAGGTCAGAGGCGTACATCACCAGCGGCGAGGTCGCCAACGGCAGGCCCAGGCCGTCCACGCCTTCCCCCCGGAAGCCATGACAGCCGGCGCACGTTTCCTCGTAATAAATCTGTCCCTGGGCCACGTCCCCCTCCCCGGCAACGGCGGTCGCTTCCGGCAGGGGGGTGGCGGTGGCGAGCGGGGCCGTTGTCGTCGCCAGGGCGGTCGCATGGGGCGCCGTCACGAAGGCGTAGTCGTGGTCCTCCGCCAGGAATTCCGCGCCGTCGATCAGGTAAATCTCCCCGGCGTTGATCTGGTCGTTGCGGAAGCCATCGCCGCCCATGGCGTTGGGCGCGATGTCGATCCCGCCGTCGCCGTCCACGTCGGCCACGGCCAGCGCGTAGGGCATCATGTCGTTGTCTTCCGCGCCGATGAAATAGCGGACGCGCAGACCCTCCGGCGGGTCGAAGAGCTGGATACGCCCGTCCTGGTGCGGCAGGCCGCCCGCCGCCCCGAAGATCACGGCCATCATACCGGCGTTATGCCGCAGCCGCCCATCCGGCCCCGTCGGGTCGTAATCCGGCGAACCGTAAAACACGTCGTAAAAGCCGTCGCCGTCCAGGTCGGCGGTGCGCAACGTATCGCCCGCTTTGCTGTCCGGCTGGTCGGGGTAGATCACGACGGCGCGGTCCGGGTGCGCGCTCGCCAGGTCGATCATCTGGCCGCGGAAGGGCGCGTGCGTGTAAATGATCCAGACTTCGCCCGCCTCGTCCATGTCGTTGTTTGGCCCGTCCCCGATCAGCGTGCCCAGGACCAGGTCGAGGCGGCCGTCGCCGTCGATGTCGCCGGTGGCGATCTCCTCGCCGAGCAGGTCGTTGCCATCCGCGCCGTAGATCACGGTCACGCGGTCATCCAGCGGGCGGCCTTCCGCGTCGATCATGCTGTGCAGGTCGATGGTCTGGGTGCGGATCGATGGCCCGCCGAACACTACGAAGGTTTCCCCGGCGTTGTAGCGGGCATTGGCCGGCCCGTCCGCGCCGCCAAACGATAACCCGCCCACGCCGCTGGAGGCCCGCCACAAACCCGCGCTGACGATGGCGTCATCGTAGCCGTCGCCGTCCAGGTCGTCGCCCCACACGCAGGAGCCGAGCAGATCGTCGTAGTCCGCGCCGATGATATGCGTGGCGTCGGCCGGGGGCTGGCGCAGATCGGTGACCGGGCCGTAGTGGGCGGCCATGTCCGCCCGCCCGTAGATGATCCACACTTCGCCGGCATTGATGCGGGCGTTGTCCTGGCCGTCGGCCTGGTTCGCGCCGAGCAGCAGGTCGTGAAAGCCGTCGCCGTCGAAGTCGCCGCCCTCCACCCACAGTCCCAGCCGGTCCTCGCCGTCCGCGCCGTAAAAGGCGATGATGTCCTGGCCGGGAGCCAGTAGATCGACGTCGGCGTGCGTCGCGAAGTCCGGGCTGCCGAAGAGCATGTAAACGGCCCCGGCGTTGGTGCGATCCTGGGACGGGCCGTCGCTGTTCTGGGCGCTGAAGAGCAGGTCGTCGTAGCCGTCGGCGTTGAAGTCGGCGGTGTAGGTTTCGGTGCCGGCCATGTCCCCGGCATAAGCCCCGAAGAGGGTGAACACCGTCTGCCCCGGCTGGACCTCGTCCATCGCCATCAGCCCGCCGATGGGGCACGGGTTCATCACGATGCGGACGTGCCCGGCGCTGCCGCGCCAGGTGCCGAGGGCGTGGGCCGCATTCTGGCCGGTGATGGCGATGTCGCCGCAGCCGTTCCCGTCAAAGTCGCCGATGTCCAGCGGTTTGCCCGTGGTGGAAGCGCCGGCAGGCGAATCGTAAAAGACGAACTGGCCCGCCTGCCCCACGTTCAGCAGGTCCCAGGGCTGGCCGCCGGTCGCGCCGCCGCCTTCCTGGGCCGTGGTTGGGCCGGCTATCAACGCCAGCATGACGACGAGCAGACACAAGGACAGGGTAGCCAAGCGGTTGATCATAAGATGCCCCCAGTTAATTTGAAAACCCCGGCGAGATACAAACTCGCCACTCTCTGCTTCCGGAAAAAAAAGACTCTGTTCAGGTAATGCATCACAATGCGCCGGCAGCGCGCCCGGCAGCGCGCCTACAGCGACCGCAAAAAGGCGATCAGGTCGGCCAACTGCTGCGGCGTCAGGCCGGCAGCCACGCTGTGGACCGGGTCGGTCCGGGTGAGGACTTCCTCCAGCGTCTGGGCCACGCCGTCGTGCATGTAGGGCGCGCTGGCCCACAGGCCGCGCAGCGTCGGCGTGTCGAAGGCCTCGAAGACTTCCATCGAAAAAGCCACGCCGGCCAGGTTGTGCTGCAGCAAATCCGTGTACAGCGGCGGCGTGTGGCAGGAGCAGTCGGGCGAGCCGCTCATAAAGAGCTGCATCCCCCGCCGCGCCGACTCGCTCAGCGCCCCGTCCGGCTCCCGGTAGGGGCTGGGCCACGGCTGGAAGGAGGCCACGTAAGCCGCCAGCGCGTCGAGATCAGCCGAGCGCCCGGCGTCCACCGCACCCGTCGTCGGGTCGAAGGCGCCGTCGATCAGGCCGTCGCCCAGCATCACGTTGCGGACGTGGTCCTCCAACGTATCCTGTAACTCGGCCATGTCCCCCGCCCAGTTGTAGGGCGGCAGGTCCGCCGCGCCGCCCAGGGCCAGCGTATTACGCGGGCCGCTGCGGAAATTGATCCAGGTGCGCCGGTCCATGCCGCCGTCGAAGTGGCAGGTGGCGCAGCTGACCGCGCCGTCGCTCATCACGGGCGCGCTGGCCTGGTTAAAGAGCACCTTGCCGCGCAGTACGTCCGGGTCCAGGGGGATGTCGGTCACCGTGATGGTGTCTACCATGCGTAGATCGTCAGTTGCGATGACCGAGACCGTGCCCACCAGCGCATTGAGCACGTAGGCGCGATCTTCCGTCAGGACGATGCCGCGCGGATTGGCCCCCACCGCGATCCGCCCCAGGGCCTCGCTTGACCCCGCGTCGACCACCAGCACCTCGTCGCTGCCGGCCAGCACCACCCACAGCGCCGAGCCATCCGCCGTGAAGGCCGCGTCGAACGGCAGGTTGGAGGCCGCGTCGATCATGGTCAGCGTCAGGCGGGCCGCGCGGTCGCCGCGCATGGTGGAGACGTCGAGCACGCTCACCACCGGGAACCAATCCTGCATGTATTGCAGCGACACCAGCGCCAGCCCGGTGCGCATCTGCGGGATGTAGGCGCGCCCGCCGTCCGGGGCCAGCAGGATGGTCCGGGCCAGGTTGCCGTCCGGCTCGGCGTTGACCGATCCGACCACGAACGGCGTGCGGATCACGTTGGCCAGCGTGACCAAACCGCTGTAAAAGTGGGTGACCAGCAGCCACTCGCCCGTTTCATCAAGCGCCAGCCCGGACGGCGAATCGGGCACGTCCAGCCGCGCGAAGACTTCGCCCGCCGCCAGGTCGACGACGGCCACCCGGTCCTCGCCGAAACAACTCACGTAGGCGCGGCGGCCATCGGTGACCACGCCGTAGGGCATGTGACCCACCGGTATGGTCGCGGCCAGGGCCATCCCCTCGAGATCGACCACGGCCAGCGAATGATCGCCGCGCAGCGCTACCAGGGCTATCGTGCCATCCGGCGTGATGGCGACCGTGCGCGGGTCGTTGCCCACCGCGATCTCGGCCAGGACCGCGCCTGCCGCCACGTCGACCAGGGTCACGCTGCCGCTGTCGCTGTTGGCGGTCACCAGCCGGTCGCCGTGCAGGGCCAGCGACTTGCTCGATTGGCCGGGCAGCAGCGGCGGCAGGCCGGGCAGCGGCTCCGGCGAGGTGATGGGCGTCAGGAGGAGCGGCACCGGCGTGATCTCGATGGTGGGCGTGGGGGGAAAGGTGGGCCGGGGAGGAGAGGTCGGCGTGGCGCTGGCCCCGGTGCAGGCGGCAAGGAAAACGCCGCAACACAAGAGGGCTATCACCGGGAGGGTTGGCCATACGTCCCTACGCATTGGTGTTTGGCTCATGGCACCACCACCGTTTCACGCGCCATCCGCATATCCGGCATGTCCCAGCCCTTGAGCGCCATCAATTCGATGAAAGCCCGCCGCAGCAGCAGTTCCGCTTCCACGGTGAAGGGGCCGACATTTGTCGCGCCGTCTTCTGGCAGGGCAAAGGTGTAGACCGTCTCGTCGGTGGCCAGGGCCGGCAGGCGGTTGTCGCTGACGATCTCCGACAGCCGCCAATAGGTATAGCTCGGCGTCTCGCCGGTGAAAAAGTCGGCCATCACCTTGGCGTAAAGCACGCCCGGCAGCCCGGCGTAATAACCCTCGGCGGGGTCGCCCACGCCGCCCCAGGCCGGGATCGTCGGCCCGTCGACCAGGGGCAGCGGCTGGCCATCCGCGTCGGCAGCCGAGACCAGCAGGATCATATTACGCAGCGGGTTGTCCGTCGGGACGTGGTGGCCGGCCCCGCTGTTGGTCACCCGCACCGTGACTTGCAACTGCCCCTCGGCTTGGACAGCATCCACCGTGAGGACGACGGTCGTCGCCAGGAATTCGGCATCCGCCGCGCCCAGCATCCGGTGGCTGACCATCCGCGCCGGATTGCGGGCATTGCCACCCATCTCCGGGAAGACGAAATATTCGTAGTCGACGGTGGGCATGTGGCAGTTTTGGCACGTCTGGCCGGTCTCCGGATCGCTGTAGGGGCTTTCCAGCCATTCACCGAAGGAGTTATAGGCCACCGTGCCCCAGAACGCCCCGAAATGGCAAGGCGCGCAAAACCGGCTCTCCTGGAAGAGCGGCAGGTAGGTCACGCGTCGCCCTTGCGGGACATCGTCCAGGTTGGCGAAAAAGACCTGCTCCCCCTCTTCCGGCCGGTAGAGGCGCATGGAGAGCACGCCGGGCAGGCTGGGATCGGGCAGGCCGGTTGACGGCTGCAGGTACACGTCCCCGACCTTGTGGCAGAACTCGCAGAACACGCCCTCCTGGTCGATGCCTTCGACGGTATTGATAGCGACGTGGTACGCGCCGCCGGGGCGGGCTGCCGCGCCCGGCACGTGACAGGTGGCGCAGTTTCCGCCCAGTTCCGGGTAGTCCAGCCGGAAGCCCGGCCCCACCTCGTCCTGCCCCTGCGAGGGTGCGGTCGGAATCTCCAGGCCCAGCGCCGGGTCGTACGCATAGGTCGTCGGAGCGCCGGGCGTGCCGGCCAGGTCGGTGCCGTTATACAGGCTGAGGAAACGCGGGTTGGTAGCCCCGATAGCATGGGCATCGGCCTGCCACTCGTCGTAGCAGGGCATGCAGTGCGAACAACTCAACGAGCCAGGGTCGCCCTCATGCGAGAACCAGTCGTAGTCGGGGTTATCGCCGGTGAGGTGCGCTGTCAGCTCGATGACGACATCCGTCTCGCCGGGCGCGGCCTCCGCCCAGCCGATCAGGTGGCCGGGTATCCAGGCCGTGACGTCGAGCAGGGCATCCGGCTGCAGCAGCGGCTCGATCACGCCGATCGAGAAGCGTCCCTCGGCATCGGCCACGGTGTAATAATCGGAGGTCGCTACACGCACCACGGCCCCCGCCGCCGGGCCATCGGCCGCCACCACGCGGCCCTGGATAGTGGTCGTGCCGGCCCGGATGGTGGACGCGATCGCCAGGCCGGCGATCAACACCAGGCTCAGGGCCAGCCCCACCAGGAAAACCGGTTTGTTCAGGATATGACGTATCGTTGGCATAACTTTCCCCACGTGACTCATGGTGCGCCGGGCCGTTCGTCATGGCGCAGGCCTGCCCCCCGATGCCTCCAGTGTAACCCGACCGGGCGGGCGGTCCTACGGCGTTATGTCATGCCGGGGCCAAGAGAACATCACTGGTGTGCGGTGCGGCGCCGGTTAAAAATCGGTGGGGCTGAAATTACGGGCGCAGCGGAAGCCGAGGGCGGGCAGCCCTTCGGCCGGCGGCTTCGCTTCCCGATAAGTCGCCGCGGCCAGGTGCTGGTCGAAGGCCCAGGCCCCGCCGCGCACCCCCCGGTTATCGCTGCTGCTGGTATTCTCACGCCCGTCGGTCCAGTCAAACGGATAGGGGTAAAGCAGACTGCTCACCCACTCCATCAGGTTGCCGCTCATATCGTAGGCGCCGACCCAGGAGGCTCCACTTGGCCGGCTGCCCACGTCGGCGGTGGCGCTGCCCCCGATGGTCCCATCGCCCGAATTGCCGATCCAGACCAGCCGGTCGCTATCGAAGTCATCGCCCCACGGATAGATCCAGCTGCTGGGGCCGCGGGCGGCGTATTCCCACTCGGCCTCGGTGGGCAGGCGCATCCCCCGACTCTCACAGAAGGCCCGCGCGTCAACCCAGGATACGCTGTCGCGGGGGCGGTTGTCGCCGGTAAAGTGCCCCGCCGAGCCGTACAACGCGTTGGTCACCTCGAAGCGGCCGATCCAGAACGGTGCGCTGAAGCACTGTGAGTGCGCCGGGCGCTCGTTGTCCTGGCCCAGGTCGAAGCCCATGGTGAAGCAGCCCACCGGCACCAGCACCAGCTGCAGGTCGGTAAAGGACCGGATCACCGGCGACCAGGCCTCGTTGCTGGTGATCGGCACCAGGCCCGGCACGGGCGGCGGGACGGACGTCGGCAGCACGACCGGCGTGAGAGACGGGGCGATTGTCGGGACGCGTGTGTCGGTCGGGCGCAGGGTGATGGTGGGCAGCGGGGTGCTGGTTGACGGAAGCACGGTTGCGGATGGCCGCGGCGTGTCGGTCGCTGCCAGGGCGACGGCCAGCGCCGTGGCGGTCTGTCTGACGGCTTCTGATGGGCCTCCGCCGCCGCTGGATGCCAGCGGGGTCGGCGTTACAAAGAACACTGTCGCCGTAGGCCACGCAGCCGCTGCTGTGAACGCTTGGGTCGGCGCGCTGCCCACCGCCTGCGGTGGTGTTGACCGTCCCACCAGGTTCGACTGCACCACCAGCACCGCCGCGCAGGCCACGGCCAACATGCCGACGGTCAGCGCCAGCACAAAGCGGAAGCGCCCGCCGCCCAGGGCCAGGTAACAGCCCCGGTTCTGACCGTGGCCCTGATTTTCCTGAGGGACCCGCTTCTCGCGGCGTCTCTGTCCCCGGCGACCCCGGCCCGTATCCGCGGCGTAAGGCGGCGCGGCGTAAGGCGGCGGAGTCTGGCCGGGCACCGTCACGGGGGCGGATTTCTCGTACGGCGTATCGTACGGGGGCAGCGGCGGGCTGGCGGGTATCGTCTGTTTCGGCGGGAGCACGACTTCCTGCGGCAGGGGCGTGGAGCCGCCCGGCAGGATCTGGGTATCCCCGAACGCGACCTGCTCAAAAGCGTTAGCCATCTGGGCGGTGCTGGAGAAACGCTGCTCAGGGTTTTTGGCCAGCGCCCGGTGTACCACGTTTTCCACGCTGCGCGGCAGCCCGGTGACTTTGTCCGCCAGGACCGGCGGCTGCTGCTCCAGGTGCAGGTACATCATCTGCGGGGGCGTGGGCGCGTCGAAGGGCAGTTCACCCGTCAGCATCTGGTAGAGCAGGACTCCCAGCGCGTACACGTCCACCCGGTGATCGATGTCGCCGCCGCGCCACTGTTCCGGGGCCATGTAGGCCGGCGTGCCGAGCACCGTGCCGGTGTGGGTGATGGCGGTCACGTTCATCAGCTTGGCGATGCCAAAATCGGTGAGGTAGACGTTGCCGAACTCGTCCAGCAGCACGTTGCCGGGTTTGAGGTCGCGGTGATAGACGCCGCGCTCGTGCGCGTAATGCAGCGCGTCGCCCAGCTGGCGCAGCACGCGCCCGACTTCCTCCAGGCGCAGCGCGCCCCGGTCGGCCAGCCATTCCTCCAGCGAGCCGCCGCTCATCAGGCGAGCGACCAGGTAAACCAGCTGCTGGTTTTCGTCAAAGCCGTAATCATACACCGGCAGGATGTGGGGATGCTCTAGCTGGGCGATGGTGTTGGCTTCGCGCTGGAAGCGGCGCACGAAGTCCGGGTTGCGGGCCAGGTCCGGCAGCATGATCTTGACGGCCACCTGGCGGTCGATGTTGACCTGTTGGGCGCGGTAGACGGTCGCCATGCCGCCGCTGCCGATCTGCTCCAGCAGTTGGTACTGTCCGATCTGGCTGCCACTGAGGTTTTGCCGGGCCATCGGCGTTTCCCTCGAAAAAATGGACGTTTAGCGTGCTGCCCCCTGGCGCTCATTTTAACATAAAAGCGCCCGCCTGGGCCGTGGCCGGTCGCGGCAGGGTCCCGTGGCCGGAGGCCGGGTTAGAGGGAGTGCCCGGCGATTCAGTGGCCCACGCCCGGCTCCGGTGCGGAGGCGGGCGCGTCAATCGACGCCTCGACCGGGGCGCGTGACAGCCAGGCCATGCTCAGGCCGAAGCCGATCAGCATCACGATCGCGCCGCTGATATAGGGATAGCTGATCTGCACGTCATAGATGGCCCCGGCCCACAGCGGCCCGGCGATGCGGCCCAGGCTCATGAAGGCGTTGTTCAAACCCATGGCCACGCCCTGGCCGTGCACCGTGCGCCGCGAGATCAGTGAGGCCGTGGCCGGGCGCAGCAGGGCATTGCCCACGATGAAGATGCTCACCGTGACCAGCACCCCGGCCAGGTTTTCCGCCAGCAGCATCAGCAGGAAGCCGATCCCGCTGATCAGCAGCGCGCCGCGCAGCAGGTTGGCCTCGCCCCAGCGGCGGCTGAGCGGTCCGGTCAGCCCGCCCTGCACCACTGCCGAGATCACGCCGATCACCATCAGGATCACGCCCACGTCTGCCGGGCCGTAGCCGTAGCGGTCCTTGCTGTAAAAGCTGAAGATCGTCTCGAAATTGGTCAGGCCAAAACTCAGCAGGAAGGCCATCAGCAGCAGGAAACCGATCGGGCTGAACAGTGCTCGCCCCATTTCGCCGACCTGCACGCTGCGTAACCCGCCCTCGCCGGCAGCCCGCTGGTTCGCCGGCAGCGATTCCGGCAGCACGGCCAGGATCAGCAGGAAAGCGCCTGCGGAGAGCGCCGCCGCCAGGAAGAAGGGCAGTGAGAGCGCTTCCTTCGCCAGCAGGCCGCCCAATCCCGGCCCCAGCACCATGCCGACGCCCATCGCCGCGCCCATGATGCCCATGCCCCCGCCCCGGTCCTCCTCCGAGGTGCTGTCGCCGATGTAGGCCATGGCCGTGGGCAGCGTCGCCGAGGACAGGACCCCGGCCAGCGCCCGCGCCACGAACAACATCCACAGCGCCGAGGACAGCCCGAACAGCAGTTGAGCGATGGCGTTGCCCAGCACGCCGATCAGGATGATCGGTTTGCGTCCGTAGCGGTCGGAGAGCTGGCCCCATACTGGCGCAAAAAGGAACTGCATGATGGCGTAGATCGCCATCAGGAAACCCATATCGCTGCCGCTGCCGCCGAAGGCTTCGATGTAAAAGGGCAGGATGGGTATCGCCATCCCGAAACCCATCATCACCACGACCAGCGTGAAAAACAGGATCATGATATTGCGGCGGTTGTCGGTCATGGCAGGCTCCAGTTTATGGCGGGTCAGGAACGCCTGTGAGTGTCAGGCGCGGCTGCGATGGCTCAGGCGCGGCTGCGATGGCTCAGGCGCGGCTGCGGGTTGTCAGGCGCGGCTGCGGGTGACCCAGGCTGCGATCAGGTCCGCGATCTCCTCGGTGGGGATTTCCAGCGTGGCGTCGCCCACGCTCAACTCGAACCAGCAAGTGCCGGGCACCTGCGCCAGGGACGGCTCCCGCAGGAACCAGATGCCGGTTTCCTCGGCCAGCGCCAGCGCCGACTCGCGCAGCCGCTCCTGCTTTGCCTGGAGGTAGATGTGCATCATGTGCGTCTGGGGCGGGTGGGGCGTGACCGCGACTCCCGGCAGGGCTTCCAGCGCCGCCGCGATGGCGACCGCCTTCTCGTGGTAAGCGGTCATAAGCGGCAGCCGCTCCTGCAATCCCTTTTGGGCGGAGAGCACGTAGGGATACAGGTGGATCAGGTTGCCGCCATGCCGCCGCTGCCAGACGCGCGCCTCCGCGATCACGTCTTCCGGCCCGGCCAGCACTGCGCCGGTGATGCCGCCCAGCGTCTTGTAGCAGGAGACGTACACCGTGTCGAACAACTCGGCGATGGCGGCCAGGTCGCGCCCGTAATAGGGCTGGCACTCCCACAGGCGCGCCCCGTCCATGTGCAGGATGATGCCCCGTTCGCGCGCCCACCCCACGATGGCGGTCAGCTCGTCCCAGGTGGGCAGCGCCCCGCCGATGTGCCGCTGCGGCAGCTCGATCAGCAGCGCCCCCACCGGCTCCTGGATGGCCTGCAAGTCGCCCAGCGTCATCAGGCGGAAGCGGTCGCCGACCAGCACGCCGTGCAGATCGTGCAGCAACCGGTAGGCCTGCTGTTCGTGCAGTTCCAGGTGGCAGGTCGGGTGGAAGGCCACGGCGCGGTTGCCGGAGCGGTCCGCCCAGATGCGCAGCGCGATCTGCTGGGCCATCGTACCGGAGGGCATGAACACCGCCGCCGGTTTGCCGAGCAGGTCCGCCACCTCTGCCTCGAATCCGGCGATCAGGTCGCCGGCGCCGTAGTAATCCAGCTGCGCCTCGGGGTCGGTGAAGGCGCTCAGGTCGGCCAGCACGTCGTGGGGGCGTACCCGGCCATGGCCCATCAGGAAGCGGGTGCAGGCGTTACGAATGGCTTCTTCGCGCCGCTGGTCGTCGGTTTTTCCCGGCATAGGGATGTCCTTTCGGGGCGGTGGTTCAGGTTGGATTGAGGGCGGTGACCACGGTTTCGTGCAGCGGACCAGCCGTGGCGATGCAGCTCGTTTGCGCCGGCAGCGTGCCGTCGAAGATGGGGCCGCCCTGCCAGGTGGTGATCGTGCCGCCCGCGCCTTCCACGATGGGCACCAGCGGCGCGACATCCCACAGTTTCATGGCCGGGTCGAGTATGATGTCGGCGAAACCGGTGGCCAGCAGGAAGTAGCCGTGCGCGTCGCCCCAGGTGCGATACACCCTGGCCCGCCGGATCAGCGCTTCGAAGGGGGCGGCGTCCTGGAAGCGTTCCACGCTGGTATGGGTGGAGGTCAGCAGCAGCGCGTCCTCGATGCTGGCGCAGGGCCGCACCCGGACCACTTCGCCGTTGAGCCGGGTCTCGCCCGCCGCGCCGACCAGCCGGTGCCCGGTTACGGGGTGATTGAGCAGGCCCATCACCGGGATGTTATCTTTCAGCAGGCCGATCAGCGTGCCGAACAAAAAGCTGCCCGCCACGAAGTTTTTGGTGCCGTCGATGGGGTCCAGCGTCCACTGGTAGGGCGCGTCCGGCTGGTGATTCTCAAACTCTTCGCCGATGATGCCGTGCGCGGGGAAGGTCTCCCGGATCAGGGCGCGCATGGCGGTTTCGGCTTCCCGGTCGGCGATGGTCACCGGCGAGCCATCGGCCTTATCTTCTACCGACATCTGCCGGCGGTGGTAGCTTTTGATGACGGCCGCGCTGGCATCGGCCAGCCGTTCTGCCAGCTCGATAAAGTCCTGCATACGTCTCCCTCTGGTTCTTATCGGCGTGAAGCCCGGTCACCCGCGCATCAGGTCGCGCAGCGGCCGGTAGCCGATCAACTGGAAACCCTCGGCGGCGATAAACGCCTTCAGGTCGTCGCTCATGAAGGCCGTGTAATTCGCCAGGCGCGCCGGCTGAGTCGTCTGAAGCAGCGGATCGCCGGCCGTAGTCTTCACCGGGTGGATGATGTAAAACGTCAGGCCGGGCGGCAGCGCGGCCAACGCAGCTTTGGCAGCGGCGACCGGGTCGTCCGGCTCCTCGTACAGCGGGTACATGCCCACGTGATCGACCAGCGGCACGCCCGCTTCTTCCAACTGGCGGATGCTGGCGACCGCCGCCTTTGCCGTCACCTCGTCCGCGCCGAATTCCTGCCGGAAGCGCGCCTCGTCGTAGCGGACCACCATCGGCGGGACGCGGTGGGTCAGCGCGGCCATCACGTAATGGGCGATCAGCCCCGCGTCGAGCACCGTGCCGGTGTGCGTATCGACGTGGGTCACGTCGATGCCGTCGGCCAGCGCCCGGTCGATCTGCGCGTTGATCTCCGCCCCGACTGCTGCCGGGTCGGCCTTTTCCCACACGGCCTCGTTGCTGATGTGGAAGTGCCCGGCGTCCGTCACCAGGCCGGAGCCGGGAGGCGGGTCCGCTACCGGGCCGCGCGTCGGCTCGCCGTCGCCGGCGGTGACGGTCAGGTGCACGCCGACATCGACCCCCGGATGAGTGCGGCAGAAGTCCGCCGCCGCCGGGTAAGCCGGGCAGGGCACCATCACCGAGGCCGCGGTGACCAGGCCAAAGTCGAGCAGGTCGGCGCAGGCGCCCACCGTCTGGGGATACATGCCGATGTCGTCGGCGTGGATGATGACCACGCGGTCATCGGCGGCAAAACCGAGCTTCTTGAGAACCGGGTTGTTGGGTTCCATGGTTTGTCCTTCAACCGGACGAGGCCTCGCCTCGCCCCTGCGGCACGAATCATCAATCAAAAAAACGCGGCAGGAATTCCCGGTGGGTGTCCAGCATATCGTCCAGCACCGCCCCGATCTGGTCCGCCGGCGGACCGAGCGGGTGGGCCAGCAGCGCCTGGTAGGCGGCGTTCCGGTCGCCATGCACCGCCGCCTCGACCGTCAGCAGTTCGTACTGTTTGACCTGCGCCACCAGCCCGAAGGCCGCCGGGGGCAGCGGGTCCGCCGGGAGCGCCCGCACGCCGTCCCGCCCGACCGTGCAGGGCATTTCCAGCACCCAGCCGGCGGGCCAGCCGGCGACCGCGCCGTCGTGGCGCACGTTCGCCACGTGGACCTCGCCCAGGTCGTTGTAGTGGGCGTTGAGCAGCTGGGTGGCGACCGTGGAATAATACGCGCCGCCGCGCTTCATGAGGCCTGCCGGCGGCTGCGTGCGATCCGGCTCCGCGTACTGGGCCAGCAGCTCCTCCTCGATGGCCATGACCTGTTCGGCGCGCGAGGGCGGCCAGGCTTCCTGGGCGGCGATCTTGTGCGCCGTGTAGTAGAAGTATTCCAGGTAGTAGTTGGGGATCATTTGCAGGGCTTCGAGGGTCGGGACGTCGAACATAAAATGGGGGTTTTCGCGCTGCTCGGCGATGGTGCCGGCCATCACCGTCGGCCAGACGTCTTCCCCGTCCACCGTGAAGCCGCGGTGCCACGTCAGGTGGTTGAGGCCCAGCGTGTCCAGCGCGGCCCGTTCCGGCGCGATGTCCAGCCCTTCTCGCCGCTTCAGCAGTTCCAGGATGCTCATTTTGGCGTTGAAGGGGGCGTTGCACACGCCCACCGCGGGCACCTGCGGCGCGTGATCGGCCAGGGCCTGCGTGACCAGCCCGGCGGGGTTGGTGAAGTTGACCAGGGGCGCGCCCGGTTCGGCCAGTTCCTGCATGGCGGCGGCTACTTCCAGCAGCACGGGAATGGTGCGCAGCGCCTTAGCCATGCCGCCGACGCCGGTCGTCTCCTGCCCGACCAGGCCGTGCCGACGGCCCAGGTATTCGTCGGCGCGGCGGGCCTGCATCCAGCCGACGCGCAGCTGCGTGGTCACGTAGCTGGCCCCGCGCACTGCCTCGCGCAGGTCGGTGGTCAGGTGAACCGCGAAGGGCGCACCGGCCGCCTCGACCATGCGCCGGGCCAAACCGCCGACGAGTTCCAGCCGCTCCTCCAGCACATCCATCAGCCACAATTCGGTCACGGGGAAATCCGCCACCCGCGCTAGGAAGCCATTGATCAATTCCGGTGTGTAGGTCGAACCCCCGCCGATGACTGCGACCTTCATGCTGACTGCCTTTCAACTGTGTGAGACCGCGTGCCAAGTCTACCACCTTCGGCGCGGGCCGCCATGGTCGAATGTGTATACCCGGCAGGGGAAGACCTCCATCCCAGGACGGGCAGAGGTCCGATGCTGGTCAGCGAGTGCCTCTACAGGACCCGGTTAGCCGGACAGCCGCCGGATATCTTCGTCCACCATCAGCCGGATCAATGCCTCGAAGGAGGTGCGCGGCTCCCAGCCGAGATCGGCCTTTGCTCTGCCGTAGTCGCCGCGTGAGGCCGCGATCTCGGTAGGACGCATAAAGCGCGGGTCCACTTCGACATGGTCGTGCCAGTCCAACCCCACGTGCGTGAAGGCGGCCTGGCACAGGTCGCGGACGGTGTAGGCGGTGTTGGTGCCGATCACGTAGTCCCCCGGCGTCTCCTGCTGGAGCATGAGCCACATGGCCTCGACGTATTCTCTGGCGTAGCCCCAGTCGCGCACGGAGTCGAGATTGCCCAGGTGCACCTTGCCCGCACGCACCAGCGGCTCTCCCGCCTCGTTGACCGGGGGCCGCTCCACGCCCAGGTGGATGCAGGCCACGGCCATGGTGACTTTGCGCGTCACGAAGTGCAGGCTGCGGCGTGGGCTTTCGTGGTTAAACAGGATGCCGCCGCAGGCATACAGGCCGTATGACTGGCGGTAGTTGATCGTCATCAGGTGGGCGTACAGCTTGGCGATGCCGTAGGGGTTGTTCGCCAGGAAGGGCGTGTTTTCGTCGCAGACCTCGTCCTGCACCCCGCCGTAAATCTCGCGGCTGGAGGCCTGATAAAAGCGGGCCTGCGGGGCGTGTTTGCGAGTCGCCTCCAACATGCGCAGCGTGCCCAGCGCCGTGATCTCGCCGGTGACGATCGGCTGCCGCCAGCTATCCGCCGGTACGGACTGCGCCGCCAGGTTGTAAATCTCGTCCGGCTGGTACTCGGCGACGAGGGTCTCCAGGTTGGCCCCGTCGATCAGGTCGCCGTATTCGAGCGTGACCCGCCCCACCAGGTGATCCAGGTTGGGGGAGCGGTAGTGCGTCGAGCGGCGGGCTAGCCCTACCACGCGGTAGCCTTTCTCCAGCAGCAGTTCCGCCAGGTAGGAGCCATCCTGCCCGGTGATGCCCGTGATCAGCGCCGTTTTTGGGTTGCTCATGCCAGGTGTCCTTTCAGTTGGTCACTGCCCCCCAACGCAGATGCCGATTGTACCAGCCCATGAACAGCAGGCCAGTGCGCCGGATCGCCGCAATTGAGCGCAAAATTGTGATGACCGCCCTGCCCAAAAAGCGGTATGATCGAGGCACTCAATGATCATTCGTGGGAGAAAACACTGTGAAAACTGTCGTCATTACCGGCAGCACGCGGGGTATCGGCTTTGGGCTGGCGGACGAATTCCTGAAGCGCGGCTGCCGCGTCGTCGTCAGCGGGCGGAGCCAGGCCAGCACCGACCACGCCGTCGAAACGCTGGCCGCCCAACACGGCGGCGATCACCTGCTGGGGCAGCCCTGCGACGTCGGCGACTACGACCAGGTGGTTGCTTTATGGGCGGCGGCCATCGACCGCTTCGGGGTGGTGGACATCTGGGTGAACAACGCCGGGCTGGCCAGCCCGCTGGCGCCCTTCTGGGAGGAAGACGCGGCCCGCATCGAAAGCGTGATCCGCACCAACGTGGTTGGCCTGCTGTACGGCGCTAAGGTAGCCTTCCAGGGCATGCTGAAGCAGGGCCACGGCCAGATTTACAACATGGAAGGGTTTGGCAGCAATGGCTCCGTCCGGGCAGGCCAGACGCTCTACGGGACCAGCAAACGCGCCGTGCAGTACTTCAGCCAGGGGCTGCTGGCCGACGCGGCAGGGACGCCGGTCCAGGTCGGCACGCTGCGCCCCGGCATGGTCATCACCGACATGCTGATGGGCGACAACGCTGGCGATGGAGCTGATCGCGAACGTACCTTGCGCATCTTCAATATCCTGGCGGACCGGGTGGACACCATCGCGCCCTGGCTGGTGGAGCGGATGCTGGCCAACGACAAAACCGGCGCGCACATTCACTGGCTGAACCGCGGCAAGGTGCTGGCCCGCTTCTTGCTGGCCCCCTTCCGCAAGCGCAACGTGACCGGCGACACGTCCTACCAGTCGAACCGGCCCGCCGGCGGCAGTTGAATCACGCTAACACGTGGGGCGATGCGGGTTTCAGCGGCCCGCCGGCATCGCTCCATCGTGATCATTTCCCTGCGCGCCGCTACGGCACCAGGCTGGCCGCGGCCTCCGGCGTCATCTGGAAGGCGATGATCGTCTGCGTGCCGTAGATGAAGGCCGCCACCCCCAATACGATGGCGACGATGGCAATCGCCCGCCGGTATCTGTCGAAGCGCTCCACGTCCGTCAGCACCATGTAAGCGCCGGTCAGGGCGTGCATCAGCACGAAGAACAGGAACGCCACGTCGATGGCCTTCCACAGCGGCTGTTCCAGGCGCTCCAGGATGCGGCTGAAGTCGATGTGGAAAGGCGGATAATGCACCACGATCATGTGGATGGTCAGAAAGATCAGCAGCGCGATGGCGCTGAAACGCTGCATCTGGAAAATACGCAGTCCGGAAATTCGCATGGCTGTCTCTCCTACCCTTCCAGCATGAACAACAAAATGGGAACGCCGCCGGCGATGGTCAGGATGACCGACACGGCAAAGGCCGCGTAAAACATGCTCTTGCGGTATTCCGTCACGTCGAAGTAGTGCACGATCAGCAGGCGGATGCCGTCGAAGGCGTGGTAGACGACCGCCGCCAGCAGCGCGATCTCCGCCAGCTTAAAGAAGTCCGACTGCAAAAAGTTCATAGTGCCGTTGAACGTTTCCGGGCCGCCGGTGACCGAGCCGATGGCGAAAATGTGCAGGCCCAGGTAAAGCACCAGCGCCACCCCGGTCAAGCGGCGCAGAAAGAAGCTGATAAAACCGGTGCTCCTGTACATAGGGTGGCTCCTTTATTTGGACGCTACGGGCTGGTCGAGGGTGCGCTGCCGCTCGGCGCGGGCGGCCTCGAAGGCCTGGCGTTTTTGCGCCAGCTTGCGCAGCGTCTCGATGGCCTCGGTCGGGTTGAGGTCTTTCGGGCAGGCGTCGATGCAGTTGAAAATGGTGTGGCAGCGGTAGACGCCGTCGCCGCCGATCAGGTCTGCCAGCCGGTCGGCGGGGGCGCTGTCGCGCGGGTCCAGGATGCGCAGGAAGGCCTTGAGCAGCGCGTGCGGCCCGATGTACTGTTTGTTGAGCGCGATCACCTGGCAGGCGGAGTAACACGCCCCGCACATGATGCACTTCTCGGCGTTGCGCAGCGCGGCTACTTCTTCCTGGCTCATGCGGAATTCTTTGTCCGGCACGTTCTCCGGCGGGATCAGCCAGGGCTTGACGCGCTGGTACTGCTCCCAGAAGCTGGTGCGATCCACCACCAGGTCCTTGATGATCGGCAGGTAGGGCAGCGGGCGGATGGTGATGCGTCCCTGCCGGTCGAGGTGTTCCTTGAGCGGGGCCTCGCACACCAGCGTGTTTTTACCGTTGATGTTCATGGCGCAGCTCCCGCAGATGGCGTGGCGGCAGGAGCGGCGGAAGGTCACGCTGCCATCCTGGGTTTCCTTGATCGTGTGCAGGGCATCGAGGATAGTGGTGCCCGGCGTCAGCGTCAGGGGAAATTCCTCCAGGTAGGGCTTGCGGTCCTTGTCCGGGTTATAGCGCTGGATGCGCACCGTCACCCGTGATTGTTCGGCCATGGTTGGCTTTCTCCTAATAGAAATCAGCAGTCCACGAATGGAGACCAGGGGGCGCGATGTAGGGGCGATTCGGTGAATCGCCCTGGGCAAGGCACCGCCTGGCCCCTACGCAACCCCGGTTCTCCATTTAGTATTTCCGCTCCTGCGGCGGGTATTTGTCCCAATCGATGGTGACGCCCTTGTAGCTGAGCGCGGGCGCGTCCTGGCCGTTTTGATGGGCCATCGTATGGTGCAGCCAGTCTTCGTCGTCGCGCTTGGGGAAATCCGTGCGGTAGTGCGCGCCGCGGCTCTCCGTGCGGGCCAGGGCGCTGACCGCGATCACCTCGCTGAAGGTGAGCAGGTGCTCCGTTTCCAGCGCGCCGAGCACGTCGGTATTGAAGCGGCGGCTGGTGTCCATCACGCGCGCCTTTTGGAAGCGCTCCTGCAGCGCTTTGACGTCCGCCACGGCGATCTTGAGCTTTTCCTCTGTGCGGTAGATGCCCACGTTGTCGGTCATGGTCTGCTTCAACTCGCGCGCGAGCTGCACCCAGGATTCGCCCTTGCCATTGGCCGGTTCGCTGGTCAGGTGCTGGATGCGCTGGCGGCTGGCCGCAGCCGGGTCGCCTTCGATGGGCTGGAGCGGCGCGCCGCCCTTGACGAAGGCCGCAATCGCCTTGCCGGCCCGGCGGCCAAATACCGAAGCCCCCAGCAGGCTGTTGGTGCCCAGGCGGTTAGCCCCGTGCACGCTGATGCAGGCGCATTCCCCGGCGGCGTAAAAACCGGTGACCGGCGTGCCGTCGGCGTCGGCGATGACCTGGCCGTCCACCGTGGCCGGGATGCCGCCCATGCTGTAATGGGCCGTCGGCTGGATGGGAGCCGGCGCGTCGATGATGTCCACCCCGGCGAAGTTGAGGGCGATGTCGCGCACCTGGGGCAGGCGCTCCATGATCTTGTCGCGGCCCAGGTGGGTCATGTCCAGGTAGATGCCCAGGCCGTCCTCGCCGATGCCGCGCCCCTCGTCGATCTCGGTTTGCTCGGAGCGGCTGACCAGGTCGCGCGGGGCCAGCTCCATCTTGTCCGGCGCGTAGTTTTTCATAAAGCGCTCGCCGGCTTTGTTGGTCAGGTAGCCGCCTTCGCCCCGGCAGGCCTCGCTCATCAGGATGCCGTGGCGGTACAGGCCGGTCGGATGGAACTGCACGAATTCCATGTCCATCAGGGGCACGCCCGCCCGGTAGGCGATGGCCACCCCGTCGCCGGTGTTGGCGGTGGCATTGGAGGTGATCGCCCAGGCCCGGCCGTATCCGCCCGTGCCGAACATCACGGCTTTGGCCCGCATGGTGTGAATTTCGCCGGTCAGCACATCCATGGCGACCACGCCCTTACAGACGTTGTCCTCCACGATGAGGTCCATGCAGTACCATTCGCTGTAAAACTTGACGCCGTGTTTGCTGGCTTGTTCGTGCGCCGTGTGCAGCAGGACGTGGCCGGTCCAGTCCGCGGCGAAGTTGGCCCGGGGGGCGCTGTGCCCGCCGAAGCGCCGCTGCGCGATGCGGCCGTCCGGCGTGCGGCTGAAGACGCAGCCCATGTGCTCGTATTCGTAGACGATGTCGATGGCCTCTTTGACCATGATCTCGATGGCGTCCTGGTCGCCCAGCCAGTCCGACCCCTTGATCGTGTCGAACATGTGCAGCTCCCAGCTATCGACCAGCTCGTCGCCCGGCGGAATCTGCTCCAGCGGGCCGCGCGAGCCGGTGTCCGCCACCGGGCGCACGTTGTTCAGACTGGCGGCGATTCCCCCCTGGGCCGCGCCGCTGTGCGAGCGCAGGGGGTGGATTTTGGAGAGGACGCCGATGTCCGTCACGCCCTCCTGGCTGGCGACCATCGCTGTCCAGGTCCCGGCCAGGCCCGCGCCGACGACGATCACGTCATGGGTAATCACTTCTGAATGCGACATATGCTCCCTCTATCTCAAATGACAGGGGGCACCCGATGGGCGGCTGACCCAACGATGCCCCTGACAAAAGCTGAGCGTCTGTTTGGCAATAAACTGGCTCCTCTGTGCTGCGGGCGACAAAACCGACCCCCCTCAGCAGGCGCGCGCCGCTATCACCGTCAGGCTGAAACAAAACACCGGCGCGGGTGAAGTGGATGGAACCTGATGTGATTTAGTGTAATTACCCAATCGACGTTGTGAAAGTGTCACATATCATCACTTCCCATGATAGGCGTCAAACCCGGCCCGGCGGCAAGGCACGGGCCTATCCGGGTGATTGTCGGCGGGCCGTCGGCGCGCTGCTGGCCTGCGAACGATCACGTCTTCCCCGGTTATTGGGACCTTCATCATAGCCGGGCCGGGTAAACCTGCTATTATAAGTGGCTATCAAACGCGTCACAGACGAGTCATTGTTTCAAGGGGGACCTGATGAACGACCGCCAGCGCTTCCTGGCCACGATGTGTTACCAGCCGCGTGATCGCGCGCCGATCTGCGACTTTAGCTTCTGGGATGAAACGCTGCCCACCTGGCACGGACAGGGCCTGCCTGCTCACGTCAACCGCCAGAACGGCGACGATTTTTTCGGCATGGACCGGCTGTTGAACGGCTGCGGCACCGGCGTACTGGTCGACCTCGCGCCCCAGTTTGAGGAAACCGTCCTCGAGGATCGCGGCGATCACGAGGTCGTGCAGCAGGCGGATGGCGTGCGCGTGCTGCGCAAGAAGTTCATGGGCTCCATCCCGATGCACCTGGGCCACCTGCTGACCGACCGGGCCAGCTGGGAGCAGCATTACAAGCCCCGCCTGGACCCGGATCATCCCGACCGCTACCCGGCGGACTGGGAGACGCGCGTCCCGTACTGGCGGGACGCCGACCGCGAAGCGCCGGTCATCCTGCCGGGGGGCAGCCTTTACGGCAAGCTGCGTGACTGGATGGGCATGGAAAACATCTCCCTGCTGATCTACGACGACCCTGCCCTCTTCGAAGAGATGGTGACCACCGTGGCCGACTGCATCATCGGCACGCTGACGCGCCTGCTGGACACCGGCGGGCGCTTCGATGCCTGCGGCATGTGGGAGGACATGGCCTACAAAGCCGGCCCGCTGATCAGCCCTCAGCACTTTCGGCAGTACCTGGTGCCGCATTACCGCCGCATCAGCGACCTGGTGCGCGGCTACGGCGTGGACGTGATCTGGGTGGACTGCGACGGCAAGATCGACGACCTGGTGCCGCTGTGGCTGGAGGCCGGGATCAACTGCATGTTCCCGCTGGAAGTCGGCACCTGGGGCGCGGACCCGCTCGCCTTCCGCCGGGAATACGGGCGGGACCTGCTGCTGATGGGCGGCATCGGTAAAAGAATCCTGGCCGGTTCTAAGGAGACGATCGAGGCGGAAGTGTATCGCCTGCTGCCGCTGGTGGAGGAGGGTGGATACATCGGCTTTTGCGATCACCGCGTGCCGCCGGACGTGCCCCTAAACAATTACTGGTTTTACCTGGAGCAAGTGCGCGAGGTCTGGGGGCAGGGGATCAACCTCAAGCCGATGGGCCGGCTGGCACACACGACCTGAACGCTATTCTTACCCACACCATTTGAGGAGACGACGATGGCTTTTCCAGAAGGATTCGTATGGGGAGCGGCCACATCCGCTTACCAGGTGGAAGGCGCGGCTTACGAGGACGGCAAGGGCCTTTCCGTATGGGATATGCTCTGCCTGAAGGAAGGCGCGATCCGCAACGGCGATACCGGCGACGTGGCCTGTGACCACTACCATCGTTACGCGGAAGACGTGGTGCTCATGGGAGAGATCGGCCTGCAAGCCTATCGCTTCTCGATCAGTTGGCCGCGTGTGCTGCCAGACGGTGTGGGGCGCGTCAATCAGGCGGGCCTGGACTTTTACAACCGGCTGGTGGACGCGCTGCTGGCGGCGGACATCACGCCCTATGCCACGCTTTTCCACTGGGACTTCCCCTACGAGCTGTACAGCCAGGGCGGCTGGCTCAACCGCGACAGCGCCGCCTGGTTCGCCGATTTCGCCACGCTGATGGTGGAGACGCTGGGCGACCGCGTCACACACTGGATGCCGCTCAACGAGCCGGCCGTCTTCAGCGTGCTGGGCCATCATGTGGGCAATCACGCTCCCGGCGAAAAGTGGGGCTACAAGCGCTTGCTGCAAGTCATCCATAACGCCAACCGGGCGCACGGCGCCGCCACCCAGGCGATCCGGGCCGCGTCCCCGGGGCCGTGCCAGGTGGGCATCGCCCTGAGCTGCGGCGGCGCGATCCCGGCCACCGACAGCGCGGCGGACCTGGCAGCGGCGCGGCGGTCGTTGTTTGACGTGAACGGTCCCAACCTGTGGCTGACCTCGCTCTACAGCGATCCGATCTTCCGCGGCGAGTACCCCGCCGGCATGGCCGAGGTTTACGGCAAGGCGATGCCGGTCATCCAGGATGGCGATATGGCGGCCATCCGGCAGCCGCTGGACTTCCTGGGCTTGAACATTTACTTCGGTCGTCACATCCGGCAGGGCGACGATGGCAAGCCGGCGGAAGTCCCCTTCCCGGACGGGCACCCCATGACACTCACCCACTGGTCGGTCGTGCCGGACAGCCTGTACTGGACCCCGCGCCTGATGTGGGAGCGCTACAACGTGCCACTGATGATCACCGAGAACGGGCTTTCCAACCCGGACTGGGTGGCGGTGGACGGCCAGGTGCACGATCCGCAGCGCATCGACTTCACCACGCGCTACCTGCGCGCCTTCCGCCGGGTGGGCGAGGACGGCGGCGACATTCGCGGTTACTTCCACTGGTCGCTGCTGGACAACTTCGAGTGGGCGGCGGGTTATGCCCAGCGCTTCGGGCTGATCCACGTGGACTTCGCCACGCAGCAGCGCACCCTCAAGGATTCGGCTCGCTGGTACCGGGACGTGATCGCCAGCAACGGCGGTTTACTGGACGGGTAACACGCCTCGCGCCTCAACCGCAGGGGTGTATCGTCGCCCGCATACGCCCCTGCCCGATCCGGGTTTCCCCTGCCACTGCCGGATCGGCCCTGCTTTTGAGCATCACCCCAAAAGCGGCTATAATCCCCAACCTATCGGCCCATGGGCCGATAGGCAACGACCTACATCGACGCCTGATTACTGGGAGAAGTCCGCGTGGTAATTTCACTGGAAAACATCGACGTTTCCGCCGAGGTGTTATCCCCGGCGCTGGCGGCTAAATACGCGCGGCTGCAAAGCCTGCTGCGGGACATGGGCCGCGTGATCGTGGCTTATTCCGGCGGGGTGGACAGCGCCCTGGTGGCCCGGGTCGCCTCCGACGTGCTGGGCGCAGACATGCTGGCGGTGATGGCCATCAGCGAGAGCTACAGCGCCGCCGAGCAGCCGGAGGCCATCGCCCTGCTGGAGGCCATCGGCGCGCCTTACCGGCTGGTTCACACCGACGAGGTGCACGATCCGCGCTACGCCGCCAACCCGGCGGACCGCTGTTACTTCTGCAAAGAGCACCTGTACGAGGAGCTGTTTCCGCTGGCCGCGGAGGGAAATTACGCCGCCATTCTGGACGGCTTTAATGCCGACGACGTGGGCGATCACCGTCCGGGGCGGCAGGCCGGGCGCGAGCGCGGTGTGCGCAGTCCCCTGCACGAAGCCGGCTTCACCAAGGCCGATATCCGGGGGCTGGCCCGTCACCTGGGCCTCAGCAACTGGAACAAGCCGGCCATGGCCTGTCTCTCCAGCCGGGTGGCTTACGGCGAGACCATCACGCCGGCGGTGCTGGCCCAGATCGACCGGGCGGAGGACGCCCTGCGCGCCCTCGGATTGGGGCAGCTGCGCGTCCGCCACCACGACAACATCGCCCGCATCGAAGTGACCGCCGAGGACATCCCCGCCGTGGTCGCCCGGCGCGATCAGATCGTGGCCGACCTCAAGGCCGCCGGGTACGTCTACGTGACGCTGGATTTACAGGGCTTCCGCAGCGGCAGCGGCAACGAGGTCCTGACGCGCCATGACTGATTCAAAGCGAGCGCCAGAGGGTGCGGGGGTGGAAGTGATCGGCGAGTTCGCACGGCTGGACCATGACCGGCTGCGGCGGCAGGGGTTGCCGGAATTCGTTTATGCCGAGGGTAAAACGCCGGAGCAAGTGGCGGCCATCATGACGCATATGGTCGCCCGGCAGGGATGTGCGCTTGCCAGTCGGGCCACGCCCGATCACGCTGCCGCCGTCCAGGCCGAGATCGCGTCCGCCGCCTACGATTCGACCGCCCGCCTGCTGACGGTGGGCCGCCTGTCCGACCAGGTGATTGGCCTGGCGAAAGTGGTGGCCGCCGGCACCTCCGACCTGCCGGTCGCCGAGGAAGCCTGCGGCGTGCTGGACTTCCTGGGAGACCGGGTCGAGCGGCTCTATGACGTCGGCGTGGCGGGCGTGCATCGCCTGCTGGCCCACGTGGATACCCTGGCCGAAGCCGACGTGCTGATCGTGGTGGCCGGCATGGAAGGCGCGCTGCCCACCCTGGTTGGCGGTCTGGTCGATCCCCCCATCATCGCCGTGCCGACCAGCGTCGGTTACGGGGCCAGCTTCCAGGGATTGGCCGCGCTGCTGGGTATGCTCAACAGCTGCGCGCCCGGCGTGACCGTGGTCAACTTCGACAACGGCCTGGGCGCTGCCGCCGCTGCCCACCGCCTGCTGCGTAAAATCCGGGAGGGCCGCCCCGATCCAGCGCCCAACAGCGGGGGTTGACGGCTAACCGGCGGACGCCGATTCTGCCCCGCTGACCCCTTCCACCTCCAGCTGGACCAGCTCGCGGCGCAGTACCTTGCCCACCGTGGAGCGCGGCAGTTCCGCCACGAAGGCGTAGCGGCGCGGAATCTCGTAGCCGGCCAGGTGCGGCTCGCAGAAGGCGATCAAATCCTCCTCGCTGACGGTCTGGCCCTCATTGAGCACGATCCAGGCCTTGAGCGCTTCCTGCCCGATCCGCTTGGGATGGGGGATCGAGGCCACGCCAACATCCTGCACCGCCGGGTGTTTGATCAGCACCTGTTCCACCATGTTGGGGAAGACGTTAAAGCCGCCGATCAGCGCCATGTCCTTCTTGCGATCCACGATGAAGAAGTAGCCGTCGGTATCCATATAGCCGACGTCGCCGGTATACACCCACTGGCGGCCTTCGTATTCGCGCAGCACGTTGGCGGTTTCGGTTGGCATCTTGTGGTAGCCGCTCATCATGTGCGGGGCGTGGATGATGATCTCACCCACCTCGCCGACCGGCATTTCGGTCGTGCCGTCTTCCACGGAGACGATGCGGCAGTCCACGTCCGGCAGCGGCAGCCCCACGGAATAGGGCTTGTTCTCCCCCACCAGCGGGTTGGAGTGATTGCCGCAGGGAATCTCGCTCATGCCGTAGCCTTCGAACAGGCAGCGCCCCCCGGCGGCCTCAAAGGCTTCTTTGAGCGCGGGGTGCATCGGCGAGGCGCCGCTCTGCGAAATCTGGATCGAATCGAGCCGCACCTGGCCGGACTTGATGGCGGGGTGATCCAGAATGGCGCTGTACAACGCTGGCACGCCCAGGAAGATGTCCGGGCGGCAGTGGTCGAGCAGGTCCACCAGGCCGTCGACGTCGCGCGGGTTAGGCACCAGCACGATGCTCATGCCGGAGGACACCGCCAGGCTGAGCAGCACCACCAGCCCGTACACATGGAACATCGGCAGCGCGGCCAGCACGACCATCTCGTGGCGCGGTTTTTCCGGCACCCCCGGCAGCTTGACGGAGGTCCACACGTCCACCTGGCGGGTGCTGGCGGCCAGCGCCCGGTGCGTGGACAGCGCGCCTTTGCTGATACCGGTCGTGCCGCCCGTGTACTGGATCAGGGCCAGGTCATCGGGCGTGATGGCCCGGTCGGGCCGCTGCCCGGCGTGACGCGCCAGCAAATCCTCCAGCCAGAAATCACCCTCCCCCAGCGCCGCGACGTAGTGGCCGTCCTTTTTCTCCATCGCCAGGTTAAAGAGCAGGCGCGCCAGCGGGTGCAGGTGGTCTTTCAGGTTGGCGACGACGACGTGCTCCACTTTCGTCTCTGCCTGGATCGACTTGATCGTGTCGTAAAACATGCTCATCGCGATCACGAAGCGGGCGTCACAGTCGTCGATCTGGTAGCGCAAACGCTCGGCGGGATAGGTCGGGTTGGTGGCGGCCACCACGCCGCCCGCCTTCAGCGTGCCGTAGTAGGCGATCACGAAGGCCGTGATATTGGGCATGACGATCACCACGCGTTCGCCCTTTTCCAGGCCGAGGTCGATCAGTGCGGCGGCCAGCGCGTCGGAGAGGGCGTCTAGCTCCCTGTAGGTGAGGGTGTGCTGCCGGTAGCCGAGCAGCGGCAGCCGCGTCTTGGTGACCAATGCCGGGTGATCGGGCAGCCGGGCGGCCGTCTGGCGCAGCAGGTCGTGCAGGGTGTTTTCCGGGTAGGGTGCCAGCGTGGCGGGCACGCCATCATCGTAATGTTGGGTCCAGGGGCGGTCGGCATAGGTGGTCATCAAACAAAACTCCAGGTTCTGGCGGTGGTACCGCAACTAAAATGAGGCCCGCCGTGTTGGCTGCAACCTGGCAGGCACATCTGCTGGTAACAACGGATTTTTGGGCGAAAGGTTACGGGATGTCTGCGGTATACCGTCGCCCAGCCTGCCGATGATAGCCCACCCGCTCGATTCTGCCATCCGGGAGGACGGTCAGCGCGCCAGGCTGTGCAGGTAAGCCACGATCAGCGCCAGGTCGGCCTCGGAGACTTCCGCTGCGGTGATAGCGGGTGTATCGACGGAGCCAACCCGCACGAAATTGATGATCGCCACGGCGCGCATGGGCGGAGAGGTCACGATGCGCGGCCCGTCGGCGGGGGTGCCCTCGCCAGAGTCGCCGTGGCATTCCGCACAGTGCAGGATGTATGTATCGCGGGCGGCGGCCAGCTCTTCCGGCGTGTAAACCGGCAGGCCCGATCCGAAAATGTTGCCCTGCGCGTAGAGGATGATGGCCGCCAGTTGGTTGGGGGTCACGTCGGCCTCCGGGAAGGGGGGCATGGCGTTTTTGCCGCCCCGCACCCGGCTGGTGATGAAGTCGGCGGAGAGCGCCGGGATGTCGTTGAGCGACGGCGCGATGGAGCCACCTTCGCCGCGCACCCCGTGGCAGATGGCGCACCACGTCTGGAACAGAACCTGCCCGTCGAGACCTTCCGCCAGCGCGGCCAGGTCCGGCCCCGGGTCGACGGCGGCCAGCGCCTCCGGGCCGAACGCGCCGTTTTGCAGCAGGTAGATCAGCGCCGCGATGTCGTCCACCGTCAGCGTGCCTTCGAAGCCTTCCATCTCCGTATTGCGCACGCCGATGGTCACGATCTCGTAAACCTGCGCGACGGGCATATTGCGCACGTAGGGGTCGTTGAGGGCGGGTGCGTCGGCGGTGCCCTCGCCGTTTTCGCCGTGGCATTCCACGCAGTGCTCGGCGAACAGACTCTGCGCCAGGGCCAGCGTTTCGCCGTCGCCGACTTCGGCCAGCGGCAGGGTGAGGTCCGGCCCCATCGCCGCCAGGATGTCGGCCTCGGTGGGCATCAAATCCAGGTCGGCCACGCGCTGCTCGATGGCCGGCCAGTCGCCGAGCTGCAGCAGCAGCACCAGGTTGTCGATCTGGCCGTGGGAGAGCGCCCCGCCCTCGTTGATGCCAAAGGGAGCCATGTCCGTGGCGTAGCGCCCGCGCTCGACGGTGTTGAACAGCAGCCGCTCGTCCTGCTGCCGGACGAAATCCTGGTCCAGTGCCCGGTAAACGCCTAACCCCTCACCGCCGGCCCCATGACAGCGCGCGCAGTGCTGGGCGTAGGTCGTCATGCCGCGGTCGACGGCTGCCGCCTGGTAGTCGGACAGGGCCCCCGCCTGGCGGGCCGGTTCCCGCACAATGTTGACCACGACCATCACGAACAGCACCGCCGTCGCCAGCAGCCCGATCCACTTCATGATCCGGTTCACGGTGCCTCTTCCTCCACCGCTGTCGGCGTTGGTGCCGGTGGGAAAACCACGTCCTCCGGGCCGACGGCGACCCGCTCGATCAGCGCGCCGGTATCCACGATCACCTTGCCGTCCTCGAAGGTGACGGGGAAGCGGGCCAGCGGGCGCGGCGCGGGCGGGTTGAGCACGTCCCCATCCGACTGGAAGACCGAGCCGTGGCAGGGGCACTGGAAGCGGCCCTCGGCTTCCTCCCACAGCACCACGCAGTCCAGGTGCGTGCACTTGCGATACAGCGCCAGGAAGCCGCCGTCTTCGCCGCGCACCAGGTAAAACTGGCCGCTGCTGACCGGCGTCACCGTGCCCGGTGGGAAATCGTCGACGCGCCCGGCGGTGACCGGCCCGCCGAAATCACCCTCGCCCACCCGCGAGCCGAGAAAACGCAGGCCGATGTAGCCCAGGCCGAGTCCGGTGGCCGTCGCCAGCGTGCCCCAGGCCAGCTTGAGGAAATCGCGGCGGGGCAGGTCGGATGGGGTCGCGTGCGAGTCGCTCATAAGCCCGCCTCCCACGGTAACCGTAGGGCCATATCCGCCCCCCGGAAGAAGACGCCGATCACCGTCAGCGTGATGAAGACCGCCAGCAGCAGCGTGAACAGCGCCAGCCGGACTTCGCCGGGATTGGCGCCGATCCAGCCCAGCAGGCGCGTATAGCCATAAGCCGCCAGCATGGCGAACCCCAGCGGGACCAGGCCGTTGCCGATCCAGGCCGGCAGGAAGGCCAGCAGACTTGACAGGGCGAAGCCGTTGTCGTCCAGCAGGACCAGCGCCGCCGTCGCCCCGATGCCCAGCAGCAGGCTGATCAGTGCTAAAACTCGTCCCCGCCTGGAGCGGAACCAGATGCCGGTCGTATCGTGCTCGTCGGGCAGGTAGGGCAGCGCGATCAAGGCGCCGATGGTCAGCGCCGGGATGACGAAGGCCCCAAACGTCGGGTGGAAGTGCAGCAGCAGCTCCTGGATGCCCAGGAAATACCAGGCAGCGCGGGTGGGGTTGGGGGGATGGTTGGGATCGGCGGCGTCCAGCAGCGGCGCGTCGATGAAGGTCGCCCAGGTCAGCAGGACGGCCAGCACCACCAGCGCCACGATCACCTCGCGGCTTACCAGGTGGGGGATGGTGGTCACCATTTCCAGGGGCTTGGGCGGCGAGTCTTCGCCCAGGCGGCGCGGCACGCTGAACTTGTCCTTACGCGTGCGCCAGATGTGGTAGACGGTGAGCACGAGAAAACCCAGCGGGATCAGCATGACGTGCAGCGCGTAAAAGTTGCTGAGCGTGGTGGCGTTGACCGAGGGTCCGCCCAGCAGCAGGTCTTTGATCGGCGCCCCGATCAGCGGAATGTAGCCCAGCAGGCTCGCCCCAACCGTCACCGCCCAGTAGGAGAGCTGGTCCCAGGGCAGCAGGTAGCCGGTGAAGTTCGCCAGGGCCGCCAGCCCCAGCAGGGCCAGGCCCAACTGCCAGTTGAACTCGCGCGGGCGCCGGAAGGCCGCCGTGTAAAAGACGCGCAGCAGGTGCAAAAAGACCACGATCAGCAGCAGGTTGGCGCTCCAGTGATGCAGGTTGCGGATCAACTGGCCGAAATAAACCTCGGTTTGCAGGGCCACCAGGCTGTTATACGCGCCTTCCGGCGAGGGCGTGTAGGCGAACATCAGCAGCACGCCGGTCGCCACCTGCACCGTCAGCAGCAGCAGGGCGATCCCGCCCAGGCCGAAGGTATAGGTCAGGCGGATGGCGCGGCGCGAGACTCGCGGCGGGTGCAGGTGCAGAATCAGGTCGTTCATGGCGAGGCGCATCCGGCCCCGGTCATCGCCCGGCCAGAGCGGCTCTCGCCGGATCGAGCGCCACACCCGGCTGAGGGCGGACGGTCGGCTGGGGGTAGGCTGGTGGTATTCCGGTTCCATCAGACGGCTGTATCCTTAGACAATGGCTCAAACAGGCATGAAACTACCAGAAACCGCTCCGGTGCGCCACGCGGCGCGTGCTACGCGATGGGCAGGTAAACCGGGGGCGGATTGTAATGTGATGGCGTGGATGGGGCCATTCGGCCAGCATCCATTAGCGGGCCGCGGCCAGCCATTCCTGCGCCTGCTGCAGGGCGTCCTCGGTGGCGCGGAACAGCGTCTCGCCAGCGGTGAAGACGTTCTCCCTGCCCAGCCAGTCGAGCGTGCCGGTGCGCTCTAGCTGATCCGCCACCGCCGGGCTGATGCCCGCCAGCATCAGGCGGCCCCCCGCTGCCCGCAGTTGGGTGGCGTACCGCTCCAGCAGGTGGATGCCCGTGCTGCCCAGGTATTCGTTGCCGCGCAGCCGCAGCACGACCACCGGACGCTCCGCCTCACCCGGATCGGGCAGGGCGTGGGCCAGCGTTTCCACCGCGGCGAAGTACAGGTTGCCGTACACGCCGATCACGGTCGGCTGGCCGCCGGCCAGCGTCTTGGGGACGGGCGCTTCGCGGAAGTGGTGGTCGTCGGTCGGCACGAGCTGCACCACCGTCAGCCGGTTGGACGAGGTATAGGCGTACATCAGCAGGGACAACCCGACGCCGATGTAAATGCTGTATTCCAGCGGCAGCACCATGGTCGCGCCGAAGGTCGCCAGCATCACTGCCCGCGCCGTCCGGCTGACCCGCCACACCATGCGAATTTCGTCCAGCTTGATCAGGCTGGAGGCGGCCACCAGCAGGTGACCGGCCAGCGCCGCCAGGGGGATGCGCTCGGTCAACGAGCCTAACAACAGCAAGATCGCGGCTACCATCAGGCCGGCGTAGATGTTCGCCAGGCGAGTCCGCGCCCCCGCCGCCACATTGACGGCCGTCCGCGACAGCGACCCGCCGGAGGGCATGTTCTGGAAGAAAGCCCCGGCCAGGTTGGCCGCGCCCTGCCCGACGAAATCGCGTGAGATATTGGACGTGCTGCCGTCCGGCTCGTGCACCGTCTTGGAGATGCCGGCGCTCTGCACCAGGGCCAGGAGGGCGATGGCCAGCGCCGAGGTCAGCAGGTCCGGCGCGTATTGCAGCGTAGGCAGGACAAAAGGCGGTAGGATGTTGGGAATCGTCGACAGTTCCCGCACCAATTTGACCTGGCCCCAGCCCAGGATCGCGACCAGCAGGGCCGTAATGATGATGGCCGTCATGGTGGCGATGCTGCGGTAGCGGGTGTGATGCAGGCGGTAAATGATCACGGTCGCCATCACGCCGATGACGGTGGTCGCCGGGTCGATCTGGGGAAGGTGGGTGAGCAGGTCCCACAGGCTGCCCAAAGCCCCGCCGCCGCCCGGGCCTTCATAACCGACCAGGTGCGTCAACTGGCCCATGATGATCAGGCAGGCCGCCCCGGTGATGAAGCCGGTCATCACGGCATTGGAGACGAAGCGGGTGATATCGCCCAGGCGCAGCAGCCCGAACACCAGCTGGAACAGGCCGACCAGCAGCGTCAGGGTGACCAGCCGCTCGATCTGGCTGCCATCCCCGGCGAAGGGAGCCAGCGTGCTGCCCACGGCCAGGGCCAGCGCGTTGGTTGGGCCGATGGTCATAAAGGTGGAACTCTGCACCAGCGTCCCGACGATGGTCGAGACGATGGCGGTATACAGGCCGTACACCGGGCTGATCCCGGCGATGATGGCGAAGGCCATCGCCTGGGGTGTGCCGGCGATGGCCCCCGTCGCGCCGGCCAGCAGGTCCGCTACCAGGTGGGACCGGTAGGCGGCGAAGCGGCGAACAAGCATGTCAACATACTTTCGATCTAACGCCGAGCAGGCGGTGGCTTATCGACCGCCTGACCAGTTGATTATACCGCACATCCGATGTCTAATTCGGCGCTTCAGGCTTTGTACCGTGCTTCCAGGGCGGCGACCTGCTCCGCGTCCAGGTAGTTGACGTGCCCCAGTTGCGAGGCCGTCAGGTAGATGCGCGCGTTCAACTCGATGGTTTCCAGGTTGTAGTGGGCCTCGGTCAGCGTTTTGCCGTAAGCCACCACGCCATGATTGCCGATCAGCAGCGTATCGTGGTTCTTCAGGTAGGGCACCAGCGACAGGGGCAGCTCGTCGCCGCCGGGGATGGTGTAAGGTACCAGCGGCGTCGGGCCGGTGCGGACCACCACTTCCGGCAGGAAGGGCTGTTCCAACCCCTTGCCGGCCACGGCGAACCCGGTCGCGGTGGGCGGGTGGGCGTGCACCACGGCCCGCACGTCCGGGCGGTGCTGGTAGATCACCAGGTGCATGCGGAACTCCGAGGACGGCACGAAGTCCTTGTGCCCGCTGATCAGGTCGCCGTCCGGCGTGATCTTGAGCAGGTGCTCCGGCTCCAGGAAGCCTTTGCTGATGCCGGTGGGCGTCATCAGGATTTCGCCGTCGTTGAGGCGGGCCGAGAGGTTGCCGTCGTTGCCGGCGATGAAGAACAGCTGGTAGAGCCGCTTGCCGATCTCGCAGATGCGTTTGCGTTGCTCCCATTCGTCCCAGAGTTGGTAGGTCATGGATTATCCCCATATAAAACCGTTTCACTAGGGCGCCGCATTGCCCCCGCGTTCGATGGTGTTTGCCCGCCTTCGTGCGGCGCTAATCACGGCGTTTACCAGCGGCGTTTACCAGCGGCGTTTACCAGTTGCTGTAGGCGTCGCTGTGGCGGCGGAACTCGATGCGCTCTTCGCCCAGCAGCTTATGCTCCAGGATGATGTCGCTGGCTTCCTCCAGGCAGGAAATCCACTGGAGCGCTTCTTCCAGCATCTGCCCGGTGGCGAAACAACCGTGCCCGCGCTGCATGCAAATCTTGTACTCGCACAGCGTATCCGAGATGATGTCGGCCATCTCCTGCGAACCGGAGGCGTGTTCCGTGGCGATGACCGGCACCTTGTGCAGCACGTAGGAGCCTTCCACGTCGATGGGGATGATCTCATCGCGGCTGAGGCTGAGCGCAATGGCCGTGCGCGGGTGGGAGTGGATCACCGCCAGGGCCGACGTTTTGTGGTAGATGGCGCGGTGCACGATCAGCTCGCTGCTGGCCCGCATGATGCCGCTGTCCCGGCCATAGAGGCTGGTCTCCACGAAGTCGCTGGGCTTGAGCCGCCCGAACTGCGCACCGCGCCGCTTGATGATGATCTTGTCGCCCACGCGCACGCTCATGTTACCGCCGTGCGTGCTGGTCATCCCGGTGACAAAAATGTCCCGCCCGATATCGCGGAATTCTTCATAGAGGCGTTGGTCGATCATCTTCAGGCTCCTTCCGGCGCTGTGACCAGTGAGTCGAGTTCGAACAGTTTGAGGGTCTCCGCCGTGGGCACGCCGTCCTGGTCCCAGCCACGGAAGGCGTAATATTCTGCCAGCATCGGTTCCAGGTTGACGGTGAACCCGGCGCTGGGGCCGTCGGTCACCGGCTCGTTGAGCAGGCGGTCCGGCAGCGTATCGTCGGCGCGGGTGAAGCCTTCCCGCAGGTTGTAGAGGCGTTCCAGCACGTAGATGCGCTCGCCGATGCGGCTCAGGTCGGCGGCGGTGAAGGTGATGCCGGTGATGGCCGTCAACTGGCGGGCGAAGTACTCCTCGGCCACGGCCATGTTGGTGAATTTACACACGACCAGGCTGTCCACCACGGCGGCGGTGTCCTGGTGGCGGGCCACGATGCCGGCTTTACCCTGCGTCGCCAGCCGGTCGACCAGGCGGGGCAGCGCCAGCACCTCCGGGCCGAGCATGTTGCCGCGCATGTGGCAGCCGCCCCGGTTGGAGGTCGCATAGAGCAGACCCTGGCCCTGCATGCCGCGCGGATCGTAAGCGGGCAGCTCCAGTTTTTTAGCGGTCATGGAGAACTCCGCCGCGCCGTACTTTTCGGCGAAGCGGTAGCTGCCTTCGGCCATGTCGTCGCCCAGGCCGCGGCGGTAGGCGATATCGCGGATGGTGTCGGCCAGCAGGTCGGCCCGCCCGAAGGCCAGGTCGGTCTTGATCAGGCCGCGCTGGGCCAGTTCCATGGCGCAGCCGATGGTATTGCCCGTCGAGATGGTATCCAGCCCCATGTCATTGCACAGGTAGTTGGCTTCCGCGATCAACTCCAGGTCGTCGATGCCGCACTGCGCGCCCAGCGCCCACGTCGATTCGTACTCCGGGCCTTCGCCCTCGGCGCGGGAGGTCTTGGTGACGCGCGTGCAGGCGATCGGGCAGGCCCAGCAGGCCTGCTTGCGCACCAGGATGGTCTCGGTCATGCGCTCGCCGCTGATGTTATCCGCGCCCTCGAACTGGCTCTGCTGGAAGTTGCGGGTGGGCAGCGCGCCGATCTCATTGACCACGTTCATCACCGCCGCCGTGCCGAACTCCGGCAGCGCCTTGGAGGTCAGCGGGCTTTGTTTGATCATCTTGTTCGTCTCGTACAGCACGAACTTAAACTGGTCTTTGTCCTTGGGCTGGTTCTTTTCTTGGCCTTCCACCACGATGGCCTTGAGGTTTTTGCTGCCCATCACCGCGCCGGGACCGCCCCGCGCCAGTGAGCGCGTGCCGTCGTTCATGATGGCGGCCATCAGGCCCAGGTTTTCGCCCGCCGGGCCGATGCACAGCACGTTGCGGCGGTTGTTGTTCTGACCGAGGGCTTCCGTCGTGGCGAAGACGCTCTGCCCCCACAAATCGTCGGCTTCGTGGAACGTTATCCCCGCCGGGGTGATCTCGATCCAGGTCGGGCGCGCCGCCTTACCGCGCACGATCAGGACGTCGTAGCCAGTGCGCTTGAACTGCATGCCCCACCAGCCGCCGCTGTTGGCATCCAGGATGGTGCCGGTCAGCGGGCTTTTGGTGCTGACGGAGAAGCGGTTGCTGGTCTGTGCGCCGCTGGCGGTGAGCGGCCCGGTGGCGAAGATCAGCACGTTCTCCGGCGAGAGCGGCGCTACTTCCGGCCCGACCAGGTCCCACAGCAGCCGTGCGCCCAGGCCGCGGCCCCCCAGGAACAGGCGGGCCATCTCCATATCGAGCGGCGTGTCGGCGACCGAACCGTCGGTCAGGTTGAGTTCCAGTATTTTTCCAGCCCAGCCTTCCATAAGTCATTTCTCCCTGGTGTCTGATTGTCGATGCCACCTGCTCGATGGCATATCATTGGCACGGTCATGCCCCACGCAGGCGGCGACGAGTGAGCGGTTGGCGGGGGCTTCATTCCCCAATAGGGGATCCTCATAACAGGGTAACACGAATCAACGGTGGGTCGTTGCGTCATTCGGCCCAAAGTCGATTACACGTTCCTCACAAATGCCGCTTCTACCGGGTGCTACGGATTCAGCAGCGCCCGGAAGCGCCCGTAAGCCTCATCCCAGGCGGTGGCCTGCGGCTCGTAGATGGCGATCTCCTCCGTCGTATCGCTCAAGAGTGCTCGCGCCTGCGCTACGTCGGCGATACGTCCCAGCGTGATCAACTGCACGATGCCGTTGCCGAGCGCGGTGGCCTCGTACGGCCCGGCGACCACGGTCTGCCCGGTGGCGTCGGCCGTCATCTGGCACAGGATGGTGGCCCGCGCCCCGCCGCCGATGATATGCAGGCGATCCACCGGGCGTCCGGCCAGGGTGGTGAGTTGGTCCAGCGCATGGCGGTATTTGAGCGCCAGGCTTTCGTAAACAGCCCGCATGAACTGGCCCACCGTCTCCGGGGCGGGCTGGCCCGTGCGCCGGCAGTACTCGCGGATGCGGGCGGGCATATCGCCGGGCGGCAGGAAGGCCGGGTCGTCGGGATCGATCAGGCAGCGGAAGGGCGGCGCATCGGCAGCCGCGGCGGTCAGCTCGTCCCAACTATACTCCTGGCCTTCGCCGCGCCAGGTAAAACGGCACTGCTGGGCCAGCCATAGGCCCATCACGTTTTTCAGCAGGCGGTAGGTGCCGCCGACCCCGCCCTCGTTGGTGACGTTGGCCGCGTAGGAGCGGTCGTCGATGACCGGTTCGGTGACTTCCAGGCCGATCAGGCTCCAGGTGCCGCTGCTGAGGTAGGCGAAGTTGGGCGTGCGGGCGGGCACGGCCACCACGGCGCTGCCCGTATCGTGGGTGGCCGGCAGGATCACCGGGATGCCCTGGTATTGGCCGATCTGCGTCCCCGGCTGGGCCACCGGCGCGAACAGGTCCGCCGGGATGCCCAGTGGTTCCAGCGTAGCGCGGTCCCAGTCGGCCAGCAGCGGGTTGAAGCACTGGGTGGTCGTGGCGTGGGTGAACTCGTTGAGACGCGCCCCACACAGCCAGTAGTTGAGCAGGTTGGGGATGGTGAGCAGCGTCTCTGCATAGTCCAGCAGGGGACTGCCCGCCCGGACCAGCGCGGCCAGTTGGTACAGGGTATTGAGCTGCATAAACTGGATGCCCGTCCGCTGGAAGACGGCCCGGCGCGGCACCCGCTCAAATACCCAGTCCATCAAACCGTCGGTGCGGCTGTCCCGGTAGTGGACCGGGTTGGCCAGCAGATTGCCGTCGCGGTCCAGCAGGGCGAAGTCGACGCCCCAGGTGTCCACGCCGATGCCGGCGGCCTTGCCTGCCGCGGCGGCCTCGCCTGCCGCCTGGATGCCGGTCGTGATCGCCTGCCACAGGCGCAGGACATCCCAGTAGAGCGTGCCCCGCACCTCGACCGGCACGTTGGGAAAACGGTACACTTCCGCCAGGCTGAGCGCCGCTCCGTCGAAGCCCACGCGCATCACGCGCCCCGACTCCGCACCCAGGTCAACGGCGATCACGTGTGTCTCGGCCATCAGCGCCTTCCCCCTCTTTGGACGATATCAGGTTTTCAAACAGCGATCCCGGCTCAGTCCAGGTAGGCCAGGATCGCCTCGAACGTACCCGCGTAAAAGTCGCACAGGGCGCGCGTGCCGCTCTCGATGATGTTGCCCCCGGCCAGCCCGATCGTGGTGAAGCCGGCCAGCCGGATGCTGCACACGCCCGCCCCGCTGTCTTCGATGCCGACCACCTTCCCTCGCGCCTCGAACGGCAAACCCAGCCCCACCCGGCATGTCTCCGCATAGAGCCAGGGATGCGGCTTGGGCGAGAGTTCGCCCAGCGTGCCCGTGCTGCCCGGTCGCAGCGGGTAACCCGCCGTGATGATCGTATCGTAGAAGTCCTCCGGCGCGCCCATCTTCAACTGGCGGAAGGCCGACACGATCTCCGGGTAGGCTTTTTCGTACAGGCCGGAGGTCACCAGCCCGATCTTGATACCCCGGTCCTTGAGCGCCAGCAGGAAGTCCTTCAGGCCCGGCGTGGGCACGAAGGCGTCGGCCCGGCCCTCCCCCGCCAGGATGGCCTGCATCTCGCGGTGCGTATGGGCGAAGTAGGCGCGCCGTGCTTCTTCCACTGTTTTTTCCGGGCAGTACCGCTCGATGCCGTACTGCAAATGCTCGGAGACGCTGTGTCCGGACACATACGGCAGGTCGGCATCCGCCAGCTCGAAGGCCGGGTCGCCGCGCAGCGTGCCGATGGTCTGCTGGATGATCCACACCCAGAAGTCCTCGCTGCGCACGCTGGTGCCGTCCAGGTCCATCAGCACTGCCCGGACCGGTTTCTCCAGCGCCACCGGGTGCACGGGGTAGTAGGCCGGGTAGCCCATCGCCGATTTGACATAGGCCAGCGTGTGGTCTGCCCAGCCGATGAACTCGACCTTGCCGTCGCCGGTGGCCGCGATGGCCGTCACGCCATCCCGCCCGACCGCGTGCCGCCCGTCGCTGCAACTGTCCAGCGCCACCAGGCCGGAATTCGGCGAAAAACGGCCCAGGTCGGGCAGGTCGATGTGCATACTCATCAGCGCTCGCCCCCCAGGACCACGCTCACCAGGCCCGCGTAATCCACCTTGAGCTTCCACTTGATAGGCTGCACCGCCGTCAGGTTGATGGCCGAAGAGCGGGGCACGGGGCCGTCCGCCGTCCGGGAGCGGAAGGGGTGATCCTTGATGTACCACTGGTAGCGCACGTCGGGGGAGCGGCGGTTGTTCCACAGGACGAGCAGTTCGTCGTCGGTGTTGGTGAGGTGGACCATGCCTGCTCCCGTGATCACTTCGACCAGCGCCTGGAGATGGGCCGGCTCCAGCTGCGCCCATTCATCCAATAAAGGTTGGAGGTTGTAGTTCCCCTCCGCGCCGGCCAGTTCCGCCAGCCGTTCGTACAGGCTGCGTTTGGCCCAACTCTCGGCCTTGAACGCCTTCAGCAGCTTGAGGCAGGTTTGAGCGGCCCGGTCGCGCCGGCACAGCAGCGAACCGGCGTCGGCGACCAGCGTCAGCGACAGGCGGTCGGCGGGCGTGAGCGAGAGGCCGGTTACCGTCAGCGTGTCGGTTGTTTCGTCATAGGCGACATCCGGCATCAGGCTGGCCCCGTTGACGGTCAGCGCGACCTGCGCCGGCCGGTGTAAGCCGCGGAAAACCAGGGTATAGCTGCGCCGGGCGGGCGCCTGCGTCACGTCGCCGGCCACCGGTTCGATGCCGAAGGCCAGCCGCCGCTCCTGCCACGCCTGGACGAAGGTGGTCAGCGCGTAACGCCGCTCGTTAAAGGCCGACGTTTCGCCGTCGTCTTCGTACAGCACGAAGGTGTTGTCCGCGCCGGGGAAAATATTGACCGTCAGGTGGTCGGGATTGGCGACGCCAAACGCGCCGGACTTCGGCCCCAGCGGCACGATCGCGCCCGCCCTGGCAAACACCGGGATGTCATCCAGCCCGCCATAACAGGCCGTCCAGGTATCGCCCTGGTAATACTGCCCGTCGAAAAAGCCGAACCAGTCGCCCGGCGGCAGCCAGACCACCTGCCGGCTCAGCCGTGTGTCGGGATCGGCGGGGGCGATGTACGGCGCGGCAATCAGCTCACTGCCGAACGTATACTGGTTGGGGCAGAAGTAGGCTTCCTCACGTTCGGGATGTTCGTGGTACATGGGCGCGATGGGCGGCGCGGCTTCCCGGTGGCAGCGCCAGGCCATCGTGTACAGGTAGGGGACCAGGGCGTGGCGGAGCTGCATGGCATCCTTCGTGAGGTGCGCCACTTCGCGGTCGTAACCCCAGGGCCGCCGCTCGTGGAAGGGGTTGGCCGTGCTGTGCAGCCGATTGATCGGGCTGAAGACGCCGTACTGCACCCAGCGGGTGTACAGCTCCGGGTCTTCGATGCCGCCCAGGTGCCCGCCGATATCGTGGCTCCACCAGCCGTAGAGCACGTTGGCCGCCGTCGCCGTGAAGAAGGGCTGGTAGGCCAGCGACTCCCAGGAGATCACCGTGTCGCCGGAGAAGCCGATGGGGTAGCGGTGGTTGCCCAGCCCGCCCCACCGCGAGAAGATGAACGGGCGCTTACGGCCATTGCGCCCCAGGTCGTAAAAATGCAGGTGGTTGAGCCACCACAGCGGGTCCAGGCCGGGCATCTTGCTTTGCGTGCCCTGCTGCCAGTCCATCCACCAGAAGTCCACGCCTTGTGCTTCCAGCGGGTGGTGCAGGATTTCGAAGTAGGCTTTGGTGAAGCGCGGTCTGGCGATGTCGAAGGGCACCGGTTCCTGACTGGCCGGGTCGACGTCCAGGGCCAGCGCCATCTCTTCGTACTGGGCCTCGTGCGGGTGGATGCCGTCCGCCGGGTGCAGGTTGAGCGCGGTTTTGAGGTCGTGGTCGTGCAGCCAGCGAATGAAGCCCGCCGGGTCGGGGAACAGGTCGCGGTTCCAGGTGTAGCCCGTCCAGCCACCGGACTCGTTGCCCGTCTGCCGGATGTGCCAGTCGATGTCGACGATGCACACGCTGAGCGGCACCTCGTGCGCGGCGAAGTCCTGCATCAAGCCGGTCAGTTCCGCGTCGCTGTAGGGCCAGAAGCGGCTCCACCAGTTGCCCAGCGCCCAGCGCGGCAGCAGTGGGACCGGGCCGGTCAGGGCAGCGTAATCGCGCAGGCAGGCCCCGTAATCGCGCCCGTAGCCGAAGAAGTAGAGGTCCTGGCCCCCCGGCTCGCGTATGGTCAGCCAGCAGTTCTCGTCAAAAACCAGGGTGCTTGAGTCATCTACTATCGCCCACCCGGCCCGCGAGAGCAGCCCTGGTTCCAGCGGCAGCGCGCCGTCGATGTTGTCCAGCGTGCGGGTGGTGCCCCGCAGGTTGCCGGGATTCGCATCGCCGTAGTGCCAGACGGTGCCGTCCTCGTGCAGGGTAATTTTGAGCGAATCGGGCGTGAAAGGACCGGTCCGGGTCTCGTAGCGCAGGTGCAGGTCCGCAGTAATGATCTCGATGTGGTTATCGTCCTGTGTGACCTGGTATTCCGGCACGGGCTGCCGCCGGTACCAGAAGGGCTGGCTGGCCCGGTCCTCGAAATGGCCGGTCGGGCTGGTTTCCAGCCGCAGCAGGCGCGAAGTGAGCACCGTAAACCGCACCTGCGGCCCGCTGACGACGGCAGCCGGGTCGGCGGCGGGTGCCATTGGGATGCGAAAGTGGGGGCTGATATCGCTCATGCTACTAACCTTTTTGAGGTGAGGAAAAACGTGCCCGGATTATGCTGTAGAACCTGGCCCGTTGCCAGGCCTCTGCCAGAGGCTGCTGCCAGGAAAACTGCGCGTTTGCCGGGGATGGGTTGGCAACGGGGGTGATGCCGGGGTTTTGTCCCTGCCGCATCACCCCACGATATACGATGTTCGCACCGGCCCCGTGGATCAGGTGTCCAGTTCGCCTTTCGGCAGGCCGGTAGGCAGCGCTGACGGGCGCTCTGGGGCGCTGGCCAGGTCCAGGCGTTTGTTCTGCTCGGCAGCCTCGATCAGTGTTTCCATGACGTCCAACACGTGGAAGGCCAGGTCGCCGCTGGCCCGGTGCGTGCGCCCGGACTTCAGGCCGTAGGCCATGTCGGCCACGCCGACGCCGCGCCGCACCTCGCCGCTGTGCGTCAGCTCGACCTCGCGCCAGTCGCCGGTGCTTTTTTCCCACAGGTGGACCGGCCCCTCGAAGATGTTCGGATCGGGCACCGACAGCGACCCCTCCGAGCCGTAAATCTCGATGCGCGGCAGGGTGTGCGCCCACACGTCGAAGCTGGTGATGAAGGTCGCCACCGGTCCGGCGGCGAAATCGAACACGCCGGCCACGTGGGTGGGCACCTCTACGCCGATGCGCAGGCCGTTTTTCTCCGGGCTGGTAGCAATGCGCTCCGGGAAGGAGATGCGGGCCGAGCCGGTCACCGACTTGACCGCGCCCAGCAGGTGCACCAGCGCCGTGATGTAATACGGCCCCATGTCGAAGAGCGGGCCGCCGCCCGGTTTGTAAAAGAACTCCGGGTTGGGGTGCCAGCCTTCCGGCCCGTGGCTGGCCATGAAGGCCGTCGCCGCCACCGGCTCGCCGATCGCGCCGTCGTCGATCAGCTTGCGGCAGGTTTGCAAGCCGCCGCCCAGGAACGTATCCGGTGCGCAGCCTGCTCGGACTCCGGCCTGTTTGGCCGCTTCCAGGATTTGCCGGCCTTCCTGGCGGTTCATGCCCAGCGGTTTTTCGCTGTGCACGTGTTTGCCGGCGGCGATGATCGCCTGACTGACTTCGGCGTGGACCTGGGGCACGGTCAGGTTGATCACGATGTCGATGGCCGGATCGGCCAGCAGGTCTGCCACGCTGAGGGCTTTCAGGTCGTACACGTCGGCCAGCGTCTGGGCTTTTTCCGCCTTGATGTCGGCGCAGGTCGTTACTTCCAGGATATTGAAGGCACGGCAGCCCTTGACGTACTGCGGGGCGATGTTGCCGCAGCCGATGATACCAACTTTAGCGGTTTCCACGGGCCAGGCCCTCCCCTATCATATACTGGTAGCTCTTGCGAACGGCTTCCATCACGTCGGTATCGCAGCGATCCATCTCGTAGATCAGCCACTCAGTGTGTGCCTGGCTGGCCTGCACGATGCCGGGCACGTCGATCACGCCGTCGCCCAGGGCGGTCATGTTCTTTTCGCGGTCGGCGGGGCCGTCTTTGATGTGCAGCAGCGGCGCGCGCGCGCCATTTTCCGCCACGATGGCGACCGGGTCCGGCCCGCTCACCTGGATCCAGTAGGTGTCCAGCTGGAAGGTGACGGCGGGGTCGACCCATTCCTTCATGTATTCGTAGGCGTAGCGCCCATCCACCTGGAGGTACTCCCACCAGTGGTTATGAACGCCGAACGTGTAGCCGTTTTCGGCGGCGAAGCGCCCGGCTTCGTTGAAGTCTTCGCAGGTGCGCTTGATGTCGTCCACCGTTTTGAAGTAGTCGGGGCCGCGCCCGGAGACGATATACGCCAACTCGTAAGCCTCGGCGATGGCCAGGACCGTGGCCTGGTTTTCGCCCAGGGGGAAGGGCACGTGGGCGCTGGGGACCTGCAAGCCCAGCTCTTTGTACAGGCGCGCTGCTTCCTGCAGGTTATCGGGCGCGCCGAACGGCTCCACGCCGACATAACCGATCTCGGCGATCTGCCGGATCACGCCGGCGAAGTCCTCTTGCATCAACTCGCGCACGGTCCAAAGCTGGATACTGATCGGGGCAAGATTAGCCATTCTTTCAGACCATCCTCTGTGTGTGCCGCGCGGCGGATCGCGCCGCCTGCAGCGTACGGGTAAAAGTCAGATGGGGCGTCATTTGACGCGTCATGTGACGCGTTATGTGGCGGCGACGAACGATCGCGCGTGTCGAAACCATAGCTGCTCCTTACAGCCGATCTATTTTACCTGTGATTTCTATCGTTTTTTGCGGCGGTGAATAGTGATAGGCATAACCAAATCTCATGGACAATGCGCCATCCTGGCAGCCGGGTGCTCACGGCCCCAGCAGCACCAGCAGCCCGGTCAGGGTCACCATGCTGAGCAGCGTGCTGACCAGGATCACGGCGGTGGTGAATTCCGCGTCGCTGTCGAACTCGGTGGCGAAGACGCCGGCCATCACTGCAGTGGGCATACTGGCCTGCAAGATGGCGACCTGCTGCGTCAGGCCGGCGAGACCGAAGAGCACGGTAACCCCCAGCGCCACCAGCGGCGCGATCAGCAGGCGCGTCCCCGCCGCCGCCAGGATCGGCCCGATCCGGCCCTGCATCGACGTATGGGTCAGCTGGATGCCCAGCACGATCAGCATCGACGGCACGGCGGCCGCGCCCAACAGCTGCACGACCCGCTGCAGAGTCAGGGGCAGCGCCGTGCCCGTGAAGTTCAGGGCCAGGCCCACCAGCAACCCGTAGAGCATGGGCACTTTGAGGATATTCACCAGCGAGGCGCGGATTGACGCCGTCCCCCGCGAGGCCAGGAACACGCCCAGCGTATTGGCCACCAGCACCGACATCACAAAAAAGACCATCGCCCGCTGGAAGCCCGCCTCGCCGTAGGCGAAGCCTACCAGCGGCAGGCCGTAATTGCCGCAGTTGATCAGCACGATGGACAGCATCAAGGCGCTCTGTATCCGGCGCTCCAGGCGCAGCAGGCGCGCGATGCCCCAGCCGATCGCGGCCATCGCCAGCGACGAGGCCACCACCACCAGCGTGATCTGGATGAACTCGTCGGCGTTCAGGTCGGAGGTAGAGATGCCGTCCAGCAGCAGGAACGGCGTGAAGACGTAGATGCTCAGGCGAGAAACGGTCTGGACATCCGGCTTGAAGAGACGAGTGGCGACCATGGCGATGCCAACCACGATGAATATTGGGCTGACGACTTCAACGAAGGCTTCAATCACGAGGGTGGTCGGCTCCTGACCCGGCAAAAAATAACCCGGAAGATGGGCGCACCAATGCCCACCCTCCAGCGACGGTCCATTATAGCAGGTCAGGTGAAAGTTGCCTGGCACCCGCGCTGCACGCTTCGCCGGGCCGGGTTGTCAGGCAGACGATTTTGATCCACTATAGGGCTGTGGGGCGGCGAGCCTGTCAGCCGGACGGCAGACTCGCCTGTGATCCTGGTTCGGTACCAACTATACGTTTTGGGGGGACCCTATATGATCGATCAGACACCTGATCAGCCGCTGGACTCTGTGCCATTACAGGGTGACGCCGAACATCTACAGGACATTGTATCGAGTTACGCACCGCCGCCGGGGGAAATGAGTCCGTCCAGCCGGCTGGTCATCGGGCTGCTGCTGCTGCTGCCGGTCGTGATCGTGTGGGCGGTCGTCCAGTTGCTCCCGGCCCTCGGTACCTTGTCCCTCAGTTTCACCGAGTACAACATGATGACGCCGCCGGAACTGGTTGGCATAGACAACTACGCGCGCCTGGGCGAGGATAACGTCTTTGGCGGGGCGTTCAACTATACCGTGCTGGTGATGATCGTGCGCGTCGTCGTTGTCAGTTTGATCCCGCCGCTGATCGCGCTGCTGGTCGGTTTGCAGGGTCGCCTTGGGCGGGTCTTGAACTGGCTGGTGATCGCGGTGACCGGCGCGCTGATCTCGCCCATCGCCCTGGCCGTGCTCTGGCGGTTGTACTGGGGCCAGATGTGGGGCCGGGAGCCTTCGCCCGTATTTCCGCCCCCGGACTGGTTGTTCCTGGGCCGCCCCGACGGGGCGCGGGGGTCCACCCTGCTGCTGGACGCCCTCATCACCCTGGCCATAGCGGTGGTCGTCGGCGGGATCGCCTACCTGCTGGTGCTGCGCGGCAGGCGCGCCGGCGACAGGCGCTGGCTGCTCCCATTTGCCGGCCTGTGGCTGTTGAGTTTGCCCGTGGCGATGGTCAGCGCTTTGACCGCTTTCACCATCCCCTACGTGCTCACGCGAGGTGGCCCGGCCCATGCCACCCTCAGTTATGCGTTGTATACCTACCAGCAGGGCTTTCAGAATTTCAAGTTTGGTTACGCTGCCGTCCCGGCATTTTTGATGATCGTGGCCTTCATGCTGCTGGGGCTGCTGGTCTGGGTCGTGGTGACGCTGTTACGCCTGAAGCTGGTCGTCGTCCCGGCAGAACCGGCAGAGGGGGCCTCGCGCAGCCTGCTGTCCATCCTCAGCCTGCCGCTGCTGCTGGTGATCGGCTTGCTGGTGATCTATCCCTTCTTCTGGGGCTGGCAGCTCGCCCAGAACTCCAATGCCTGGGAGGATGTGTTTTCCCTGGTGGAGTGGGGTGCGGCACAGGTCAACACGCTGGCGCCCTGGCTGGTGATCTGGCTGGTCCAGCTGCCGGTGACGTTCCTGGCCGGGCTGGCGCTGGGGTATTTCCGTCCGGGTGGCCGGCGCGCCAGCGACCTGATCTTCCTGGCGCTGCTGCTGTTTGCCTTCATCCCGCCGGAAGCGCTGAGCCTCCAGTGGTTTGATACCGTGCGTGAACAGGAACTGCTGGATACGCATACGGTCCTGCTGGTGCCCTGGTTGATGAACGGCGTCAGCCTGCTGATCTTCAAGCTGTTTTTCGACGGCGTGCATGACCAGTACGCTGCCGCCCGCCGCGAAGGTGTCGTGCCCGCCAACATGCTGACCCGGACGGTGCTGCTGCCCTCCCTGGGGTTGATCTTGCTGGTCGGCACTGTGATGAGCTTCGCCAGCCTGCACGACGTGCTCTGGCCGCTGATCTCGGTAAATTCGCGGGACATGTACACCCTGCCCGTTAACTTGATGATGATCCTTGGTCAATTCAGTATGGAAACGGCCCCCATCGCCGGGATAACGGTCAGTTTCGCCGCGCGCTTCCTGCCGATCTTCGCGCTGGCCTTCGCCCTGCTGGCGATCTTCGTGGTGGACCGGCTGGCGCTGGTTTCGGGCCGGGGTGAGCCGGCGTAGAGGACATCGGCGCTAGCGGACTTCTTCCACCGCCCAGTGATCGCCCATGGCGCGGCGGCCCCCGGCCAGCCCTTCGCCCTCGGAGACCTGCCGGGTCAGATCGTCGCGGGCCAGCATCTCCGGGCGCAGGCTGATGCCCAGCCCCGGCCCATCGGGGATATCCAGCGTGCCGTCGATCACCGCCGGCTGCCAGCCGCTGAAGATGGGGAAATACGTCCGGTAAAAGGCGCGCACCGACTCGACGAAGTACAGGTTGGGGATGTGCGCGCCCAGGTGCATACAGGCGGCGTGGCAGATCGGGCCGGCCACGTTGTGCAGCACCAGCGGCACCCCGAACGTCTCCGCCAGCGCGGCCATCTTGCGCGTCTCGGCGATGCCGCCGTTCCACACCGGGTCGGTCATCAGGATTTGGGAGACGCCGTTCACCAGCCAGTCGCGGACCTGCCAGCGCGTCATCAGCAGTTCGGAGCCGATCACCGGGATGCTGGTCCGCCGGCTGAAGGCCTTGATCTCATCCGGGTAGACGGCGGCCATCACGTCTTCCATAAAGAGGATGTCGTAGGGTTCCAGGGCGCGGGCGATGCGCTCGATGCTGACCCGGTTCCAGCGGAAGTGGCATTCGATGCCGATCTCCATCGCGCCGTCGACCGCCTCCCGAATCTGCCGGATGGGCGTGAGGCCCGCCTCTACTTCCGCCGGGCTGATGTACTGGCCGAAGCTGCCCTCGCTGAAGCGGTCGAAGGGCCAGATTTTCATGGCTTTGATGCCGTCGTCGAGCAGGCTGCGGGCCAGCGCCCCGGCATCCTCGTGCCAGGCGGCGTAATCCTGGGTGTCGCCAAAGCCGATGCAGGTGTTGTAAGTGGGGATGCGCGCGCGCGTCTTGCCGCCCAGCAGGTGATAGAGCGGCGCGCCGTAATGCCGGCCCATCAGGTCCCACAGCGCGACCTCCACCGCGGAGAGGGCGCGTGTCTCCGCCCCGGCGAAACCGTGGTACATCAGGTTGTCCATCACGAAGCGCCACAGCCCTTCGATGTCCAGCGCGTCCTGTCCCAGGATCAGCGGCGCGAGGGTGCCGTGCAGCGCGCCCTTGGCCCCGGGGATTTTGTCCACGGTTTCGCCCAGGCCGATCAGCCCGGAGTCGGTGTGGGCGCGGACCACCATCAGGCGGGGATATTCGGCCCATTGCAGGCTTTCGATGGCGGTGATTTTCATGATTTGTAGTCCTCACATCAAGCTCAGGGGCGGGCCAGGCGGAAGCCGACCGTTACGTGGTTGCGGTAGCCGGGCGCGAGCCGCGTGTTGGGGTCTTTGGGGCTGCGATGGGCCGCCCGCAGACTGATCGGGCTGTCGCTGCTCCAGCAGCCGCCGCGCAGCAGATAGGCATCGTCGCTGTTGGACGACGCGTCGTTGGCGCACGGGGTCAGGGTCCATTCCCACACGTTGCCGCTCATGTCGAGCACGCCGTAAGGACTGGCCCCGTCCGGGTAGCGGGTCACCGGCGTGGTTTCATCGACCGCGCGGTTCCAGTTGCAGCGATTGATGGTGGGTTCGTCGCATCCCCAGGGGAACTCCCGTCCGTCGTCGCCCTGGGCGGCCCGCTGCCACTGCTGTTCGGTGGGCAGGGTGATCGCAGCGTCCTCGGTCGCGCTCAGCCATTGGCAGAAGGCCAGCGCTTCGTACCAGGAGACGCCTACCACCGGGCAGTCGGGCCGGTTCCAGTCCTGGTCTCCCCAGTAGCGCGGTTCCGTCCAGTGATACTTCTGCATCACGGCCCAGAAGCCGTCCGGCCACCATTGGCGCTGACTGTAGCCGCCCGCGGCCACGAAGGCCTCGTACTGGGCGTTGGTCACCGGGCAGCGGGATATGGCGAACGGGGCCACGTCGAAGGCGGTTGGTTCCGCCAGGGTGCCGCCCGCTTCCAGCGTGACCGCGCCGCCGGGAATCGCGATCCATTGTTGGGTGTTGTTGTCAGGCATATGGCTGCTCACTATCCATGAATAGCGCTGTTCATTCAGCCGCGATTGTAACGGCTCATTCCGGCGGCCCTAAGGCGGCGACCCGCGCCTGCGCATTACGCACGGCGTCGCGCGCGGACTGCTCGCGGCGTAAGGCGGCGGCGTATTCCTCGCCCAGGATGTCGCCCACTTCGAACGAGAAGCGGTTGACCGGGCGCTCACCGCGGGCGATGGCCCGCGTGGCCCGCGTCGTCGCCACCAGGTCCGGGCGGAAGCGCGCCGCAAACCGCGGATCGTCCAGCACGGAGCGCCGCGCTACCTCCACGAAGCCGCTTTTTTCCGCGTCTTCCAGCAGTTGCTCCGGCGCGGTGAGGTATTTCGCCAGCTCCCAGGCGGCGGTCTTCACGTTCGACTTGGCGGGGATGGCGTAGGGCGGGCAGTACAGCCCGGCGTGGCGCGTGCCCAATGGTCCCGCCGGCAGCAGGGTGGTTTTGGTGCCGTCGGCCACCGGACCACCCGCATCATAAACGATGCTGGCCTCGTTGGCCGGCTCGATGACCATGGCCGCGCGCCCGGCCTTATAATCGTTCATGCACTCCACGAAGCCGTAGGTAGCCGATTCGGGCGGCCCGCAGCGGTGCAGCAGGTCCAGGTAATGTTCCAGCGCGGCCAGGTGCTGCGGTGTATCCAACGTGGGCGCGCCGGAGTCGTCGTACCATTGGACGCCCCAGGCCGGGGCCCAGTTCGAACCCATGATCCAGAAGTTGAGGCCGCAGCTTGGTTGGCCCCGCAGCGTGATGCCGTAGAAGTCGTCGGCCACGTGTGGCGCGTCCGGGTCGGCGCGGACGGCCTGCTGTACGGCCAGGGCGGCCTGCGTCAGTTCTTCCATGCTCTGCGGCACGGGGATGTTGTAGCGCTCGAACAGGTCGCGCCGGTAGATCAGCACGCTGGAAACGTCGCAGTAGGGGATGCCATACAGCCGCCCGGCATGGCTGATGGCTGCCAGGGCCGCCGGCTCGAAGTCGTCCAGCGGAAAACCCTCGGCGGCCACGGTTTCGTCCAGCGCTTCGACGTGCCCCTGCCGGGCATATTGCAGCAGCAGCAACTCGTCGCAGCCGACGAGATCAAACGGCGGATTGTCCTCGGTGAAGGCGCGTGCCATCAGGTCCCAGAATTCCGGGATGTGGCTCAGCACGACCTCGACCTGGATACCGGTCTGTTCGGTAAAACGGCGGGCGCTGTTGGGCAGATTATGGAACGGCGCCCAATCTTCCTGCAAAACGCGGACGGTGGTCCCGATATCAGGCATATTCTTCTCCCCCTCTGGTGTGCGTCGAACCTTAAACGACTTTGACGGTGTTGGTCAGCGTGCCGATGCCGTCGATGGTGATGGTGATCACGTCGCCCGCCGCCAGCGTGAAGTCGCCGGGCGGCACGATGCCCGTCCCGGTGAGCAGCACCACGCCGCTCTCGAAGGTGCTGCTGCGGCCCAGGTAAGCCACCAGGTCGGCCAGCGTGCGGTGAATGCGCGACGTGTGAACCTCGCCGGCAAAGGCCTCCGATCCATCGCGCCGGATGCTCAGGCGGATGGTGGTTTGCGGCCATTCGTCGGCGGGTTGCAGCAGCAGGCCCGGCCCCAGCGCGCAGGAAGCATCGTACACCTTGGCCTGTGGCAGGTAAAGCGGGTTCTGCCCCTCGATGTCGCGGCTGCTCATGTCGTTGCCAACCGTGAAGCCGACGACCGTCATCGCCGGGTTGAGCACCACGCCCAGCTCCGGCTCCGGGACGTTCCACGCCGCGTCCGCCCGGATGCCGACCGCGCCCCCCGGCCCGATCACGTTATTCCCCTGCGCCTTGAAGAACAACTCCGGGCGCTCCGCCTCGTAGACGCGGGCGTAAATGTCGCCGCCGTCGACGGCTTCTTCCTGGCGGGCGGTCCGGCTGCGCTCGTAGGTCACGCCGGCGGCCCACACGTCCTGCTCGTCGACTGGGGCCAGCCAGTGCAGGGCCAGCCGGTCCGGCTGCGGCGCGAAGGACTCTGCCGGGTAAGTGACAGTGCTTTTCTCGACAGCCTTCGCCAACCCCTCCAGGGCGGCGGCCATACGCCCGGCGCTGGCCCGCAGCCACGATCCCACGTAGGGGTAGCTCTCGGTAACATCGTGCACCAGCGCGTCGACCTGCACGCCAACGCGCGGCCCCTGGTCCGGGTGGAAAAAGCGGACGATCATTTGCGGTTCGTTCATGTCGGTAACCTCCAGGTGATCAAGCCGTTGTCATCCCGCCCGGCGACCAGCAAACCCCGTCTGGTCAGGCTGTCCAGGTTGCCCAGCATCCCGTAGCTGAAGTCCTGGTTGGTCTCGGCGGGCCACGTTCCTAAGGTCGGTCCCAGCGTGTCGATGGTCTGGCGCAGCGTGAAGCCGGGCGCTTCCGCCGCGAATTCGAGCAGTTTGCGCTCGACCAGCCGGCAATAGCTGCGGCTCTCGCGGATGAATTCGGCCACGGCGGGACCTTCCTGCACCGGCCAGTGCGCGGGCGAAAGCCGCCCGATGTCCATTGCCAGCAGGCGATCTTGCGTCGCCAGGTAGGTGTCCACGTAGCAGTAGGTGGGCGGCATGTTGGGCTGCCAATCGTCGTCCAGGATCGAAGTCCACATGGTGGCCTCGCCGGCGATCAACGTGCGGCCCCGCGGGTCCCAGACGGCCAGGTGTCCCCAGGTATGGCCCGGCGTGTGCACCGCTTCCACCACCCAATCCGGACCCAGGCGGAAGCGCTCGCCGCCCTCCAGCGTCAGGTCCAGCGGCAGGCTGAGGCACCCGGCGCGGATGCCCGCCTTGCTCTCCTCACCGTAGCCGATGCCGTGGTCGGCCTCGAACTGCGAGTAGCGCCCGCCGATCAGCGCTTCGGTGTCCGCCACCCAGGGCTGATCCAGGTTGTGGCACATCAGGAGGGCGTCCGGCGCGGCGGCTTTCATCGGCTGGTTGCCGCCCTGGTGGTCGATGTCCGAGTGGGTGATCAGGATATAGGTCAGGTCTACCGGGTCGAAGCCAATCGAAGCCATGTAGGGCAGGATGGCGTCCTGCGGGTTGGCGGCCACGCCGGTATCGACCAGCATCGAGGCCGTCTCCCCGATCAGCAGGTGCACGTAAACCATGCGGTTCTCGCCGAATTTGCACTTGATGCGGTGAATGCCGGGTGCGATCTCCATAGGTTTTCTCCAATAATTGGTATGATACCGGCGGTTTGGCGTCAATCCTGCGGCTGCTCGCCCTTGACGCCCAGGCCGCCGTCCACCTGGTAATTGGCCCCGGTGACGAAGCTGGCCTCGTCCGATGCCAGGAAGACGAACACGTTAGCCACTTCGGTGATCGTGCCGACGCGCCCGATGGGGTGCATCTCGTCGAACTGCCTGCGGATGGCCGCCGGGTCCGACTGCGCGGCGATAAAATCGTGCAGCATGGGCGAGTCGATGGTGCCGGGCGACACCGCGTTCACCCGGATGCCGAAGCGCGCGTAATCGGTGGACATGGCCCGCGCCAGCGCGATCAGGGCGCCCTTGGTGGCGGAGTAGATGGCAATCCCCGGCAGGCCGAGGATGCCGGTCACGCTGGCCATGTGGAGGATGCTGCCCTTGCCCACTTCCAACATACCGGGGATCACGGCGCGACAGGCCAGGTAGGCGCCGCGCAGGTTGACGGCCAGGCAGCGGTCGAAGTCGGCGGGCGACGTTTCGTGCAGCGTCCCGCTTGGCATGAGGGCCGCGTTGTTCACCAGCACCGTGATCGGGCCGTAGCGCTGGCGTAGGTCGGCCACCGCGCCCGCCACCTGGCTTTCGTTGCTGACGTCTGCGCCCAGGGCGACCGCTTCCCCGCCCTGCTCGCGGATCAGGTCCACGATGGTCTGGCAGTTTTCCGGGCGGAGGTCCAGCACGCCGACTTTGGCGCCTTCCTCGGCGAAGCGCAGCGCGATTCCCTCGCCGATGCCGCGCGCCGCGCCCGTGATCAGGGCGACTTTTCCGGCTAAACGCATCGTTCTTGCTCCTTAAAACAATCGAAAAACCAGATTAAGTAATCGCCCCGCGGTTTTTCCGCTGGCTTTATTGTAGACCGCATCAGCCGGAACAGGCAAAAATGACCCATTCTGTGTCATACTGGTAAAGGCTTAAAACTATTCACGTGATGTCGAAGGAGCACAATCATGACGATTACCGGCAGCAATTACATCGCCGGCCGGGCCAGCCGCGCCGGCCAACGCGACGCCAGTCGCGCGTTTACCAGTGTTGATCCGCGCACGCGCACGCCCGGCGATGTCACTTTCGTCGACGCCACGCCGGAGGAAGTCGACCGCGCCGTGCGCGCTGCCGCCGCGGCTTTCGCGGAGACGCGCCTCTACCCGGCGAGCAAGCTGGCCGACTTCCTGGACCACGCCGCCGACGCCATCGAAGCGCTGGGCGAGGACCTGCTCACCACCGCCGACCGGGAAACCGGCCTGGGTTTCCCCCGCCTGACCGGGGAGCGGGGCCGCACCACCAGCCAGCTCCGCGCTTTTGGCCGCCTGCTGCGGGAAGGCGCCTATGTGGAAGCCATCATCGATACCGCCCAGCCGGATCGCCAGCCCGCGCCCCGCCCCACCATCCGCCGGATGCTGGTGCCGCTGGGACCGGTGGGCGTGTTCTCGGCCAGCAACTTCCCCTTCGCCTTCGCCGTGGCCGGCGGGGATACGGCCTCGGCCTTCGCGGCAGGCTGCCCGGTGATCGTCAAGGGGCACCCCGGCCACCCCGCCACCTCGGAATTGTTCGCGCTGGCCCTCAACCGGGCGGTGGCCGAGAGCGGCTTCCCGGCGGGCTTTTTCTCGCTGCTGCAAGGGCAGGGGCACGAAGTCGGCGGGATGCTGGTCCGGCACCCGGACCTGGCCGCGGTCGGCTTTACGGGGTCGCTGCGTGGCGGGCGGGCGCTCTATGACCTGGCGGCGGCCCGGCCCACGCCCATCCCGGTCTACGCGGAAATGGGCAGCATCAACCCGGTGGTGATCCTGCCGGGCGCGATCCGGGCGCGCGGCGAGTCGCTGGCCGAAGGGCTGGTCAACTCGGTGACGCTGGGCAGCGGGCAGTTTTGCACCAATCCCGGCCTGGTGCTGATTCAGGATAGCCCGGAGACGGCGGCCTTCATCACTGACGTCAAGGACCGCATGGACCACCGCGACGTCGGCGTGCTGCTCAACGCGGCGGTGGAACAGGGCCTGGCCGCGACCACCGCCGAAACGCTGAGGCGCGAATCTGTCGAGCGTCTCACCGCTGATACTGCGCCCGAAAGCCACGGCTTCTGCTTCGCCAATACCGTCATGCAGACCACCGGCGAAGCCTTCCGCGCCGATCCCGCGCTGCAAACCGAGCACTTCGGCCCGGTGACGCTGTTCGTGGTGTGCCGTTCGCAGGGTGACCTGCAAGCGAGCATCGACGTGCTGGAAGGCAACCTGACGGCCACCATCCACGCCGAAGACGACGAGATCGCCGCCGCCGGATCGCTCTACAGCCAACTGCGGGAAAAAGTCGGACGCCTGATCTGGAACGGCTTTCCTACGGGCGTCGAGGTGGTGCATTCGATGCAGCACGGCGGCCCATATCCGGCGACGACCGCGCCCTGGTCGACGTCGGTCGGGTTGACGGCCATCAAACGTTTTATGCGCCCGGTGGCCTACCAGAACCTGCCGGACGCCCTGCTGCCGGACGCGCTCAAAGACGCCAACCCGCTCGGCATCTGGCGCTTGGTCGACGACGAACTGACCCGCGATCCGGTGGGGTAACCGGCGGACGAACGCCGTTCGTCCCTACTTTTGAGGGAGGAGAGACGCATGACGGCCATCCAGACCGACGTATTCGGCTGGCAGGGAGTCGAGCTGCGCAACGAGTGGGTCACGCTGCGGGCCGTGCCAGATATCGGCGGGCGCATCGTGAGCCTGCAGCTTGGCGAATACGAGTACCTGTGGACCAACGAACCCCTGCATGGCAGGCTGTTCACGCCGGAGGAGCACACTGGCGACGGCAGCATCGCCGCCTGGATCAACTACGGGGGCGATAAGACCTGGCCTTCCCCCCAGGGTTGGGACAACGATCAGCAGTGGCCCGGCCCGCCCGATCCCGTGCTGGACAGTGGCCGCTATACGCTGGCGGGGCTGGTCGAAGGCGAACAGGGCAGCACCGTCACCATGGTCAGCCCGCCCGACCCGGTGACCGGCCTGCAAATCACGCGGGAGGTCACGCTGGGCCGGGGCGGGGCGCGCATCACACTGGACCTGACCTTCACCAACACCGCCGACCGGCCCACCCGCTGGAGCATCTGGGATGTCTTCCAGCACAAGGCGGGCCAGCATCTGCCCGGCGGCGGCGAGACCTACCAGGATGCCTGTGCCGTCACCGTGCCTGTCAGCCCGGACAGCCGTCATCCCAGGGGCTATAAGGTGATGTTTGCCGACGAGGACAACCCACAGTGGACGGTCGAGGGTGGCCTGTTTGTGGGGCGGTTCCTGTATCGCGTGGGCAAGGTGGGGTTGGATTCGATGGCCGGCTGGATCGCCTTCAGCAACAGCGCCGATGGGGCGGCTTTTGCCGCGCAGTTTACGCCGCAGCCGGGGGCCGACTATCCCGACGACGGCTCGACCGTCGAGTGCTGGACCGAGGGGCGCGGCCAGGTCCCCGGCCTGAACCTGCCGCCGGACGGCAGCGGTCTCTACCTGATGGAGACGGAAGTGCTCAGCCCGCTGTACGACTTCGCGCCCGGCCAGTCACATCACATGAAGATCCGGTGGGGGGTGTGTCGCTGCCCCGGCCTGGTGCTCGACGTGACGGAGGCCGGCTGCGCCAGCCAGAAGCTCAGCGCGGACCGGGTGGGGGAGTCTGCCCGGGTTACCGGGGCGTTTGGCGTCTTCGACGCGGGGCAGTTGGCGCTGCAACTGCTGGATGCAGCCGGGCAGGTGACCGCCGACGTGGCGCTGGGCGCGGTCGATCCGTTGGGCGCGGTCACCATAGATAGGGCCGTCGCCGTGGGTGAGGCCGCCGAAGCGCAGGTGATCGTCACCGCCGACGCCGATGGGCAGGTGCGCCTTTTGGCAAAGACGACGTGGTAAGACATGCGTAGGGACGTCCGGCGGACGTCCCTACTACAGATTTTGTCTGGTAAGCGTCAGAGGTAGGTTTACGGCCGCGGCGTTGGGCACGGGTCGGAGGCCGAGCACGACACGTCCCATAGAACGAGCAGCGCTTCCGCTGCCGCATCGCGCACCGACGAATCGTTGTCGCGCAGCAGCATCACCAGCGGATTGAAGGCGCGCACGTCCGGGATGCCCAGCCGGCCTAAAGCCCGCGCGGCCCCGCGCCGCAGGTCGGCGTTTTCATCGGCGAGCGCCTCGACCAGCGGCATCACCG
>DAOUEM010000494.1:0-4785 GCA_034430555.1 Anaerolineae bacterium | reverse complement strand
AATTTCATTTTACATTAGCTTGACAGGTATGACCAGAGCGCAGTATAGTGATAACAGTGACAGGCAGTCAAAATATGCCTTGGAGACAAATGTAGTGGACTGGGGGTATTTTCTGAACAACGTCGCATTTGTTTAGTCAATACCTGTGTAGAGTACTGCTGGAAACCTCTCTGCTATCCTCTTATTATAGTCTATCCTTTCTGGAGGAATAATAATGAAGAAGTACATATTAACGAGACGACAGTTCTTAAAGCAGGCCGCCGCACTCACTGCGGCAACTGCCCTTCCCGCTGGGGCGCTGGCGTCTCAAGCCACAACCGTCCTCGCCCAGGGTGAGGAAGTAGCGCCAGGCGTGCCCAGGAACCAGTGCCTGATCCTGGAGAACCAACAGGGGTTGTTCTGCCAGCAGATGACTTCAACCGCTGGCGGCCCGGCTCCAACACCTATTCAACCGGTTTCCAGCAACTGGCCCTGGATGCGCTGTGGTACATCGACCCGGATGCGGGAGTCGACGGCGTATGGGATAATGCCCTGGCAGCCGAGAAGCCGATCTACAATGAAGACTTCACCCAGATGACCGTCAGGCTGCGCGAAGGCCTCTACTGGAGCGACGGCGTCGAGTTTACAGCGGATGACCTGTACTATACCGTTGATCTCCTGATGAACACGCCTGGAATGCAGAATCAGGGCCTATTCGAGGGCAATATTGACCATATGGAACAGCCCGATAGAAATACCGTTGTCTTCTATCTGAAAGCCCCCAACTCACGCTTCCACGCTGCCTTTACCGTGCGCTGGGGCGCCTGCTACATCATGCCCAAGCACATCTGGGAACAGGCAGAGGACCCGGTGGCGTTCACGTTCAACCCACCGGTCAGCCTGGGCGCCTACACGCTCAGAGATTTCGATCCGAACGGCCAATGGTTCCTGTGGGAGCGCCGCGAAGACTGGCAGCGGACCTCGGTCGCCCGCCTTGGCGACGTGTCTGTTAAGTACGCCATGTACATTGATCCAGGGCCGAGCGACCTGCGCGTTATCGCCCAGACAGCACACGAACTGGATGTGATCCACGACTGCACGCCCGAAGGCCGCATTACCCTGGCCAGGGAGAGCCCGACCTCGGTCGGCTGGTTCCCTTCGTTCCCCTGGGCGCATCCGGATCCCACCCTACCGGCTGTCATTTACAACAACGAAAAACCCGGCCTGGACAGGAAAGAAGTCCGCTGGGCGCTGACGCTGGCAATCGACATCGCCCAGGTCGCCCTGGCCTCCTACAGAGGCGCGGCCACCATTTCCGCCATCCACGTCCCGCCGACCGGTATGTACCCCCATTACTACCACGAGCCGTTGGAACCCTGGTTGAATGACTTCACTATTGAAGTTGGTGGGGAGGACTACATGCCCTACGATCCAACCGCCGCCCAACGGATTGCCGATTTAGCCCGTCAGGGCCTGGGCGACCTGGTGCCAACCGACCCCGACACCATCAAGCGGTACATTGGCGCCGGTTGGTGGAAATACGATCTCGCGGCTGCTGAGCAGTTGATGCTCGACGCCGGCATGCAGAAGGTCAACGGTACGTGGGTCTTGCCTGACGGCTCGCCTTTCAACGTGCCGCTGATGAGCTTGGGTGAAAGCAACCCGACCATGAACCGGGCGGCTGCCATGGTTGTTGAGAACTGGCAAGCATTCGGCATCGACGCCACCCTCGACGCGCAGGCCAATCTCTGGCCCATCATGAGCAGCGGCGAATACACCGCCAGCCTGGCCTGGACGATCGAGACCTGGGGTGGTCATCCCGACTTGTTCTTCTTCCTCCAGTCCTGGCACTCAAGGTTCTACGTACCTAGCGGCGAATCCGCCGCCGGCACCAACAGCATGCGCTGGCAGAACCCCGAACTCGACAGGATCATTGAAACCATCCAGCAAATCTCCTTCGACGACCCGGAGGGCGTCGAGTTGGGACAGGAGTTCTGCCAGCTGGCTGCACAGGAGATGCCCATTACTCCGCTCATGGCGTACAACGTCTTCACGACCATGGACACCACCTACTTCACCGGGTATCCATCTGTGGATGATCCCTATACCGATCCAGTGCCGAACTGGGGCAATACCAAGTATATGTTCGTCAAGATCAGACCTAGAGAGGCATAACCTCGGCGCGGCAAAGATCGCGCTGACCATTGGGTTGGCGCCAGGAAATTGAAATCGAGGCAAGCCAGCAGTATCAACGTTCTACCCCTCCACTGCGGTTGTCTTCACCGGCAGTCGCAGTGGAGGTTTTTCATAAAGGAATGGCCCCTATGCAAAAATTTGTCCTCCGATATTTGATTCCGCGAATCATTCAGTACCTGATAATTATTTTCGTCGGGGTCACGGTCACATTTATCATTCCCAGGCTCGCTCCCACTGACCCGGTAGAAGCGCAGGTATCTATGATGATGGCGAGGGGCAGCTCCCTCGACCCAGAATCTATCGAAGCAATGCGCACCGCTTTGACAGAACTGTACGGGCTGTCAGGCAGTCCGGTCGAGCAATATTTCGCGTTTTGGGGTCGCTTACTCCGGGGCGACCTTGGCCCTTCACTCAGTAGTTTTCCGACCCCGGTGTCCAAGATGATTGGCCAGGCCTTGCCGTACACCCTCGGTTTGTTGGTCCCCGCGTTGATTATTTCGTGGATAGTGGGCAACCTTTTTGGGGCCATGTCCAGCTACTATCCTAAAAACAAACCATTGAAGGCGATCGAAGTGCTGGGCCAGGTGGTCCGACCGATTCCGTACTACATCGTGGCACTCGTTCTGCTGGTGGTGTTTGCATTTTTCATCCCGATCTTCCCATTCAGCGGAGCCTACCCGATCGGGACCCATCCCAATTGGTCCCTTGAGTTTATCTTGACATACATCGAGCATGCCGTTCTCCCGGCAGCCACCCTGGTGCTGGTTGGGTTTGGAGGCTGGTTTGTCGGTATGAAATCCCTCACCTCCAACATCATCTCTGAAGACTATGTGGTATATGCCGAAACCGCCGGCCTGAAGAAAAACAAGATCCTCAATAATTACATTATGCGTACTGCCTTGCTGCCGCAACTCACCGGGCTGGCCATGTCGCTCGGAACGGTCTTCAGTGGTGCACTCATCATGGAGGTCGTTTTTGGTTACCCAGGGATTGGCAGTTTGACCATGGCAGCAGTCTTAAGGAACGATTATTCAATGATCATGGGCATCACCATTTATTCGATTATCGGTGTTGCTACTGCCGTCTTCCTCATGGATCTACTCTACCCGCTATTCGATCCGCGGGTGCGCTACCAATAGGACAGGGACTATGCTCAAAGTCTTCCGCGATCTCCTCAAATATGATGGCCGCTTCCGTATTGCTTTTGTTTTCCTGACAGCCGTGGTGATGATGACTCTCTTGTCCTTCGTCTCCCCCTATGATCCAAGCAAGTCCTTTGTGGTGCCGTGGGACCTGCCTCCATCGCGCGAACACCTTTTCGGCACCACTTCCCGGGGACAGGACCTTTTCTGGTGGTTGACCTATGCCGTGCGCAATTCACTTTTCCTAGGGGTGATGACAGCGATTATCTCGCGAGTGATCGCTGTCCTGGTCGGTCTGACCGCCGGGTACCGGGGTGGATGGCTCGACAGGGTGCTGATGTCGATCAATGACAGCTTCGTGGTTTTACCCCTGCTTCCCATCTTGATCTTGCTGGGTTTCTTGCTGCGCGATAGCATGAACCTGTTTGTCTTGGCGGTTATCCTGGGGCTTTTCGGCTGGTCGTTTGACGCCCGCCTGATTCGCTCCCAGGTGTTGAGCTTGAAGGAGCGCTCGTTCACACGTACCGCAGTTTATTCCGGAACCAGCGGATTTTGGATCACCATCAACGAGCACCTTCCCTTTGTGCTGCCGATCGTGTTTGCCACCACCATCAACAATATCCTATGGTCAATTGGTATGGAAGTCACATTGAGTATTCTTGGGCTGTCGGACTTGACCACTCCTACCCTTGGGACGGCACTCTTTTGGGCTAACCAGCACGGGGCCTTGGTGGCAGGGGTGTGGTGGTGGATCGCCGCACCGGCTCTGGTGGCTATTATCCTGTTCCTCGGCCTGTACCTGCTCTTCACAAGCATCAACGAGTACATCGATCCGCGGACCCGCTTGCGCTTGATTGGAGGAGAATAACCCGTGACTCTATTGAGCGTACAAAACCTCCATGCGTATTACCAGACTGAGGCCTATGGAATCTCCCGGACCGTACGGGCCGTTGATGGGGTTTCTTTTGACCTCTTTCCGAATGAGATTTATGGCGTGGCGGGCGAGTCGAGCTGCGGCAAAACCACCCTGATCAAAGTGATCTCGGGAAATATCAAACCGCCATTAAAGGCTTTTGAAGGGAGCGTCAACTACAACTTTGGTGAGTATAAAGTTGATATGCTACAAATCTCGCAGGATGAGCTCCGCCGGAACGTCCGCTGGAAGGAAATTTCGTATGTGATGCAGGGCTCGATGAGCGTCCTCAACCCGGTGCGCAAGGTGATTAAGACCTTCCAGGATATTGTTGATACGCACGAGCGCATTACGGATAAGAAGAAATTCCTTGAACAAACGCGCACCCATGTCAACCGACTGGGACTCCCGACCGATGTGCTCAACGCTTATCCGCACCAGCTCTCTGGTGGCATGCGCCAGCGCGTGGCAATCGCCCTGGCGACCGTGTTCCAGCCCGCCATGATTATTGCGGACGAGCCCACCACTGCCCTGGATGTCGTCGTGCAGCGTGGT
>DAOUEM010000493.1:0-19155 GCA_034430555.1 Anaerolineae bacterium | reverse complement strand
CTAATGATGAACTGGCTCTGATTGTAAAAGCCACTGCAGCGGGGATGGCCGTAGCTGGATCAGCCGTCCTTCCAGCACTGAAATGACGATAAATCCATCCGGGCTGACGGTGATATCAACCGGGTGATCCGGAAAAAAGCTCTGCTCCTGAACATGCAGCACTTCCAGCGTATGGTCCGGGTAGTTGACATCTACCGGTATCAGCACGTCCTGGCTGGCCGGGTTCCCCTGGCTGTCAAGCAGGGGGTTGCCATCGGCGTTCCGACAGGTTTCCAGGCGGCCGTCGGCGTCAAAACAGATGCGCAGCAGGGTATAACCGCTGGGAATCCGCTGGTTGTCGCTGCCGCTCATCACCACCAGCAGGTCGCCTTCCAGTTCTGGGAAGGCCGTACCGTGGTAAAAGACCATGCCTGCCGGGCTGCTGTGCGCCTGGAAGATCAGTGCTGCCGGCGTGGTATCGGCACAGCGTTCGGCGGTTGCACCTGCCACTGATTCATCCGGCACGAGGCCAGCCGCCGTCTGGTAGCAGTAAGGCCAGCCGAAATCCTGGCCGGGCTGGCTGGCGCGGTTTAATTCGTCCAGCGGCAGGTCGGGCGCCAGGAAGTCACGGCCGTTCTCGGTTATCCACAGATCGCCGCTGCCAGGGTGCCAGGTGAAGTCAAAGGCGTGGTGCAGCCCGGTGGCATAGACCTGTTCATCCGTGCCATCCAGCGCATAGCTGATGATCGCCGCCCGCTGTGGATCGGTTTCTTCGCAGGCGTTGCAGCTTGCCCCTTTGCTGACATAGATCCGCCCGTCAGGCCCAATCCGGAGGCTGCTCGTCCACTCCCCGCTGCCTTCCGGCAGGTGGTCCACCAGCACGGTGTTCGCGTCGGCCCGGCCATCGCCGTCTTCATCGGCCAGGCGGTAAATGTGCCGTCCGCCGGCCACATACCATGCACCATCGTACCAGTCCAGGCCATTGGGCGTGGTTAATCCGGCGGCAAAAATGTTCAACGGGCGTTCGCCGCGATCTGCATCGTGTTGGCCTAACCAGACCACTGTCCCTTCGCTGGGCTGCACCAAAAACAGCGCGCCGCACCAGTCACGAGGTGCTGGCATCTCATCACAGGGTGGGGCAAATGCGATAGAGGTGATCGCCGCCAGGGCCGAGCGGGGTTGTTCGGCGAGCAGGTATTCCGGGCAAAAGCGATACGGGTCGACCACCGGTCTGCTTACCGCCGGGTCCGCGCCGAGTCCACAGCCGACGGTGGCCGTAGGTGGAGGCGAAACCTGGCGCAGGCCGCCGCCGGCAACCAGCATAGATGAACCCGTCAGCAGGACCAGGATCGCGGCAAACGCGGCGCTCCACAGGTAACGGCAAGTGGTCATCGGCAACCCCTGTTAAGACAAGACCCTGGCGGTTAATGAACCCTCCCAATGCTACCGGGTAATGGGCTGTCTCCGCAACAATTGGAGTTGCCGGGCACATGGTCACAACTTACAATGGGTGAGTATAGAGGCCATGCAGGGAGGTGGGCGTTTGTTGGGTAGGAAATGGCAGGTCTGGGTGCGTGGCGTGGTGATTATGTACCTGGGATGGGCGCTGCTGCCGGGTGGGATGACCGCAGCTTCACCGCCCGGTCAGGGCCGCACCCCGCTGACCTACGGGCAGACGGTGGCTGGTGTAATCGACGACACGCAGTTTTTCCAGCAGTATAGTTTTACGGGCAGCGCCGGCGACACGGTGATCATCACCATGGAGGCGACTTCCGGCAGCCTTGATCCGCTGGTGCTGCTGGGTGATGCCGACCTGAACCTCATTGCCGAGGATGATGATGGCGGCGGCGGTTTCAACGCGCGGCTGGAGGTCGTGCTCCCTGCCGACGGCGTCTACGTGATCGAAGCCACCCGCTACGGTCAGGATGACGAGGCTGGCCAGAGTACCGGCGCCTTCCAATTGACCCTGATGGCGAACCAGGCTGCCACCAGCGACGCCGACCTGGCCGGCTTGTTGGCCGCCCTGGATTTTGGCGACACCGCCCGCGGCATCCTGACGCCGGAAAACCCGTTCCACCTGTTCTGGTTCCAGGCGCAGGCGGGCGATACGGTGAGTATTCAGAGCGTGATCGGGGTTGGCGTCTCGGCCTCGCTGCACCTGTATGATTCGAGCTTTGCCGAACTGGCGCACGATCCCGCCGGGCACGAGGTGAGGGCCGAGATCGCCGCCGGCGGGGTTTATTTTTCCGCGCTGGTGTTAAATGGTCCGGTGGACAACCCTTCAGCCGGCACCTATGCGCTGGCGCTCAGCGGCAGTGTAAGCAGCCCCACCGCCGATGACATCGTGCTGCCCCTGGTATACGGCCAGACCATCGAAGGTGTGATCGACGCTGGCCGTGTGGTGGAGCGTTATAGTTTTTCCGGGCAGGCCAATGCCCAGGTGCTGATCCGCATGGAAGCGCTGGACAGCGCCCTGGACCCCTTTCTTTACCTGTACGGACCAGGTGGTGAAATCGTCGGGCAGGATGACGACAGCGCGCCGGGCCCCGGTGCTGAACTGGCGGCCGTGCTGCCCGAGACCGGCCAGTATACCATCGTGGCGACCCGTTTTGGCCGGGAAGGCGGCACGACTGAAGGCGGTTACCTGCTGTCGCTGCACTCGAACAGCGCCGATGCCGATTCCGGTTCAAGCGAGGGGATTTCTTTCGAGCGTGCCATGCCCGAGGATTTTGTCGGATTGCCGCGTTTGTTGTACGGTGATGCCGTTGACGGCAGCATCAACGCCGACAATTACTTCCGCGCTTACGTCCTTGAGGCGCGAGCCGGTGACGAGGTCGTCATCACCATGGAAAACATGGCCGGCGACCTGGACCCTGTCATATTGCTGCTTGATGACTCCTTGCAGACCATTGCCGAGCATGATGATATCAGCGCTGAGAATACCAATGCCCGGCTGATGTTTACGATCCCGGTCGATGGTTTTTACGCCATACTGGCGACGCGCTATCGTGGTGAAGAGGGTACCACCACCGGCAGTTTCCTGCTGACGCTTAACGCCACCAATGTAACCCTCCACAGCCGCGTGGCGACTCTGCTGCCGTCCACCTTGTTGTTACCCGAGGCGACCGCAGACGGACGCATCGATGACTCCTTTGTCGTGTTTTACAACCTTTATGCGGCCAGCGGCGACTCGCTGGACATTTCCCTCCAGACCAGCGGTCTGCTGGAGGATGAAGCGCTTCTTTTGCTGACCGATGCCGACCTGAATCCACTCACCGCCAGCGGTACCGGGCGGCTGCGTTACGCGGTGCGGGAGGACGGCCTTTACCTGCTGGTCGTCACGCGGCGGGGCGGTCCCATCGGCCAGGCGCGTGGATTTTTCGAGGTAGCGCTGACCGGTGCTACAGCCGTCCCGCCGCCGGAAGTCGACCCGGAAGACGTGCTGGGGCCGGGCAGCGTCCTGCCCTACGGCACCATTGTCACCGGGTCCATCAGCGATGCGCAACCGGAGGTGCGCTACACTTTTGACGGGCAGTCGGGCGACCGGGTGACCGTGCGCCTGGAAGCGCTCGATGCGACGCTTGATCCCCTGATCATCCTGGCCGATCCTGAAGGCGGCGAACTGCTGCGCGATGACGACAGCGCCGGCGACTTTAACGCGCTGATCGCCTCGTATTTGCTGACGGTGGATGGCCGCTTCACCTTGATCGCCACCCGCTTCGGCGGGCTTCAGGGATCGTCGCGCGGGCAGTTCGAGCTGACGTTGACCGGCGTTCCCGTCAGCCAGCCAGAATCGACTGGTGATCAGTCCGGCGCGGCGGCGGGTGCCGCTTTACCGCTGGGCCTGGGGCAGACGGTCGGTGGCACGATCACCGACGAGGCTGTCGCCGTGTTTTATGCCTTCCAGGGAGAAGCCGGAGTCGCTATCGAGATCGACATGGTCAGCATCGATGGTGAGCTGGATCCGTTGCTGGCGCTGCTGGATGCCGGTCAGAACCTGGTGGATACCGATGATGACGGCGGTGGTAATCGTAATGCCCGGCTGCGGATCACGCTGCCGGTGGATGGCCTGTATTACATCGTGGCCACCCGCTTTGAGTGGTTCGAAGGGACGACCACCGGCCAGTATCTGCTCAGCCTGATCGCTCGGTAAAACTGGTAATAGGTCGCGTGGGGACAAAGTGCCTGTGAAACGAATCGGTGTGCGGGTGATTATCTGCCTGGTCCTGATTGCTGTGGGACGGTCGTCCGTCCAGGGACAGGAGGGAAGGCGGATGTCGTACGGCGATTCCATACAGGCCACCATCGCCGGCCGCGAATACCGCCACGTCTTTTATTTTCAGGCGCGCCAGGGTGACGTGGTATCGGCCCGTATGTCGCCGACCAGCGGCAATTTAGACGCGCTTTTACTGCTGGTCGACAATAACGGGGCTGTCCTGGCGATCTCCGATGATGTCGATGACTCGCTCGGCGCGTCCATAACCACCATCCGTATCCCGGATGACAACTTCTATTTCGTGATCGCCACGCGGTTCGGGCATAGCCTGGGCGTGACGGAGGGCGGTTTTACTTTGAGCCTGGAGCGGGTCGGCGTGCTCTCCGAAGCAGGGGGCTATCTCAACTACGGGGATTCCGTGATCGGTTTTATCGACGATGACACGCCGCGCCTTATCTACGTATTTGAGGCCGAGCGCGGCGATATCATCAACGTTCGGATGCAGCGGGTCGCCGGCAGCAATCTCGATTCCTATGTGTATATCACCAGCGAGGATGGCCAGGTGCTGGTCGACAATGACGATCGGGAAGGCTCACTCGATGCCGCCATCAACAGCTTCCTGATCCTGGAGCCGGGTTTTTACCAGGTGGTTGCCAGCCGCTTCGGGCAGGAAGCCGGGATAACCGAGGGTAGCTTTGTGCTGACCTTAGAAACCACGCCGACCAGCGGGCAGGGGATCAGCCCGGAGGCGGCGCTGCTGCTGCGTTATGGTGCGGAATCGGCCAATTCCATCGAAAGCGACGCGCCGGGTCGTTACTATACCTTTGGTGCGCAGCGGGGCGACATTATCTCGGTGACCTTGACGCGGACGGGTGGCAATCTTGACCCTTATCTGGTGCTGCTCAATGGCCGCCGTGAAATCCTTCAGGAGGATGACGATTCGGGCAGCAGCAATAATGCCTTGATCCAAGGATTCATCATCCCGGAGACCGGCACCTATTATATATACGCCAGCCGCTTCGAAGGTGACGCAGGCTCAACTGCCGGCGATTTTGTCCTGCGCCTGGATGGTGCGACCGGTGAAGCCCCGGTAGTCGCGCCCGGCACGCTGACCATTCTGTACGGCAGCACCGTGTCAGGCCAGATTGATAACGATCGGTCGTCGGCCACCTATGCATTCCTGGCCGATGCCGGTGATGTGATCACCATCATCATGACTCGCACGGGTGGCGACCTCGATCCCTTGCTGCTGTTGTTCTCTGCAAACAGCGTCCAGTTGGCCCAGGACGATGACTCCGGGCCGGAAAACGATGCCCGCATCGCCGCCTTCGTGATTCCTGAGGACGGCATCTATTACATCATCGCCACGCGTTACCGGTTTCAGGAGGGCAGCACCACCGGTCGGTATAGTCTATCGCTCGTCCGGCAGGACTCGACCACGGCCACCGGATCGTAACTCGGTTTGTTGCAAAACGCCCCGCCTGTTAGAATTGCGCCCCGTGTCTTTATCTTGTGGAGTGCTGGGATCGAATGGGTGAAATCCTGACGGTAGCAGACGCGGCCGGTCGTCGTGAGGCACTGGCTGCCAGTGGCAAGGTCGTGGTGTTCACCAATGGACACTTCGATTTGTTCCATGTGGGCCACCTGGATTACCTGGAGAAGGCGCGTGCGTTGGGTGACGCGCTTTTTGTCGGCATCAATGACGACGCGTCGTCACGCCGTTTGAAAGGGCCAGGCCGCCCCCTGATCCCGGCTGACGAACGGGCGCGGTTGATGGCGGCGCTGCTGCCGGTCACCGCCGTAATCGTGTTCGGCGAAGACACAGCCGATTCGTTAATCGAACTGCTGCAACCCGATATTTATGTGAAAGGCGGGGATTACGCCCACAAAACGCTGCCGGAACGCGCGACCGTGGAAGCATTGGGTGGGCGAGTCGCCTTGATCGACTTTGTGCCGGGCCACAGCACCAGCGACCTGATCGCACGCATTCGGGCGCTGCCGGAGGACGAATGACGGCTGAAACGACACCGGAGATCGTTCCGCCGGAGATTACTCCGCCGGAGATTACTCCGCCCCTGCCGGTCGAACCTGGGGGAACGCCCATCGACGTCGAGGGGGCCATGCTCGATGGCGCCGGCGTAGCGCGCGCGACCGGGGTCATTGCCCTGGGCAATATTGCCAGCCGCCTGTTAGGCCTGGGCCGGGAGATGCTGCTCAGCGATTTGTTTGGGGCCGGGGCGGCAGTGGATGCGTTCAATATTGCTATCATCGTGCCCCGTACTTTGTACGACCTGCTGATCGGCGGGCATGTCAACAGCGCCCTGGTGCCCGTGCTTAGCGAATACGCCATGCAGAGGGATCGAACCGCGCTGTGGCGGCTGGTCAACCTGCTCCTGGGCGTTGTGGTCGTTTTGCTGGCAGGGCTGGTTCTGGTTTTGGAGCTGTTTGCGCCCCAGATCGTCGCGCTTATCGCAGGCACTGACCTGCTGGCTTCGGTGTCTTGGATTCTGCCCGGGTCTGTTCCGGTTGTGATGACCGCCGCGCCAGAAATCGCCGTGCACTTGCTGCGTGTAACAACGCCGGCCTTGATGTTCCTGAGCTTGTTTGCCGTGCTCAGTGGGCTGTTATACGCGCTGCGCCGGTTCACGCTGCCTGCCTTCGCTGGCGCCATGTTCAATGGCAGCATCGTCGTGGTGACCCTTCTGGCCGCGCCGTCCCTGGGTATAACGGCGATGGCCGTCGGCTGGTTGGTCGGCGCCGGCGTACAGCTTGGCGCGCAGATGCTGGCGCTGCGTGATGCGCGACTGGGGCCCACGCTGCGCGGTTTGTGGCAGGAGCCGGGTGTGCGTCGTATCGTCACACTTTACGTGCCCGTGATGTTCTCCCTGGTGATCGACACGTTGATCATCCGGCTGGTGAGTTATCGCCTGGCGTCTCAGGCCGGGGAAGCCAGCATCAGTTACATGAACTACGCCACAACGTTGATCCAGTTTCCGCATGGCCTGGTGGCCACGGCCATCAGTATCGCCATTCTACCGACTCTCTCCCGGCAGGCGGTGCTGCTGTCTACCAACGGCGTCGACGTGTACAAAAATACGCTGGGACGGGGTTTGCGCCTGGCCATCGTGCTGATCATACCGGCGGCAATCGGGCTATTTGTGCTGGCCACCTCCGTCGTCGCGTTGATCTTTCAGCATGGCGAGTTCACCGCCTTTGATACCGGCGTGACTTCCCTGGCCTTACGCCTGTATCTCTTTGGGCTGCCTTTTGCGGCGATTGACCTGCTGCTGGTGTTCGCCTTTTACTCACAGCAGGATACGCTGACGCCGGCTCTGGTGGGCGTGATCAGCCTGGTGGCTTACATGGCCGTTGCCCTTGGCCTGATGCCGCAGTACGGTCTCTTTAGCCTGATGATCGCCGATTCGATCAAACACCTGTTGCACGCAGCGATCGCCGGCTGGCTGTTAGGCAAGCGAATCGGCGGCCTGCGCGGCCAGAATCTGCCGCTCACGGCGGTAAAAACCGGCTGTGCGGCGCTGGTGATGGGCCTCGTCGCTTTGCTGAGCCAGTCGATCGTCGCCGAAGCAGTCACCACCGATAGTCTTATTGGAGAGTTGCTGCTGGTGGTGGGAGCCGGGGGGATTGGGGCGGCGGTCTTTTTCCTGCTGGCGGCCATCCTGCATATTGATGAGCTGTACTGGTTGTTCGGGCTGCTCCGGGCCAGGCTGGCGCGCTGACCTGACCTGCACCCTGTAACGCCGCCTTCCAGTCTTGCATCGAATAAAATGGACTGAACGGGTATACTCTTCAGGTGAGTTAATTACACCCTGTTTTTAGGAGATTCGATTTATGGCGTACCAGAACATCGTCCCCCCGGCGGACGGCCAGAAAATTACCGTTGAGAACGGCCAACTTAAGGTTCCTGATAACCCGATTATTGCTTTTATTGAAGGCGATGGCATCGGCCGCGATATCATGACCGCTTCCAGGCGCATCTGGGATGCCGCTGTGGAAAAGGCTTATGGCGGATCGCGTCGCATCAGTTGGATGGAAATCTACGCCGGCGAGAAGGCCGCCGGGCTGTACGATGGCCAGTACCTGCCGGAAGAAACGTTTGATGCGCTGCGCGAGTACTACGTCGGCATCAAAGGGCCGTTGACGACTCCGGTTGGCGGCGGTTTCCGCAGCCTGAACGTGACGCTGCGCCAGGTGCTCGATCTATATGCCTGTGTCCGCCCGGTTCGCTGGTACCGGGGCGTGCCCAGCCCGCTGCGCGAGCCGGAGAAACTCAATATCGTGATCTTCCGTGAGAACACGGAGGATGTTTACGCCGGCATCGAGTTTGAGGCCGGTACCCCTGAGAACGAAAAGCTGGCCGCATTTCTCCGCCAGGAATTCGACGCCAGGTTTTTTGAAGGCGCCGGTCTGGGCATCAAGCCGATTAGCGAATTCGGCTCCAAGCGCCTGGTACGCAAGGCCATCCAGTACGCCGTCGAGCGTGGTCGTAAGTCCGTTACCCTGGTACACAAGGGCAACATCCAGAAGTTCACGGAAGGCGCCTTTCGGAAGTGGGGTTACGAGGTCGCGGCGGAGGAATTCGGCGACGTCACCATCTCCGAGGGCGAACTGTGGGACCGGTATGACGGCAAACTGCCGGAAGGGAAGATTCTGGTCAACGACCGTATTGCCGACATCATCTTCCAGCACCTGCTGCTGCGCCCCACCGAGTTTGATGTCCTGGCGACGATGAACCTCAATGGCGATTACATCAGCGATGCCGCTGCTGCACACGTGGGTGGGGTGGGAATCGCGCCTGGCGCGAACATCGGCGATCACGTCGCCCTGTTCGAGGCTACGCATGGCACCGCGCCCAAGTACACCAACCTGGACAAAGTAAACCCTGGTTCGGTGCTGTTCTCCGGCGTGATGATGTTGGAGCACCTCAAGTGGTGGGAAGCGGCCACTCTGATCGTTAGCGCCTACGAAAAAACCATCGACGACAAGGTGGTGACTTATGACTTCGCCCGCCAGATGTCCGGGGCGACCGAGGTCAAGACCAGCGAGTTCGCCAGCGCCGTGATCCGAAACATGAGCTAGGCGTTCCGCGTGGATCGACCCGCATACCAGGCCGGATGTGACTCGCATCCGGCTTTTTTCGTGGGCATCGGTGTACAATACGAGCATATTTGGTCGGTTTTCTGTGACAAGGGGAATGCGGATGGCGCGAACGATCAAGATCGCAGTTGTACAGATGGAGGCTGCGCCGGGCCTGGTTGATGCCCGATTGTTGCGCGCCGAGGAACTGGTGGCAGGGGCGGCGGAAGCCGGGGCGCAGTTGGTGGTTTTACCGGAAGTGTTCAATACCGGCTACGAATACAGCGACGATAATTACCATCGTGCCGAGACGCTGGACGGCCAGACGGTTACCTGGATGAAAAGGATGGCAGCCGCGTTGGGCATCCACCTGGCCGGTTCGCTGCTGCTGCTGGATGCCGACGATATTTATAATGCCATGCTGCTCGTCGCGCCGGATGGCCGGCTGTGGCGTTACGATAAGAACTACCCCTGGTTCTGGGAACGCGCTTACTTCCGCGAGGGGCAGGGCATCACCATCGCCAATACCGATCTCGGCAAACTGGGATTGATGATCTGCTGGGATGCCATGCACACCGAATTATGGGATCGGTATGCAGGCCGTGTCGATGCCATGGTGGTGTGCAGTTGCCCGCCCAAGCCGCACCGCATCGAGGTTGTATTCCCGGATGAACAGCGCCTGGCTGTGACCGAAGGCGGTCCACTGCTCAGCTATGCCACTCGTCAAGCTGATGACGCCTTTGGCGCACTGCTGCGCAGGCAGGCATCTTCCCTGGGAATCCCGGTGGTGAATGCAACCGGCGCGGGCACGTTCCGGTCCAGGGTTCCCCTGCCCCATCTTTCCCTGGCGACCTATCTGGTCGCCCGCCCGGACCTGCTGCCGCTGCTGGCCGAGGCAGATAGCATCCAGGTGGAAGCGCCGATCTACAATGAAACCTATATCGCCGATGCGGCTGGCGATGTGCTGGCGCAGGTGCCTGCCGGTGAAGGATTTGCCCTGGCCGAGGTCGGGCTGGCCGACCGACCGCCGGCGCCGGTTGTCCGCCGTCCGCGTTATGGAGTGTCGATCCTGGCCTACCTGTTGTTCGACTGGGTGAGCAGCCCAATGATGGTCCCGGTCTATCGACGCGGCATCCGGCGCGTTCATGGGCCGCGAATGGCTCCCCTCAGTATGCGCACGCGGCTGTGGCTGGGGGTGCTGGTTATCGCCGGTTTGCTAGGTTACTGCCTGGGGAAAGTCGATCGGCGCTGCTGATCGGTATTGTTGGCCGGCTTTCTGGATAACCGACGTTAAGCCCAGCTTAATCCCCCTGTAAGTTGGGCTTAAGTTTTGCACGCTAAAATATACCGTTAGACTGGATGGAATCTATCATATTTACGAGCCTGCGAGGTGTTGGTATGAAAAAAAGGGTTGTGTTTGCTGGCTTGCTGGCAGTGCTGATCTCGCTGGCGGGGCTGGCGCCGGCGCTGGGCCAGGGCGATGATTTTTCCGGCACGGTGCCCGCCCCGCCGTTTGCGGACGGCCTGGACTGGCTCAACGTGCCCGGCCCGCTGACCTGGGATAATTTGCGCGGCAAGGTGGTCCTGCTCGATTTCTGGACCTATGGCTGCATTAACTGCATCCACATCATTCCGGACCTCAAGCGGCTGGAAGCCGAGTTTGCCGAGGAACTGGTCGTGATCGGGGTGCACAGTGCCAAATTCGACAATGAGGGCGATACGGAAAACATCCGCCAGATCGTGCAGCGCTACGAGATCGAGCATCCCGTCGTCAATGACGGCGACTTCGTGGTGTGGCGCGCCTGGGGTATTCAGGCCTGGCCGACGCTGATGGTGGTCGATCCGGAAGGCAACGTGTTTGACTATCATTCCGGGGAGGGTATTTACGCCGTGATGCAGCCGGTGATCCAGGGCATGGTGGCTCAGTTCGACGCCGAGGGGCTGATCGACCGGGAGCCGATTGAAGTAACGCTGGAAACCGAGGCACGCCCGGAAACTTTGCTGGCGTTCCCCGGCAAGGTCCTGGCCGACGCTGAAGGCGGTCGTCTCTTCATCGCCGATAGCAACCACAACCGGATCGTGGTGGCCGACCTGGAAACCTACGAGGTGCTCGACGTGATCGGTGGCGTCGAGGCTGGCAACCGGGACGGCGACTATGCGATGGCCCGCTTTGACAAGCCGCAGGGGCTGGCGCTCAGCGAAGATGGAAGCATTCTGTACGTGGCTGATACGGAAAATCACACGCTGCGCGCCATCAACCTGGAGACGCAGATTGTCTGGACCCTGGCCGGCACCGGCCGCCAGGCGGACTTTAGCACCAACGGCGGTTATGGCTTGGATATAGCGCTCAACAGCCCGTGGGACCTTGTGCTGGTCGACGGTACGCTTTACATCGCGATGGCCGGTCCGCACCAGTTGTGGCGCTACGACATCGCCGCCGGAGAAGTGGCCGTACACTCCGGCAGCGGGCGTGAGGATGTCGTCGACGGTGCTCATGCCGTAGCCGAACTTGCCCAACCCAGCGGCATCACCACCGACGGCGAGCGGCTGTATTTTGCCGATAGTGAGGCCAGCGCCATCCGGATTTCAGACATCGACCCCGACGGCGGCGTTGAGACCATTGTTGGCACTGGTCTCTTCGACTTTGGCGACCGGGACGGCGTGGCCGATGATGTGCTTCTCCAGCATCCTCTCGGCGTGGTTTACGTGGATGGGCTGCTTTACGTCGCCGATACCTACAACAGTAAGATCAAAGTTATCGATCCGTCGACTCGCGAGTCGACTTCTTATGTCGGCGATACGGCGGGCGGCTACCGTGATGGCACGCTGGAAGAAGCACTGTTGGATGAGCCGGGCGGCATCAGTTATGCCGATGGACGCCTGTACGTGGCCGATACCAACAACCACGCCATCCGGGTGATCGATATGGAGGCCGGCACGGTTTCCAGCGTGAATTTCCCCAACCGGGAAGCGCTCCAGGCCGATCGTGAAGCGGTGGCCGCGGCTGCGCCCTTCACCGGCGATGTCGTCCCGCTGGAGGCGCAGAACGCCGCTGCTGGCGACGGCGAAATCACGCTGAACGTCATCGTGCCGGAAGGCTACAAGTTTAATGACATTGCGCCGTTCACGGCGGAGTGGCTGGCCGATGGCCAGGTCGTTACCATTCCTCCCGACAACCTGGTGCAGCGTATTGTTGAGCCGGAGATGCCGCTCACCATCCCGGTGACGCTGGGCGACGGCAGTGCCGATCTGAGCGTGGACCTGACGATCTACTACTGCGAGGCCGTCAACGAGAACTTCTGCTTCGTGGAACGCGTGCGGGTCAATGCGCCGGTGGTCGTGAGTGCCGAAGGGGAGGGCGCCGGTCTGCTGGTGGAGCATACCGTATCTCCACCGCAAGAGACCGCCCCTGCCTCCTGATCTGCCGTCCAGCAAAAGAATGCAGGCTCCTGGTTTTTTCAGGTGCCTGTTTGTTTTTATATCGCCAGCCGGGTGAGTCCAGCGCGTACGGCCTGCGTGCGGGTGTGCAGGCTGGTTGCGGTCGGTCGTTCCGGCGGCAGCCCGACCTGCTCGACCAGGTAAGATGCGGCCACCGAAGCCTGTATGGCGGCCTTGGTCAGATCGCCGGTGTTATGCCAGGCGACCGCCAGCGCGCCGCAAAAGGCATCCCCGGCGCCCACGGGGTCGATCACGGCAGCGACGGGTGCTGCCGGCACGCTGATGCCTGTCCCGGCCCTCAAATCCCACACTTCTGCGCCGGCTTCCCCTTTGCGCAGCGCCAGGATGGTGCCGCCATGTGTCCGGGCGCGCCGCAGCAGGGCGGCCTTGTCATCAGTGCCGAAGATGCTGACTGCTTCCCGCCAGGTGGGTGAGTAAATATCACATTGAGACAGTAATGTGTGGAGGTCGTCGTCCGGCAGCGGCTGGTCGAGTCCCCTAAACGGCTCGATGCTGATCAGGGCGCCGTGGGCGCGCAGCGGCGCACACCAGGCCAGGTACGGGTCCTCCGGGTGAATACCCCAGTGAACGACCGCCACCTCTGGATAGATGTCGCGAATGATCGCCCAGTCGGGATGTGTTTGTAGATCGCTGGTGGCCTGGTCTACGCGCCATACGTGTGTCCGGCGGCCGTCTGTTTCCAGAAGCTGCCAGGCGCGTGCCGTAGGAACGGCCGTCAGATAAACGCCCGTCAGGTCGATGCCCATTTTTTGCAGCGGTGCCAGTGACTCGCGGTCGAAATCCGCGCCAACCCCGGATACCAGCCCGACTTCCTCGCCAGAGGCTGCCGCTGCGGCCATGCCCCAGACTGTCTGAGGACCGCCGCCGCCCAACACCCCCATCTGCGTGCGTCCATCAGGAAAGACGATGTCGTCCACGATGATACCCAGCGAGATGTATTTAACCGTCATGATCGGTCTGTGAAGTCCAGTATCACTTTAGCACACTGAAGAGCGCGTCTTTCCATCGTTTGACATCGATCGCCCAGCAGACTCTGACGGTTGGTTCGCGTGCCACCAGCGGTCCCCAGTCGACGCCGTTGCGCGGGTCACCCATCACGTCCAGGGCGTCCACCACGGTCATGCCTCGCGTCAGGTCGCTTTGAGTTTCCACCTCGACATAGTGGGTGCTGCGCCGGGTGCAGATCGTCGGGTCGAGCGCAATAGCCATCGCCACCGGGTCCGGCAGCGCAATGCCGGGATCGCCCAGCCACTCGCGGTTGGCCTGTAAGGCAGTCAGGTTGCAGTCGATGGTGAAGTGCGCGCATGCCGTGCCCAGACTCCGGATGTAAGCGATATCGTCGTCATTGAGGTTGGCATCGCCCCGGCACAGCTCCCACCCGGCCATCTCGATTGGCATCCCCGATTGGAATACCAGACGCGCCGCTTCCGGGTCCACCCAGATGTTGTATTCGGCGGCGGGGGTAATATTGCCCACCGCATTGGCCGCACCGCCCATCACCACGCAGCGCTCGACATTGGCGATGATCTCTGGCGCCTGTGCCACTGCCAGCGCGATGTTGGTCAACGGGCCTAAGGTCACCAGCGTAGCCCCTGGATTGGCTTTGATCGTCTCGATCAACACTTCGACCGCGTGGCCGTCGGCTGGTTGGTCGGAAGGCGGTGGATAGTGTTGGTTGCCAAGGCCATCTTCGCCGTGGAAGAACTGGGCGAGAACCGGTTCTCGGACCAGCGGCCGCGCTGCACCCCGGTACACGGGCACATTGCTACCACACAATTCAACCGTATACAGCGCGTTGATCACCCCTTGCTCGACGGGTACATTGCCGGAGACGACGGTGATCGCGGCCACTTCCACTTCCGGCCAGCGCAGCGCCATGATCAGCGCTACGGCGTCGTCAGAGGCGGTATCGGTATCGATCACAAGCTTTCGTGTCATGAATTTCCCCCTGGGGGTGTGGTGTCCAGTTCGGCCAGCGCAGCGGCGATTTGCGCGCCAACACGGGCGTTGTTGATGAGCAAAGCGGTATTGGCCCGGCGAGAACGTCCCACCGTCAGTTCGACTACCTTGCCCAACACGAACGGCGTGATGTCTGTGCCGCCGATGCCCTTTTCGTCGGCCAGCCGGATGGCCTCCTGGATGGCGGATTCGGCGTCGTCTGCCGGCATGGCGTCGTCTGCCGGCACCGGCACGGTCACCACTATGCCCTGCTGTAGGTTCAACCTTGCGCGCGCCTGGATGATTGCTGCCGCTGCCGCCGGGTCGTCCACCCGGATGTCGACCGGCAGGCCGCTGGTACGCGTATAAAAAGCAGGCAGCTCATCCGTGCCCAGGCCAATAACCGGCACGCCCTGGGTCTCCAGTACCTCCAGCGTCAACGGCAGGTCCAGGATCGACTTGGCTCCGGCGCAGACGACTGTGACCGGCGTGCGTCCCAGTTCGAGCAGGTCGGCCGATACGTCGAAGGGATGGCCGCGATGCACGCCGCCAATGCCGCCGGTGGCAAAAACACGGATGCCAGCCATGTGCGCCACGATCATGGTGCCGGCTACCGTGGTGGCGCCGTGGGTCTTCAGGCCCACCACGATTGGCAGGTCACGGCGGCTGCACTTGCGCACCTCGTCCGGTTTCAGCTTACCCAGCCATTCAATCGTATCCGCTTCCAGGCCGACCTGTATGACGCCATCCAGCACGGCGATTGTGGCCGGGACCGCGCCCTGGGTGCGAATGGCTTGTTCCATGGCCAGGGCCGTTTCCACGTTGCTAGGGTAGGGCAGGCCGTGCGTGATTAGCGTTGATTCCAGCGCGACGACCGGTTGCCCATCATGCAGCGCTGTGGCGACTTCGGGGTGTAGTTTCAAGATATCGTTCATAGATCAACTGCCTTATGACGGCGCCAGGCGCGCTAAATAAGTGGATAGTCTATAATATAACAGCTAGATGGACTCGTGGCATATCTCAGCGTTTTCAGTATCCATCACACTGCTGTCAGATGGTGAGTTTACCGTATGTTACTGGAGCAAATCTGGTCGACGATACCTGGCTTGCAGGATGCCCTGGTCCAGCACCCACTGGTACAGGACCGGGAGCAGGTGTGGGTCATGCTGCGCCAGCTGCTGCTGGCCCATGCGCCGTCGACCGGCGTGACGCTGCCGGGCGCGATCTTCGATCAGGTCTCGGATGTCGCGGCCGCTATTGGCCTGGCCGACCGCCTGGATACCGGCCTGGCCGGCATCGGTAATGGTGGTCTGTGGCTGGGCGTCGCCAAACCGCGCGCCGATCTGGTCGTGGTTGCTCATCTGGACCGCCTGTCATTCCGGTTACGGGCTTTGTATGATGATCGGAACGCGGCGCTGTCCCCCATTTACCCGGTGGAGCTGACCCTGCCGCTGACCCAGTGCACGGCCAAGGCTTTGCGATTTAGCGCGGAGCAGGGCCGGCTTCAGTTATCTGCCCGGGGCGAGCTTTTGCCGGTGAAAGAGGCCGAGAGCCTGGCGTTTTTCCGGGCGGATGAAGGGACCATCGCCTGGCCCGACACGATCACTTTGGGGCAGATGCCCACGTTGCGTGGTGAGCTGGTCGAAGGCTGCGGGCTGGATAATGTAGCTGGTGTGTTGATGACCCTGGGCGCGGCAGCCGTCCTCCGCCAGGTGGAAGAAACGATGCTGGAACATAACCGGCGCTGCCTGTTTTTTTTCCACGACCGACATAACGGCTTGCCGGACGCTTTGACGGGACGCGGCGATAGCGCTTATGTGTCGCCGGCCCTGGGCACGGTCATCGTCGGCGGCCAGGTCATCAGCCGGGCGTCAGTCTTGAAGCACGGGGCCGGGGCCGCCTATGCCTTCGCTACGGACTGCGACTGGCATGTGCCGCTCAATTTTCAGCAGTTTACCCGTGACCTGGCCGAAGAATACGACCAGGTGATGCCCGCCAAAGCCCAGTACAACCGGGGTGGTATATCTTGCCAGGATGTCGGCATAGGGAGACATCGTGGTCGGATTCTCGGGATGACCGGCCCGCCGTTGAGTTGTCTTCACGCCGGGCAGGAACGCGGTTCGCTGAAGGACCTGCAGGCTGGTATCTGGTGGCTGTCTGCCTTTCTGGCGGCGGTCCTGAATCTTGTGCCGGGGGTGACGGCGCGTTATGCCCTTAGCCGGTGATCGGAACCGTCTTCTGGGCCGGCGCTGGCTGCTTGCGCAGGAATAGTGTTTGATGGGGGTTGGCCATGAAAACTCGTACACTGACGATTCTCCAGGCGGATCTGGTGGGATCGACTACCACGGCGGCCGCCATATCCCGTCAGGAGATGTCCGACTATATCGAAGACGCTGCAGCCCAGATCACCCAGGCGGTCCGCCAGTATGGCGGCGATCCCTTTAAGTTTACCGGGGATGGTTATCTGGCCAGTTTCGAGAGCGCCAGCGACTGCCTGCATGCCGCGCAGCAGATTCAGCGTAATATGCAGACCCGCAACCTGACCGTGGCCGGCAAGCCTGTGGGCACGCTGCGGATCATCATCCATACCGCCGACGTCATCGTGACCGAAGATGACCTGTTAGGTGATGGCATTGCCACCGTCAGCCGGTTGGAGAAACAAACGCCGCCCGGTGCGATTTATGTCACGGAAACTACGCGCGGCGTGTGTAAGCGTGCTGAGTTTAGCTTTGAGTTTGTGGATACGTACGTGCTGCGCGGGGTGCCGGACCCCATCCGCACCTATGAACTCAAATACCGCGAGCATCTCCATACCGAGCACGGTGTTTTTATCCTGGTATCGGATATCAAACGCTTTTCCCGGCTGACCCAGAGCGTATCCCCCCTGGTGCTGGAATCCTACCTGGCGGCTTGGCATCGCCTTCACCGGGCGGCGGCTAAGGCCTTTTCCGGCGTGCTGGCCAAGATCATGGGCGATAAGGTCCTGATGACGTTTACCACCGCCGATGACGCCGTGGCGGCTGCCCTGATATTGCAGGAAGGAGCTGTCGCACACGGCCAGCAACAGCCAGACCTGCCCCCGATTTACCTCACGATCGGCATTGCGAACGGCGATGTCCACCGTTTTGCCAGCGATATGTATGGCACACCGGTCAACCATGCCTTTTTGATGGCCTCCCGTCTGGACGATTATCGCATCGTGATGTCCCCGTCGGTATTTGATCAACTGTCGTCACAACGCGAAGCGTTCTATGCCGTCGAAGAGCCGGTTACCGAGTGGCCGGACTGCCCGATCACACTATATGGCCAGCGCCGGGACAATCCGCTGGCGTAGGAGCAGCCATGACCGAAGCGATCACCCAGTATCGGCTTCGCATCACCTTCAGTAAGCTCGAGATGCTGCGTTTCATCGGTCACCTGGACCTGGCGAAGACGTGGGAGCGTGTGTTACGTCGGGCGGAACTGCCGCTGGTATATTCCCAGGGGTTTAATCCCCAGCCGAAGATTCAACTGGCCTCTGCCCTGTCGCTGGGCATCAGCAGTGACTGCGAACTGCTGGACATCTGGCTGCGAGAGCCGCTCTCCGCTGAGGACCTTGCCGCGCGCTTGAACGCGGTCAGCCCGGACGGCCTGGTCACCACTACTGTGATGGAAGTGCCGCTCAAAGCCCCGGCGCTGCAAACCCTGTTGGCGGGCGCGCACTACCGCATCACCGTCGATGAAGTGGATGATGCGGAGTTACGCCGGCGTATCACGACTTTGCTGGCTGCCGATTTCATCGAGCGGCAACGGCGTAAAAAAAACTATGACCTGCGGGCGTTGATCTTCGATCTCGTGCCGGACGGTGACGGTGCTTTTCGTGCACACTTAAGCCTGGGGCAGGCAGGTACCGGTCGGCCTGACGAGGTGCTTGATGCCATGAACCTCGATGCCAAACAGGCGGGTATCCACCGTTACGCGATTGACCTGAAAGCTTCGCCGGACCCGTAATGAAAAAGCGGTCTGCAGGGCATGACGACCGTATCATCTTCCCCGGTAGTGCGCTAACCCTACAAGGCATCGATGGCCGCTTTGACCTGGGCTGGCGTTAGGGGTTTGACCAGCACCTGCCGCGCCCCCATCGCCATCGCGCGCTGGTAGGTGTTGTTATCAGACAGGCCGGTCATCACCAGGACGTGGGTGTCAGGGTGTTCGTGCGTGAGCAGGTCCAGCAGGTCCCAACCGGGACGATCCGGTAAATTCACATCCAGGAGAACAACATCATAGGGGTGGGCGGCAATGGTGCTGGCTGCTTCCCGGGCAGTGCTCACGCGTGTGATACTGAACGTTTTCCCCAGGTAGATGTCCAGCAGCCGGGCGATGTTCGGGTCATCTTCGATCAGCAGTACAGAAAGGGCCATCGATGCTCCTGTGGGCGACACGGTGCGTTGTGCTGTTCATGCCTGAAACTTGTTTATTCTTTGTTCCTG
>DAOUEM010000492.1:0-4196 GCA_034430555.1 Anaerolineae bacterium | reverse complement strand
GCGGTATCGAAATGCTGTAACTCGCTGGCATGATAGTGAAACTCGACGTCTTCAAAAACGACGATGTGTGGCTCTGCCACAGCATGCACGTCGACGTATTGCAGCCAAAAGCCGGCCCCGCCGTCTACCCAATAAATGTTGTGGGGCGGGTACGATTCAAGAGAGTCAAGCGGTGGTAGCGTCGACGCCACCGGATAGGGCACGCAGAGGTGCGTTTCCCACGCGCCATCCACCAGGCACATCTGCTCGTCGCGCAGAACCGCCAGGTACCGCCCATCCGGTGAGATGGCCTGCGGGCCAAACAGGTTGTCCATGAATGGCAAGCGGGTGACTTCCTGCGTCACGCTGTCGTAGTGGTACAGGCTGCGGACTTCGTCGCTGAAGTCGGTGTTTCTCCAGCCTTCCCACGTCTCTGAAGTCGGCACGGCGACGAACAACAGGTCATAGTCGAGAAAGGCCCGGCCTTCATCGCCCTGCCCAGACACGATAGGCACAGCACAGAGCATGAGACCAATCAATGCGGTATAGAGGTACCTTTGCATAAATTACATACTTTTTGGGATCATCTATCCACTCTGCTTCTTCGCGTATACAAGCAGTGGAATATCGGGTCGATGTCAGCCTAGCACAGCCCTCCGCCCCAGGCAATGTTTGACAGGCGCGCGCCCAGCGATTATCATATTAGAACGTAAGTTCTGTCACGATGGGCCATCGATAAAACGACACACCGGAGCGCCCAATAAGGAGCAGTCACCATGACCGGGACATTCGAGGGTTTCCCCGCCGAGGGCTTGCAGTTTATGAAGGACCTGGCCGCCAATAACGACCGGGAATGGTTCACCCCGCGCAAGCAGACGTACGTCGACAAAGTCCAGGCCCCGGCGCTGGACCTGGTGGTGGCGCTGGGCGAACGCCTGCAAACCATCGCGCCGGACATCGTGTTCGATACGCGGACCAACGGCAGCGGCTCGCTGATGCGCCTCTACCGCGACACGCGCTTCAGCCAGGACAAGTCACCCTATCACACCTACCTGCGGCTGGTCTTCTGGGAAGGGGCCGGCAAGCGCACCGCCAACCCGGCCTTTTATTTCGGGATCGAGCCAGATGGAGTCGCCATTTACGTGGGCATCCACGCCTTCGACAGGCCGATGCTGGAAGTCTACCGGGGGGCGGTGGCCGACGAATCGACCGGTCCGGCCCTGGTCCAGACGCTGACCACCATCGCCCACGCCGGGGACTACGACATCCTGGCGGAGCAGTACCAGCGCGTGCCCCAGGGCTACGAGACCGATCATCCCCGCGCCGACCTGCTGCGCTACAAGGGGCTGGCGGCGCTGTACCGCGGCGTGGACGAAGCGCTGCTGACGTCGCCAGCGCTGGTGGACGAGGTCATCCGGCACTGCCAGGTGATGGCCCCGCTGTTTCGCTGGCTGGTGGACGTACACGGCAAGCGGGCCTCGTAAACGGTGCGGGCGAATCACCGATTCGCCCCTACGACCGCCATCATTTGACGTACCCCGCCGAGTCGATGGAGAGCGGCACGCGGGTGTGGCGGCGGCCCGACGTCGGCTGACCTGCTGCCGACTTACTCCACGGAAAAGCCCTTCGTATAGACGTCCTCCGGCGGGAAACCCGTCCAGATCAGCACGTAGACGAAACCGTCCGCGTCCGGCCCGGCGTTGACCTGGTACTCGCCGGTGGTCAGCTTGTAGAGCGCCACCGAGCCATCTTCCGATTGGGCAATCAGCGTGTTCTCTGCCGGGAAGTCGGGCAGATCGGCCAGGACGTCCGCCGATACGTCGATCAGCAGGTGGCCCGCGCCGTCCCACACCTGGACGCCCGTCTCGGTGGGATAAACGGCCACCGGGGCCACCGTGTTGCTGTCGTCCAGGCGGCCATCGGCATAGTGGAAGAGCGGCGGCGGCGACGGCAGGAAGCTGAACGGCGAGAGCAGGCTCGACGCGCCGCAGGCCGGGTGCAGCACGCCGGGATCGAAATAGTCCTCGTCCATGAAGACGCCGTGCGTCAGGTAGTTCATGGAAGGCGTCGGCGGTCCCGGCAGGTCGAACAGGGCGATGGTCAGCGGGCGCGCGGCGATCGGCGGCACGATACACCATGGGTAGCCGACACAGTAGCTGAAGCCGTACGGCCCGCCCAGCGGCCCGTAGACGCCTACCGTGTCGAGCACCTGGCCGGTAGCGTCCACCACGACCACCTGCGCCCAGTCCCGGTTTACGCCATCCTCGTCGAACTGGGGCATATAGCCGCCCTGGTAATGGATGAGCAAGTTACTACACGCCGGCCCTGCCGAACTGGTGCTCGGCACGAAGTTGATGAAACCGTTCGTGGCGGCATCCACCGGGGCCGACCATACGCCAACCAGCGCCACCAGCCCCACGATCACGGCCAGCACCCAGGCCCGCCGTCCGATCCGTCCTATACTAAACATTTTCCACCTCACCCAATAAACGTATTCGTTTTGAGCGGGTCTGTCTTGGACAGCCCTGTCTTGGACAGGCTGCGTCACAGACCCACTTTTACTATAGGGGAAAAACGGCACCGGCGGCAACGGCACTTTGCGGCTATTCCTGGCACGGGTCGCGCTGCATACCGACCCCCAAGTTCCGGTATAACCGCGAAGGCGCTCGCCCGGCAGGTTGGGCCGGCACCCGTCCCCCCCCCCTTTTGACCGCTGACCCCGCAATGCTTTATGATGAGGATGAGGGCCGATGCCCGCACTGACCATCGACACGCCCGGGGAGGAGCAATCCTATGAGGAAACGACTACCGCTGCTGTTGATCGCCCTAGTGGCCGGGCTGGCCGTCCCGCTGAGCGCTGCGCTGGCCCAGGGCGACCTGGCGCTGGACAAGCTCTACCAGGCCCCGGATGGCGGCTTCGCCTTCGCTTTCCCGCATGAGTGGCGGCTGTCCGTCGCCGACGACAACGTGGTGCAGCTTTCCAGCCTGACAGGCGCGTTTTTTGTGGATATCGCCGGGCCGGAGGCCTACGACATCACCTACAGCGTCCCCTTGCCGGTGGACCGGGCGCGCGCCACGATGGCCCTGCGGATGTCCTATGATATCGGCGACCTCACACCGCTGACGGTTGGCGACCTGGAAGCTGCCCAGTACACGTACATCACTGGGGACGGCGACGAGGGCTACCTGCTGGTCGTCGCCCTGGCACCGGGTGTTTTCGTCTACATGGACGTGGTGTACCCCAACGGCTTCGACGAGGCCCTCGATGTTACCATGCTGGCCCTGGCCGCGACCTTCACCACCGAGGGCCAGGTGGCCCTGCCGGAGACGCCGCCAACACTGGTCGAAGAGCCAGCGGGCGCGCCCGAAACGTTGGACAACATGGGCGGCGGCTGGCAGGCGGTCGTGGGCGAACTGGAAGATACCGGCCTGATCGGCAGCGGCGGCAGCCTGGTCTTCCAGGAAGACTATGCCTTCTTCTCCGGGACAGGCTACTGGTTTACCCCGCTGGCCCGCAACCGCCCCTTTGCCGATATCGTGATGGCCGGCCAGTTGGAGTTCACGCCCAGCACCGGCACGGATTTCGACGCCTGTATGCTCATCGCCCGCACCCGCACCGGCGCCAACAACGACGCCGTCGCTCACCTGGACATCGGCCTGACCAACGACGGGCTGGTCTTCCTCAGCGACTACGACGAGGACCGGGATGACGAGGACCGGGCCTTCGAGCTGTCGCGCCAGACGGTGCCGCTGGACGCGCCGCACGACATCCTGTTTATCGCCCAGGGGGACCAGTTGACCGTTTACGTAGACGGCGAATTGATGATGGAAGCGATAACCGTCTTCGAGCGCACGGGCACCTATGGCATCTCGCTGCTGGCCCAGGGCGCGGGCGCGAGCTGCCAGGGCCACGACATCTGGGTGTACGAAGTGCCGTTCGTGGAGCCGGGCGTGTGCGAGGTCCGGGTGAGCGGCAACGTCAACCGGCGCGGCGGCCCTGGCACCGATAACCCGGTGGCCGGGCAGGTCACGCCGGGGCAAAATCCGCACGTCAGCGGGCAGGCCGAGGATGCCGCCGGTTACACTTGGTGGCAGCTTGAAGACGGCGGCTGGGTGCGCGAAGACGTGGTCAACGCGGTGGGCGACTGCCGGAGCGTGCCGGTCGTCGCCCCGTAAGAACGAGGCCCCGTAAGACCGTGGCCCCGTAAGACCGGGCC
>DAOUEM010000491.1:0-3386 GCA_034430555.1 Anaerolineae bacterium | reverse complement strand
GCAGCCCTGAATACTCCGGCGCTACAAGCCCTGTCATGGATCGCCCTGCTCCCGGCGGTTGTAGGCTTCCTGTGGAGTCGCCAGCTGCGGCTGCAGCAAATCATCGGGCAGCATGAGTCTCAGTTAGCCCAACATGTCGGGCAGGCAAAAACACAGTCCAGCGAGATGGAGACAGTGTCTTCAGCCCTGACCGAAGCCAACGAAGCCCTGCGCCGCCAGGTGGAAAACCTGACCGCTCTGCGCGATGTCACGCTGGCCATGGGCTCAACCCTGGATCGCCAGTCACTGTTGAACAACGTGATCGAAGTCACGACCATTTTGCTGCGCTTCGACCGGGCCATGGTGCTGGTGGTGGATCCAGAGAAGGAAGCGCTGACCTTTGGCGCGATCAGTCATCCCGTTGGCTCGCCGGAAGACCAGTTCCGCCTGGAAAAAATAGAGATTCCACTATCCGCCACCGAAGAATTCCCACTGATCACAGCATGGAGCCAGGGTCGTTCGGTCATGGTCAAGCCCGGCGAACGCCCCTTCAGCGCCCGCTATGCCTGGATGTTCGACGTGATGGAGATGGAGCATTTCTTCAGCGTCCCGCTCTATCTGGCCGGCACGCTCAACGGCGTGGTGGTGGTCGACAACCGCTTCACCCAAGAGCCGATCAGCGAGGAAGCCCGCAGCCTGTTGGAAGCCCTGGCGGCCAACATCGTGATCGCACTGGAAAACGCCCGGCTGTATCACCTGACGGATGAACAGCTCAACAGCCATGTTGGCGAACTGGACATGATGCGGCAGGTCGATCGCGAGTTGAACGAAGCGCTGAGCTGGGACCGCGTGCGCAACATGACCCTGGACTGGGCGCTGCGACTGACCGGGGCGCACAGTGCCTCTCTGGCAATGGTCAATCCGGACGCGAATGAACTGCGTATCGTGGCGACCTACGGCCCCGATGTGCCGGATGCTGAAGTTATTCCCCTCAACGAAGGAATCATGGGGCGGGTGGCCAGCACCGGCTACCCGCTGATCATCGGCGATGTCACGCAGGACCCGGACTACTCGTCATACTCCCAGAATACCAAGTCTTACCTGGCAACCCCGATTCGACGGCGCGATCGCGTGATCGGGGTTATCAACCTGGAAAGCCCACACTTAAACAGCTTCACGCCGGAACACCTGGACTTTGCCGAGCGGCTGGCGAACCGCGCCTCCGTCGCCCTGGAAAACGCCCGGCTCTTCGAAGAGACACAGCGTGAGCGGGAAAAGCTGTCCAGCATCCTGGAAAAAACCACCGATATCATCATCGTGGTGGGCTTCGACCAGCGGCTGGTGCTGATAAACGAGGCCGCGCTGGCGGCTTTCCGCCTGCAGCCCCATGACGCCTACGCCGGGCGCGAGTTCAAAGATGTTTTCGCCTATACCCCGCTGGAAGGTTTGTATGGGCGCCTGTTCGAACGGGAAAAACACCTGCCGTTCATGGAGGAAATCGTTCTTGAGGATGGTCAGCGCTACTTCCATACCAACGCCGCGCCAAATGAGCAGGTCGGCTGGGTCATCGTTTTACACGATGTCACCCCCTTCAAAGAAACCGAACAGCTCAAAAACGAGCTGATTGCGACCGTCTCCCACGACCTGAAGAACCCGCTCAGCGTGATCAATGGGTATGTCGAGCTGCTTGGCATCTACAACGAACTCAACGAGCGCGGTGAAGAATTTATGCGGATGATCCGCCGCTCCATCCGTGCCATGCGCGATCTGATCGACGATCTGCTTGACCTGGCTCACATCGATGCCGGCCTGGAGCTAAGCCCGGAACCCGTTTCCCTCCATCCCATCATCGAGGATTCGGTGATGGGGTTGATCAACCTGGCCGAGGAGAAGAAGCTCAAGGTCGAAGTAAACGTGCCGCCCGACCTGCCGTCGGTTCACGGCGACGATCGCCGGCTGCGCCAGGTGCTCAACAACCTGATCAGCAACGCCATCAAATACACGCCGCCGGAAGGCCAGATAATCGTCCGGGCCGAATCGCGCGGGGATTCCGTGATGATCTCGGTGGAAGATGACGGCATGGGCATCAGCCCAGAGGACCAGGCGCAGATTTTTGAGCGCTTTTACCGCGTGCGCCGGCCCGAAACGGACGGTATCGAAGGCACCGGATTGGGGCTGGCTATCGTCAAAAGCCTGATCGAAGCACACGGCGGCGAACTCGGCCTGGAAAGTCACCTGGGCGAGGGATCAACCTTTTATTTCACGATCCCCTATGCCCCGACGCCGGTACCCAGCAGTTAGCGGCACGCCGGCACCCTTACGCCATTGGGGCATATTCCGAATCGGCGTTATCAGGTGCGTCCACCACGGGCGCGCTTTTGTGTGGGGAAGATGGCGCGCGCCGTTCCTCTACGCCACTGACGTCGACATCAGGTGGCAGCAGGCGGTGCCGGTACAAGAAACCGATTACCATACCCACGATGACCCCCCACCACAGCTGGACGAAACGCGCTACCAGCGTCACAAACCCGGCCTGGGCGATATCCAGGCCGACGATAACCCGCAGCGTCACGCCGATGCTGAGGTCCGCCGCGCCCAGTCCGCCGGGCAGTGCGCTCAAGGAACCGACCACTACGCTCAAGCTGATAACCAGCAGCGCCTGGAAAAACGTCTCAACGGTAGCCGGCCGCCCGATTCCCAGCAGGATGAGAAAGACGCCCGCGCCGTCCAGGACGTTGGCGACGGCGCCCAGGCCGACCGCTACCACCAGGTTGCGCCAGCGGACGATCGCGTAGCTGCTGTCGTAGAAGTGTCGAAGCGGTCCGGCGAGTCGCCGGGCCAGGGGCAAACGCGAGGCCTGGGTTAACAGCCACAGGCACAACGGGCGCATTTGCAGCAGCGCGATCAGCACGGCAAGCAGCATCACCGAGACCAGCACCACCGGCCAGTACTGATCCGCCGACAGCATACCCACCGCCATTGCCAGCAGGATTAAAACGGCCAGGCCGTCCGAGAGCCGCTCGGCAGCCACCACCGGCAATGTCACGGCGATGGGAGTTCCGGTGAGGTGTTTGAGGACGACCGATTTTAGCGCTTCCGCGACCTTGCCAGGGCTGAGCGACAGGACGAAACCTGACACGAACACTGCTGCACTGTCGTCGACGCGGATATCCCGAACACCAACCACGTGCAGGTAAAAATGCCATTTGGCGAAACGCAGCACCCAGTTGGCGACGCGCAGGGCCAGGACGGGCAGCATGATCGGCCAGGGGAAGACCACTGCCTGCTCCAGCAACTTACCAATATCACTGAGCAGCATCGTTACCACGACGACGCCAAAGCCCAGCGCCAACCCGACCAGTATCCGGTTTCGATATCGTCTCATGCCATCCACAACCGGTGATGCT
>DAOUEM010000490.1:0-13290 GCA_034430555.1 Anaerolineae bacterium | reverse complement strand
CTACTACACCTACGCCACCGACGAAGAGACGCTGGCCGCCTTCCAGATGCTGAGCGAGTACGAGGGCATCATCCCGGCCCTGGAAAGCGCCCACGCCGTGGCCGAGGTCATCAAACGCGCCCCGACCCTGCCGAAGGATGCTATCATATTGATAAACCTGTCCGGGCGCGGCGATAAGGACCTGGACACGGTGATCAAGGCGCTGGGGACATCATAGGTCGGTAGGGAAGGGCTGCATCCCAGGGCCGGGAAAGCGGTCACCGTACGCGGGCGCCATAGGATTCACATAACTTGTGAATTTTATCACGATACGATATGCTCATCGGTTGTTGCCTCCACTGCTGCACTGAATCCCACTCAGCTTGAAAGCGCTGCCTGCCATCTGACGGCTGGCTTTCGTTAGAGGATGTGTGATGGACGATAACCTGATCGTATTGCTCGCCTGCGCGTTTATCGGTTTCCTGGCCCAATTTATCGACGGCAGTCTGGGGATGGCCTACGGGGTAACCTCCAATTCATTTTTATTAGGCGTCGGTATACCGCCTGCGATGGCCAGTGCTAGTGTGCACGTGGCCGAGGTCTTTACCACAGCCGCCTCAGGGCTTTCTCACTTCCGCCTGGGCAACATCGATAAGGATTTGTTCCGCCACCTGTTGATCCCCGGTGTTATCGGTGGCTTTGCCGGTGCGTACGTCCTCAGCAATGTCCAGGGCGCCTGGATCAAGGCCGCGGTGGCCGTTTATCTGCTGATTATGGGCCTGCGTATCATCTGGAAAGCCTATCACCAGGTCGATCAGCAGGACAAGACACCACCGCTCTTTCCATTAGGGCTGATCGGCGGTTTTCTGGATGCCATCGGCGGCGGCGGTTGGGGGCCTGTGGTGACTTCCACCCTGGTCGCCAACGGCAATCAGCCGCGCTTCGTCATTGGCTCGGTGAACATGTCCGAATTTTTTGTCACGCTGGTCGAAGCCATCACCTTCCTGGCATTGCTGGGGACATTGCAGTGGCCGATCGTCATCGGTCTGATCGTCGGCGGGCTGCCGGCTGCTCCGCTGGCGGCGGTGATGTCCAAACGCATACCAGCCCGCACGTTGATGTGGATCGTCGGCGGGTTGATCATTTTCCTTAGCTTGCGTACCATCTACCTGTTCCTGGCCGCATGACCGTCCGTGCTGGTGGCCCGACCTGGGGGACCAGGTGCTGGAATACACGGCCTCGCAGGCGTAGCATAGATCGCACGATACTTATTTGGAGGGGGAATCATGACCGGGCAGGATAAAACGATTACGCTGCAGGATGGGCGGACGCTGGCCTATACCGAGCACGGCGATCCGAACGGCAAACCGGTGATCTTCGTGCACGGCAATCCGGGGTCGCGGCTGATGCGCCACCCGGACGAAAGTATCGCCCGGTCGCTGGGCGCGCGCCTCATCACGCCGGACCGGCCCGGCTACGGCCTGTCCGATTACCAGCCGGGACGGACGCTGCTCGACTTTCCAGACGACATCGCCCAACTGGCCGACGCCCTGGGCCTCGAACGGTTCGCCGTCTTTGGCGTGTCTGCCGGCGGGCCGTACGTGGCGGCTGCGGCCTACAAGCTGCCGGACCGTCTGACCAGGGCGGCTATCGTCAGCGGCGCAGCGCCCTTCGACCGGCCCGCCGCTGACGACTCTGTGGGTGACGTTTACCGCACGGCCTATAAGCTGGCCGCGTGGCCCTCCTGGCTGCTGCGCTCCTTGATGTTTGTGCAGAACCGGGCGGCGCTGGCGAACCCGGAAAAAACCTACCGGCAAACGCTGGAGTCGCTCTCGCCCGCCGACCGCGATCTGCTGGCCGATCCGGCCATCAAGGCGCAGGTGATGGCCTACCGTCCCGAGGCGATGCGCCGCGGCGTCCGGGGCTGGGTGGTGGAGGCCCGACTGCTGGTCGCGCCGTGGGGCTTCGACCCGGCCAGGATAAAGCCGGCCGTCCACCTGTGGTACTGGGCCGATGATCCTGCCGTCCCGCCGCAGATGGGCGCTTTCCTGGAGCAAAAAATTCCGAACACCGTGCCGCACTTCCTGCCGGGTGGGGGGCACTTCAGCATTTTTAGCCACTGGCGGCAGATTCTGGAGCCGCTGGTGGCGGATTGACGACCGATAAGGACAACCCATGACCGACACCCCGAGAATCGCCGGCCTGTCCGCCCTCGAGGCCATGTTCGCCGCCGCCAGGGCCCAGGGTCGGGCCGCCTTCCTGCCTTACTACCCCATCGGCTACCCCGCTTACGAATCGTCGCTGGAGGCCATCACGGCCATGGCCGAAGTGGGCGTGGACGGCTTCGAGATCGGCGTGCCTTTTAGCGATCCCCTGGCCGACGGCCCGACCATCCAGGCGGCCACACAGATCGCGCTGGAAAACGGGATCACGGTCCGCCGCTGCCTGGAAGCGGTCCGGACGCTGCGGGCGCGCGGTGTGACCCAGCCCATGCTGATGATGAGCTACCTCAACCCGCTGCTGGCTTACGGAGCGGAGCAGTTTGTGATGGACGCCAAGGCCGCCGGGGCCGACGGCCTGATCGTGCCCGACCTGCCGCCGGAGGAAGCGGCCATTTTCGCCGCCGCCTGTGCGGAGGCGGGCCTGGCCATGGTGTTTTTCCTGGCGCCCACCAGCAGCGCCGCGCGGATCGCGCTGGTAAGTGCGCAGGCGACGGGTTTTATCTACATGGTCTCGCTGACGGGCACCACCGGCGCTCGCCAATCCCTGCCGCCGGACCTGGCCGACTTCATCGCCCGGGTGCGCGCCCACACCGCCCGCCCGCTGGTGATGGGCTTCGGCATCGGCACGCCGGAGCAGGCCCGAATGGTGGGCGAACTGACGGATGGTTTTATCGTGGGCAGTGCGCTGGTCCGCGCCGGGGGTGAGGGCGTGGCGGCGGTGCGCGATCTGGCCGCCAGCCTGCGCCGGGCGCTGGACTGAGGAACCATTCAAAAGGGGGATCACATGACGAATCGCTACCGGTTGGGGATCATCGGCTGTGGCTGGGCCGGGGATCAGCACGCCCGGGCCAGCCGCGCCCTTGATGATCGGGCTGACCTGGCCGCCGTGGCCGACGTGAACGTCGAGGCGGCGGGGGCGCTGGCGTCGGCATACGGCGCGCCGGTCGTATCCGCCGACTACGGCGACCTGCTCGACGCGGCCCGGCTGGAGGCCGTGGTCATCGCGCTGCCGCACGCTTTACACGCCGAGTCGGTGATTGCGGCAGCGGAAGCCGGTCTGCACGTGCTGGTCGAGAAGCCGCTTGCCAACACCCTGGCCGAAGCCGATGCCATGATCGCCGCCGCCGAACAGGCCGGCGTGACCCTCATGGTGGCGGAGAACGTGCGCTTCGACCCGACCTATCGCCAGGCTGCCGACCTGATCGCCGCCGGCAGGCTGGGTGATCTCTTCCTGCTGCGTATCTCGCGCGAGCACCAGATGCACGATTACCTGCGGCAGCGGCCCTGGTTCCTGAACGACCCCGGCGGCGGTATCATGGTCTCCGGCGGCGTGCACGACTACGAGCTGGCCCGGATGCTGGGTGGGGAGATCGAAAGCGTCTACGGGCAGGTGGCTCCCAAAGCCCTGCCGGAGATGGCCGCCGACGATACCAGCGTGGCCGTGGCCCGGCTGGCCGGTGGCGCGACGGCCGTGCTCGTCGAGAGTTTCTCCCTGCGGACGCCGCAGCCCGGCGTGCAGGGGTCGGCCCACGGTAGCCGGGGCAGCCTGTGGTTCTACGGGGAGACGGTGCGGCTCTATACCGCCGGGGAGGACGGCCAGCAGGACCGGGTCGAGGCGATCACCGTTCCCGGCGAAAACACCTTCATCACAGAGATGGCCCATTTCCTGGACTGCATCGAGACAGGCGCGGCGCCGATCACCAGCGGGCGGGAAGAACGCCAGCCGCTGGCCGCCGTGGTGGCGACCTACGAGTCGTTCCGGCGCGGGGTGCCCGTTCGCCTGGATGAGGTGGAAACGTAGCCGGCAATAGCCAGGGTTCAGTCCGTCTCGCGGAGGAAGTCCAGCAGCACCCGGTTGAAATCGTCCGGCCAGTCGCGGGCGATCCAGTGCCCGCCGTTGGCGATGATGTGCAGGCGGGCGCCGGGTATACGCTCGGCTGCTTCACGCGCAAACCTGACGGGCACGCTGGAATCCCCCGCCCCGTGAATGATCAGCGTGGGACAGGCGATCTCAGCCAGGCGCGGCATGTAACAGCTCCGCAACCCACCCCAGCGCATTTCGTCCATCTGCCAGGTGTAAAACGACCGCTCCGGCTGGGGCGACTGGATGACCTGGTAAACCTCGTCGACGAGATCATCAGTCAGCGACTCCGGGTTCAGCACGATGCTCTTGAGCGTCCAGCGCAGCGCCCAGCGGCTGGCCCGGATGCTGGCCCAGGTCAGGCGGCTGACCCCGGGAACCCGCAGGAACAGGTAGCTGAACTTGTGCAACGGCGCTTGGTCCTGCCAGCCGTAGCTGGCCACCGGCACCAGCCGGGCGACGCGGTCCGGGTGGGCCAGCGTATAACCGATGGCTGCCCCGCCGCCCATCGAAATGCCGACCAGCGTGACCCGGTCCAGGTCCCAGGCGTCGAGTAAAGCCTCCAGGCAGCGCAGCAGCGTCTCCTGCGTGAGGCGGCCCGCCAGCAGCTCGCTCTCGCCGTAGCCCGGCCAATCCGGCACGTAAACGCGATACGACTCGGCCAGCGGCCCGATCGTTTCCCGCCAGGACAGCAGGGCCGAATCCGTGCCGCCGCCGTGCAGCAGCACCACCGGCGGGCCGTCCCTCCCGGCGGTGAAGTAGCGCACGGCAAAATCGCCAACCGTGCTGTGGTGCGCTTCCGGTATAACCATAACCGGCCCTCCTGTTTTGGCCCTATCCGAACCCTACAGGCTCTTACTTGAGGAACAACTCCACCACCGGCACGATCACGTCCGGCTTTTGAATGGGCAGCTCCAGCGTCAGCGTGCCGGCTTTGCCCCGCATGTGGATGGTCGAGACAACAGCCTCCGGGTCCAGCTCCAGCCGCCTGACCTCGGAGGCGTCGTGCAGCAGTTGGGCATATTTCACCTGCCCGGCCAGCCCGTCCAGGTGCACGTGCTTAAACGGCCAGGCGAAGAGGTGCAGGTACAGGCGATCGCCGTTCCGTGTGTAGCGGCAGTCCGGCGGCGGCGTGAAGTCGCTGGCCGTGCAGCCGTAGATCGAGCGGCCATGACGGCGCATCCACCCGCCGATGTCGCGCAGGCGGTCCAGGGCTTTCGGCTCGAACTCGCCGCGCGCCGTCGGCCCGACGTTGAGTAGCAGGTTGCCGCCCTTGGATACCGTATCGACCAGCATCTGCACCAGAATCGCCGACGATTTCCAGTCCAGGTTATCGCGGTCGTAGCCCCAACTGCCGTTGAGCGTCTGGCAGGCTTCCCACACGACCGGCTGCCCGTCCACCGTCATACCCTCGCGCGGCTGGTACTGTTCCGGTGTTTTGATATCCCCGCCGATCTCCAGGCGGTCGTTGACGATGATGCCCGGCTGCAGTTGGCGCGTCATCGCCAGCAGTTCTTCGGAGCGCCATTCGTCTTTACCCTTGCCGGCGGACCAGCCCCAGTCCCTGTCCGAGTAGGAGAAGTCGTACCACATGATGTCCACCCGGCCAAACTGGGTGAGCAGTTCGCGCGCCTGGCCATGCAGATAATCGGCGTAGCGGGTGATATCGCGGTCTTTGGCGGCTTCGCGGAAGGCCAGGTTTTCCCGCATGGGATGCAGGCCGTCAACCGGGAATTCAGGATGATGCCAGTCCAGCAGCGAGTGATAGAAGCCGATCTTCAGTCTCTCCGCCCGGCAGGCGTCCACCAGCGGCCTGAGCAGGTCACGCCCAGCCGGGGTGTGGGTGGCCTGGTAGTCGGTCAGCGCCGAATCCCACAGGCAGAAGCCATCATGGTGTTTGCTGGTGACGACGACGTACTTCATGCCGGCTTCTTTAGCTGCCCTGGCCCAGGCCGCCGGGTCGTAGAGGTCGGGGTCGAAGTGGTCGAAGTACGGCTGGTAATCCTGGTCGCTGATCATCTCCCGCATCTTGATCCATTCGTGCCGGGCGGCGGCGGCGTAAATGCCCCAGTGGATGAACAGGCCAAAACGATCGTGCACGAACCAGGACGTATCGCCCCCATTGGGCGTGCCACCGGGTGTCGCCGGCAGGTCAGGCATCAGAAATCCCCCTCATCGTGTGGTTAAAACAAGCTGAAAAAGTGGTTGAAGAAGCGCTCGACGTGTACTTCGACCGCGATCGCGTGCTGCGGTTTGCCTGCGCTCAGACCATCGCCCAACGGTTGGGCGCCGGGCGTCCAGCGCGTCAGGCCCTTCAACTGGTCGGCATTCAGTTCCACCTCGATAGCGCCGGATTCAAAGCGGCAGATGCCATCGTCAAAGATGGTGGCGGCCGCCACCGCGCCATGAAACGTGATGTGCTCCCGCTCCTGGAAGCGGCCTTCGCTCAAATCCAGCACGGGGCGGAGCAGCGGCGCCCAGAAGCGCTCCTGCACGGTGCGCGACTCGATCTGTACCTGGCTGGTCGTCTCCAGCCCGACCGCCCGCACCTTGACCGGGCTGGCCAGCGCCTTGGCCAGCGAGTACGGATCGCACAGGGCGTTCCATTCCAGGGAGGCCATCTCCGGCAGGTCGGAGGCGTAGCGCCCGCCCATGATGACGATCTCCTTCAGCAGGCTCGGAATCTGCGGTTCCACGGCGAACAGCAGCGCGATGTTGGTCAGGGGGCCGGTGGTCAGCAGCGTGATCGCGCCGGGGTTATCGCGGATCACCCGCCGCAGGAATTTGACGGCCTCTGCCTCCGGGAAATCGACGTCGTGCGCCCAGTTGCTGAGTATCCTGGCCTGCGGCGCGGACGTCTGGCGCTGGCGGACGAACAGCGGCTCCTCCTGGCCGGGGAAGATCGGGATGTTTTTGCCGGCCACTTTGCACAGCACGCTGGCCAGCCGGGCGCGCTGCAGCGCTTCCCCGGTGACGGTCGTGATGCCGAGCAGGTCGCAGTCCGGTTGGGCCAGCAGGTACGCCAGGCAGATGGCGTCGTTGACGTCCGAGCCAATGTCGGTATCGAGCAGGACTTTGACGGTCATCTAACGCGTTCTCCTACCATAGTCGATCTCCCCTCATCAGTCGTCATGCGCTTGTGGGCGGCGGTCATCCGTGTGCGCCGGCCTTTGGCCGCAGGACGACGGTGTGTCCAGGTTACTCAAACATCCCGAAAAAATGCGCGTAAAATCGCCCGGCATCCACCGAGGCCGCCACCTGGTGGGGCGCGGTCCTGTCGCCGGGATACCAGTGCGTGAATCCGAGCAGCCGCTCGCTGGTCAGCTCCACGTCCGCCGTGCCGTGTTCGAAGGTGCAGATCGTGTCGTCGAAGATGGTGGCAGCGGCCAGCGGGTCGTGAAAGGTCAGCTCCGCCTGTCCCCGGAACCAGACCTCGGCGAAGTCCAACACCGGGCGCAGCAGGTCCGGCTGGAAGCGGCGGCGGACCTCCTCGGCGGGCATCGTCACCTGGCGCGTGATCTCGGTCCCGACCGCGCGGATGTTCACCGGGCTGCGGAAGACCCTGGCCGCCGCGTGCGGGTCCAGGATGATGTTCCATTCCAGGGGGGGCACGCCGGGATGGCGGTTGGCGTAGTAACCGCCCATGATGACCAGCTCCTTCAGCAGGGCCGGTATCTCCGGGTGGAGGGCGAAAAGCAGGGCGACGTTGGTCAGCGGCCCGATGGTCAGCAGCGTGATCGCGCCGGGGTGAGCATGGATCGTACGCCGCAAAAAGGCGATGGCCTCGCCCTGCGGAAAAGTCGTGTCGTGCGACCAGCCGTCGAGCGCCCCGGCCTGCGGGGCCTGGGGCTGGCGCTGCGCGATCAGGAAGGGTTCTTCCACGCCGGGGTAAATCGGCACGTCTTGGCCGGCCACCCGGCACAGCGCGCTGCACATCATGGCGCGCCGCGTACCCTCCCCGGTGACGGTCGTGATGCCGAGCAGCTCGCAGTCCGGTTGGGCCAGCAGGTAGGCCAGGCACACGGCGTCGTCAATATCGGAGCCGATGTCGGTATCCAGCAGCACTTTAACGGGCATGGTTCCCCCCTGTTCGGCGCGCGCGAGGTCGTCTCGTAAGTATAACCCGCCGGCGGGCAGTTCCGCCGCTATTTGGGCCAGCGTCCGCCCGTCCTCCGGATGCACAGTGTCCGGCGCGAGGTCGGCCAGCGGCCGCGCCACGTGGATGAAGCGCACGATGTCCTTATCCGGCACGTGCCAGGGCTTCTCGCCAAAGTCGAAGGCTTCGTTTTCCCACAGTGCGATGTCCAGGTCGATGGTGCGGGGGGCGTTTTTGTTGTACGGGTCCCGCACGCGTTGGAGCGCCCGTTCGATGGGCACGATCACCGCCGCGCGGAACTGCGCCGGTGACAGTTCGGTGTGGACCAGGACCGCGGCATTGAGGAAGTTCTCCTGTGCGGTATAGCCGACCGGCGCGGTCTCGTAGATGGGGGAGACGGCCTGCACGTCGCACTTCTCCCGCAGCAGGCTCAGGCAGGTGCGCAGGTTGGCCGCCGGGTTGATGTTCGAGCCGAGCGAGATAAACACGCGGTGGGTCATACGAAGTCCTCCGGACTGCGCTCGATAATCACGCCCACGTCGTCGACGAAGCGCAGCGCGCCCGGCTTGTACACTGCCACCTTGATGCGCGGCACGCCGTGATCCACCACGGCCAGCCGGGCAATGGCCGTCGCCAGCGCTTCGATCGTCTTGTAGCGCGCACCGTCCACCAGCTTGATCACCGCTTTATTGACCGTGCGGTAGTTGAGCAGGTCGGCGGGGTCGTCGCTCACGCCGGCCGGCCGGATATCGGTGGACAGCCACAGGCTGATCACGACATCCTGCATGTCGGATAGTTCGTGCGGGTTGAAGCCGATGTAACAGCGCAGCCGCAGGTTCTTGATGTGTATCTGGTCCATGGCAGACTCCTGGAATCATGGTTCGCGAGCGGTCTGTGGCGTTTCTGCGCTGGAAACAACTGCGCCGCCCCCTGGGGATAAAACGTTCATATGTGCTATTATGAGACTGTAGGTCGAATATTAAAAACCCCTCATATTTTGGGTAAGGGCTTCACAAGCCGCTTCGTCTATGGTATTGTACCAGATGAAAAATGTCTAGTATATGTCCACCTATTGGAGAAAATATTGTGACAGACCTGACCGTGTTTAACGGCAACAAAACCCAGCTGCTGGAAGAATACGACATCGATCTGAACTTCAACATCAACTGTGAGGCCGTCGAAGACTCGGTGCGCACCCTGCTGACAGCAGTGGGCGAAGACCCCCAGCGGGAGGGCCTGCTCGGTACGCCCAACCGCGTGGCCCGCATGTACGAGGAACTGCTGGCCGGTTACTACACCGACCCGGAAAAGGTCATCAATAACGCGCTGTTTGACGTGGATTACCAGGAAATGGTGCTCGTCACCGACATCGAATATTACTCGCTGTGCGAGCATCACATGCTGCCCTTCATTGGGCGGGCGCACGTGGGTTATATCCCCAGTGAGAAGGTTGTCGGCCTCTCCAAGATTCCGCGCATCGTGGACTTGTTCGCGCGTCGCTTACAGGTGCAGGAGCGTATGACCGGTCAGATCGCCAACTTCCTGATGGACACCCTCGAGCCGATTGGCGTGGGCGTGGTGGTGGAGGGCGTGCACATGTGCTCAATGATGCGCGGCGTCAAGAAGGCCAACGCGCGCATGGTCACCAGCAAACTGCTGGGCACCTTCAAGGAAAATCCGACCCGCAGCGAGTTCCTGGGCCACGTCCGCCCCTCCCTGGGCCGGGACAGCCTGATCTAGCGAAGATCGTGTACCCGCCTGACTCTGGAGCCTGGGCGGGAGCCGTGATCAAAAGTCAACTTGAAGACGCCCACCAGGGGCGCGGCGGTATCGTGCAAGCAGCCGTGCCCCTGTATTTTGTCATCCGGCGGCTTCTGGCTTGTACCACTGGCGATTGCCGCCGGTCAGCTCGTCCAGGCGCGTCATCTCCTCCTCGGTGAGCCGCAGCCCGGCTGCTCCCAGCGATTCCTCCAGTTGCTCGGCCGTGTTGGCCCCGACGATGGGCGCGGTCACCACCGGCATCGTCAGCAGCCAGCCCAGCGCCGCCTGCAAGATCGACTTGCCGCCGTGCGCTTCGCCGATCGCCCGCAGCGCGTCGATCAAGGCGAAGTTGTGCTCGGTCATGTAACTCTTGACGCGCTCGTTGGTCTCCCCGCGTGAGCCGGCTGGCACCCTGTCACGGGTGTACTTGCCGGTGAGAAAACCGCCGGCCAGCGGGCTGTAGGGAATCAAACCGAGGCCCATGTTGGCGCACATGGCCGCCAGTTCCGGCTCGACCTCCGGCCGGTTGAGCAGGTTGTAATGCGGCTGGATGGACTCGAAGCGGGCATAGCCGCCCTTGTCGCTCACCCACAGCGCTTTCATCAGCAGCCAGGCGGGGTAGTTGCTGGCCCCCAGGTACCGCACTTTGCCGGCGGTCACCAGGTCGTCCAGGGCGCGCATGGTTTCGTCGAGCGGCGTAGCGTCGTCCGGCCAGTGGACCTGGTAGAGGTCGATGGCCTCCACGCCCAGGCGGCGCAGGCTGCCTTCCACCCCCAGCATGATGTGCTGGCGGCTCAACCCCTCGCCGTTAGGGCCCTCCCACATGCGGCCTCGTATCTTGGTGGCGATCACGAGCTGGTCGCGGGGCTTGCTCTTGAGCCATTGGCCGATGACCGCCTCCGATACGCCGCCGTCGTTGTCCTCCGCCCAATTACTGTAGATGTCCGCCGTATCGATGAAATTGATCCCGGCGTCGAAGGCGCGGTCTAGCACCTGCAGCGATTCTTGCTCGGTGCTCGTCCAGCGGAACGTCATCGTGCCCAGGCACAGCTCGCTGACCTTCAGGCCCGTCCGGCCCAGCTTACGGGATTCCATACACAGCCTCCCTCTACGGCAGCGCTGGCCCCCCTCCCCTGCCTGCCGGCGCTTGCCTCAGGTTTCATGGCGTCATTTTTAACGTGTTTTGCCGCCGGGGGGCAATATTCTCCGGCCAGAATTGCCTGTTGGTCCGCCGCGCGGCGACGTTTGAATCAGGTTATAATGAATCCATAATCATTCCGTAACCTTGTCCCGGCCTTCAGATGGCTGTACAATTCCGGTAGAGAGTTTGGTTGCAGTTGCCAGTCACTGATCGCCTGTATGGGCTATCGCTTAAAGCTATCACCGCCTCAATTGACCAGGAGATAAGGGTACCGACTATGGATCTGGTAGAGCTACTAAAAGGTGTGGAGTTATTTGCCGGCCTCGACGACGACCAGTTAAGCCGCCTGGCCGCGATCAGCCACCCCGTGGAGTACGAGGACGGGCAGATCGTGTTTGCCAAGGGTGAGCAAGGGGATAATCTCTATATCATCCGAGAAGGCCAGGTCGGCGTCATCCTGGGCGACGAGCCGGTAATCGATCAGTCAATCGTTTACCTGGGCAGAGGACAGATTTTTGGCGAGATGGCGTTGATCGACTACGGCGAGCGCTCGGCGACCATCCGCTGCGCCAGCAAGAACGCGATCATCTACGTGATCCGGCGCGAGGACTTCGAGCGTTTGTGCCGGTCGGATACGGCTATTGGGTACATTGTGATGCTGAACATGGCGAGCGATCTGTCATTTAAACTCCGTCATCGTAACCTGGAACCCAAGTCCAGTTAGCATTACCGTACCCGTCGCCTCCGGCGGCGCGCGTATCGAGGAGCACGGGCGCGGGGAGGGATGCGCCGTGCCGGGCACGGACCACGCGCCGTTCACTCCGGGGGCTGGCCTGCAGTGTCACACGGATGGTTGTTTCTACAGGTGAAAGGAGTCGTGCGCCGTACCTCTATGCCGCTGAGTTGTGCGACATTATTTGGGCGCAAGAGTTATGATTTATAAAGTGAGTTACGTGGTGATGGGTGGCGAACACCCTGGCGGAATTATGAACCATATCAAGCGGCCCGCTATCGGCGATCAGGTGGAAATCGGCAAGCTCACCTTTGAGATCATCGAGATTCACGAGGTCATGCCGCCACGCGGGGATTTCCAATTCCTGCATGCCACGGTCAAACCCAAAGAAATCGTCAAACAATAGCTGGTGAAGTCCCACGTCGCTGGGTGAGGCTGGCTGCCGGGTGCGTGACAATCCCTGCCTGCGTCCCGCGTACCCGCACGTCTCAGGCCCAACAGCCGCCGATGAGCGATCATGCCTCACCGACGTTGCGTCCACCAGTGGGGCGGTGGTCGCCGCCTGATTCCCCCTGTTTACCGTACAACTGGATATGTAGCGACCTGCCGGGCGCTGTTCCGCCTGCCAGCCTAGACCTCGAAGACCATGAAGTCCTCGGCCAACTCCACCGGGCCTTTGAAAGTGGCTGCGGCTTCGGTGGGTAGATTGCTGTAATCCACCGGGCCGTCCGGCCCAAAGACCTCGTAGTGAATCAGCACCAGCTTGCGCGCGCCGGCCTTGCGGGCGATCTCGCCGGCCTCGGCAGCCGTGGTGTGGCCGATGTCCGGTTTGCTGGCCGCGGCCTCATGGATGTACATATCGGCGTTGCGACCGAGTTCGTACAGGCTTTCGGTCGGTGCGGTATCACAGGAGTAGGCGGTGATATAACCCGTGCGCTTGTTCTCGATGCGCATGCCGATGGTCGGTACATAGTGTTTGACCGGCCAGGAGGTGATCCGAAAGTCGTTGTTTTCCAGCAGAAGCTGGTTGTCGCGCTCCAGGATTTTGTGGAAAGCCACCGGGAAGAAGTCCGGCCACTCATCCCACCCCATCGCCAGCATCAGTTCCTCGACGCGGTTCAGGCAGTGATGGATGCCGTAGACGCGCAGCGCGCCGCGTTGTCTGCCGGCCTGCTGGCCCAGCAGCCACATGTTGTTCAGCAGAATCGGCACACCCACCACGTGATCGGGGTGGAAGTGTGTCAGGATCATGTCGGTCAGGTCGTCGTAATTGACCCCGATTTTCCGCATGCGGGCGATCGGGTTAGAGCCGCAATCGATGAGGATATTGCTCTCTTCCCCTTGCAGAATCATATGCGTATTGTCGTGTTCCATGCTCGGCACAATCGCCGCAGAGCCAAGGATAATCAATCGTGCCATAAAGTCCTCACCACACCAGATGAAATTACGCCCACCTTACCCCAGCTTTGTTTCTGGCGCAATTGCGGCAGGCCCCGG
>DAOUEM010000489.1:0-3158 GCA_034430555.1 Anaerolineae bacterium | reverse complement strand
TTCGATGCCTTCGTGGCGGCGCAGCGTTTCCCGGAGCTGCTCTTTAACCTGGTGGCGGGCGGCGCGCTGGGATCGGCCTTCATCCCGGTGTTTTCCGGTTTTCTGGCGAAAGACGACCGTGAAGGCGCCTGGCGGCTGACCGGGGCGGTGGTCTCGCTGCTGTTCCTGCTGACGACGCTGCTGGCCCTCGTGACCTTCCTGGCCGGCCCCTGGCTGGTGCAAACGCTGCTCCGCCCGGCCAGCCCGTTTGTGCTCCTCGCCCCAACGGACGCCTTCGCCCTCGGCCTGGGGCTGCATCCACAGTCGGTCCTGTACGAGCAGGCGCTGACCCTCAACCTGCTGCACATCATGCTGAGCACGGTGGTCATCTTCAGCCTGAGCGGCCTGCTGATGGGCATCCTCAACGCGCACCAGCACTTCTGGCGGCCGGCGGCGGCCCTGAGCCTGTACAACCTGGGCATCATCTTTGGCGCGCTGGCCCTGACACCTTTCCTCGGCGTGGCGGGCCTGGCCTGGGGCACGGTGATCGGCGCGCTGCTGCACCTGGGCATCCAACTGCCGGCACTGCGTCGTATTGATGCCCGCTGGCGGCCTTCACTGAGCTTCAGCACGGAAGGCGTGCGCGAGGTCATCACGCTGATGGTGCCGCGCGTGGTGGGGCAGGGCGTGGTGCAGATCAACTTCCTGGTGATCGTGTTTTTCACGTCCGGCATGGTGCCCGGCGCGCTGACGGCGGTCAACACCGCTTTCATTCTGATGTTCACCGCGCTGGGCGTGATCGGTCAGAGCGTGGGCACAGCCGTCTTCCCCACGCTGGCCGCCCAGGCCGCGCAGGAGGATTGGCCCGGCTACCGGCGCACCTTGAGCGGGGCGCTGCGCAGCGTGTTTTTCCTGGCGATCCCGGCCAGCGTCGGCCTGGTGATGCTGGCCTATCCGCTGGTGGCGTTGTTCTTGCAGCGGGGCGAGTGGACCCCGCAGGACACCGCCGGTACCGCCTGGGCCTTGCAGTTTTTCGCGGTGGGGCTGGTGGGACACGCCGTGCTGGAAATCCTGGCGCGGGCCTTTTACGCCCTGCATGATACCTGGACGCCGGTACGAATCGGGCTGATGACCATGCTGCTCAACATCATCCTGAACGCGGTGCTCAGCCGTGTGATCGGCCAGCCGGGCAGCCTGGCGCGCGGGCCGTTCGCCGGGTTGGCGCTGGCGATGAGCCTCGCCACGGCTCTCGAGTCGACGACGCTGTGGTTGATCCTGCGGCGGCGGGTCGGCGGCCTGGATGGCAGTCGCGTCTGGGCGCTGGCCTGGCGGACTCTGGCGGCTGCGGCGGTGATGGCGGGGATTCTGTGGGGATTGGGGTGGGTGCTTGACGCTGAGACCCCTATCGTCCAGATGGGGCTGGGCGTGGCCCTGGGCGCGGGGGCGTTTTTCCTGGCGGCGCTGCTGCTCGGCCTGGAGGAAGCGCGCGCGATCCCGGCGGCCCTGCTGCGGTTGGGGCGATAGGGTGCGGCCTTTGCGGCCAGGGTTATCCCAAATGATTCCGGGGACAACCTGCGATAATTTGGGATATTCTGGCGTAATCATTGCGATATATTGGGGCTAACTGGTATGCTATAGTCGTTTCGTTATGAATTGTTTCCGCCACCAGGAGAGGGTACACGTGGTCATTTTTCAATATGATGCGGCAGTAGTGGAACGCTACCCGGCCGTGCGCGGCGGCGTGATCCTGGCGCGCGGCTTGCAGGGCGGCCCGACGCCGCAGCCGCTGTTGGATACCTATCGCGCTGAGCAGGCGGCTGTGCTGACCCGCATCGGCGACACCCCGCTGGCGCAGATCGAGAGCCTGGCCGCCTGGCGCAGGGCCTTCAGCGCCTTTGGCGTGAAGCCGACGCAGTTCCGCAGCGCGGCGGAAGCGCTGCTGCGCCGCCTGACCAAAAAGGGCGACATTCCCAGCATCAACCTGCTGGTGGACCTCGGCAACCTGGTGAGCATCCGCTACGGTATGCCGGTGGCCATCATGGACCTGCGCGCCACCACCGGGGCGGTCACGGTGCGTTTTGCCCAGGGCGACGAGCGTTTCACCGAGTTGGGATCGGACGAAGTCTTTTACCCCGTGCCGGGCGAGGTGATCTTCGCGGACGAGGCGGCGCTGGTCAGCGCGCGGCGGTGGTGCTGGCGGCAGAGCGCCCAGAGTGCCTCCTCCGAAGCGACGGTGGATGCTATCATCACCGTCGAAGGGCACCACGACGGGGCCGAGGGCGACGTACGCGCCGCCCTGGAAGACCTGCTCAATTTGCTGGCCGCCTACGCCGGTGGCACCTATCAATCGGCCCTCCTCGGGCCGGACAACCCGGCGTTCGAGGTGGATTAGCGGGCGCCGTTATTCAGCTTCCGTGATCTGCCGGACGCGCAGTTCGGCGCTGTCCAACTGCTGCTGGCAGAAGGCCGTCAACTGCTGGCCCTGCTCGAACAGCGATACCGACTCGTCCAGCGACAGGTCTTCGTCTTCCAGCCGGTTGACGATGTCCACCAGCATTTCCAACGCACGCTCGAAGGTCAGGTCTTCCGGTAGGGGAGCGGTCATCAGGGGGTATCCTCTCGGGTGTCGTTCACGGTGGCGCTGAGACTGCCCTGCGCCAGGAATACGTCGATCGATTCGCCCGGTGCGGTATCGCCGGCCCGGGTGAGACGCCGGCCGTCCGGCTTCTGCACCAGGGCGTAGCCGCGCCCTAGAATGGTGCCGGGGTTGGCGGCCACCAGGGCGTCATGATGGCGGTTGAGCGCGGCCCGCTGTAGTGCGATCTGTTGGCTCAGGGCGCGAGCGGTGCGGGCGGCCAGCTCGTCCAGCCGCTGGCGGTCGCGGTCCAGGCGGCGCAGCGGCGACAGTCCCGCCAGGATACGCGCTTCGGCCTCCACCAGGCGGCGGCCTTCGTCGAGCTGGAACTGGACGGCGGACAGCAAGCGTTCCCGCGCACCGCGCAGGGTCAGCGCCAGGTCGTCGATGTTGGGCGTGATCATTTCGGCGGCGGCGGACGGTGTCGGGGCGCGAAGGTCGGCCACGAAGTCCACGATGGTGAAGTCGATTTCATGCCCTACGCCGGACACGACCGGCAGCGGGCAGTCATAGACGGCGCGGGCCACCCGTTCGTCGTTGAAGG
>DAOUEM010000488.1:0-25563 GCA_034430555.1 Anaerolineae bacterium | reverse complement strand
TGGAGACAAGGGCCCAAAACAGCGGCCCGGTAGTGTCTGTTGAGGCCGGGGGGGGTGGTCGCTGTGGCGGTGAGGGTCGCGGTTGGTGTCGTAGTTGGCGTGGACGTGGCTGTCTCTATGGCGGAAACCCCGCCAGGTGGAGTCAAGGTCGCCGTAGAGGTCGCCGTGGACGTGGCGGTTGCCGTGTGGGTCGCTGTCGATGTGGGAATGGCCGTCTCACCAGCGGAAACCCCACCGGGGGGAGTCAGCGTGGCAGTTGAGGTCGCCGTGGACGTGGCGGCTGCCGTGTGGGGCGCTTGAACGAGGCAGGGGGATAAGTCCTATCAACGCCACATCATGTTGCGCGGCCCAAGGAGAACCGCAAACACCGGAAGGTAGGCGGAGACGAGGGCAACAATGAGGGACAAGGGCATACCCTGGATATTACATCGGAAATAGCGAAAAATAGTCGAGAAAGCGGGTTAAAGGCGGGAATCGTTACAGTGTTCGTACCAGGCTCAACAGGTGCTATCACGACGATTGAGTTTGAAGATGGCGTGGTCAGTGATTTTAAACGCCTATTTGAAGAAATTGCAACTGAGAATCGCCCCTATCAGCATAATTTGCGTTTGGGCGATGGGAATGGGCACAGCCATGTTCGAGCATCATTACTAGGGCCATCATTAACCGTACCCTTTGGCGATGGAAAATTGATGTTGGCAACCTGGCAGCAAATCATTTTTGTGGATTTTGATAATCGTGCCCGTAGCCGGAATGTCATCATTCAGGTTATGGAGGAGTGATTACTCCAATGCCGCAATGGCATCAAGCGCGATTTCAAGCATACGCTCGGTGCCCTGATGAACAATATCACGGTTGGGTTCATAAGTTTCGCGCTCAAAGATATAATTGTCCACATTGAGAATTGCTCCGGCTCGAATTCCGTGCAGACTGGCCACGATATATAACACCGAAACCTCCATTTCGATAGCTAAAACGTCGGCTTTGGCCCAAAGCTCATTTTGGTTACCAAGCGGTCCATCGTAAAATGGCCCATCGGTCACGCATAATCCGATACCATAAGTGATGTCAGTTTGTTTTTTGACGCTTTGCTCTAATGCTTGCACAACTTCATAATGTGCGATGGCTGGATAACTTATTGGAATGAGTCTTTTGGTAATACCATCACTGCGTACGGCCCCGGTAGCGATGATTAAACTTGCTTCGCGGTATTCTGGTTGTAGTGAACCACATGTTCCGGCGCGGATTATCGTATGAACACCGCATTGAATCAACTCTTCGAAACAAATTGATGCGCCACCGCCGCCAACACCATGTGAGGTAACCATCACTTCTTTATCTTGCCATTTGCCAATATAGGTGTGATATTCGCGGTTTTGGGCGAGAGCGCGAACATCCTCTAGGCGATTTGCCGCTTTTTTCGCTCGTGCAGGATCGCCCACAACCAAGGCCAATGGTGTAATTTCGGCAGATTTAAGCTGTAAATGAGGAGCAAGATATTCAGACATAAAACCTCTCATCTTTTTTGAAAAAGCTTACCGATTTTGATGACTGTATTTTCGCCGATTTAGACTGACTGGGCAAATGTTCTAGGGGCTTCCGTCTCGAACGAAGTTGGTTAGCATCCAGTAAAGATGTTTAAGCCATATGCTGAACGTCAGTAAACTGGTGTTTTGCGCTATTTTTAAGGACGACATCATGCTCAAAAGTATTGCTGAAGTTTCACCTGAACTGACCCAGTTTGTTGAGGCACTAGAGTTGCCCTTATCTGTCCCTCAACAACGTCATGTCAAGCAAATGGCGGATGGACTTATCACTTTGCCCCCGTCTTGGAACGCTACATGATCGCTGCTTAACGACAAATTGACTCCGATTGACCGCTTGCCAATCTGGAAACAGGTTGGCTGCTTCAGGCTGCAAACCTGGAGAATTATTGGACACCGCTTCAAGCAGTTTTTTCGCTCTCAAAGAAACTTTCTGGCGAAACGCCAGTCACGAGTAAATTGGTCGTGGTTCTCGATTCGCCGGCCTTTTGCCTGCTAGAAGAGGGGCGGGCGTGAACAGCTTATTGGAGTTATTCCCTAAGCCGTGATCGTATCTCCTCGACAACCTCACGTATTGCCGCGGCGGTTGCCAGGTTGTTTACGATGTTTCTGTGGTTCGCCCCCTCGACGGTGACGTGCGTGCCGCTGGAAGCTCCTGGGCGACCCTGAACGAGCGCTGCACGGCGGCACTGCAGGCCCGCAACGAGAGCCTGCGCCGGGTGCATGAGATGCTGAACCGCCACAACGCCCTCAAACGCCAGCTCTGGCTGGCGGTGATGTGGGGGGTGTGTATCGGGTTCGGTATCGGGCTGGTGGTGGGGTTGATGTTTTAGAGAGTGTCAGCACAGATGGGTATTTTACCCCTGGCTCACAGGCCATCTTATCCCCCTTGCGGTATCATAGAGATGGAGTAAATCGGAGCAGTCAAGGGGGAGCCGTGAGCCACGTCTTTATCTCCTACAGTCATGAGGACCGGGAATATGTCCAGCGGCTCGAAGCCGCCCTGCTTGAGCGCGGCTTTGACGTCTGGAATGACGAGCGCATTGATTATGGTGAGCGGTGGTTCAGAACGATCATCGAGGCCATTGAAGGCTGCGCGGCTTTTATCGTAGTGATGACATCTTCCTCGCACGAGTCGGAGTGGGTAGAGCGTGAAATTCTGTTTGCTCTAGACAAGGGAAAACCCATTTTTCCGCTTCTACTGCGTGGTGAGAGGTTTCCCCTGCTGATAACCACGCAGTATGTGGATGTGACCAATGGCCGGACACCGTCAGCGGGTTTTTATAGCAGACTGGCAAAGGTATGCTCACCCGGAACTGGTGAAGGCGAAGTTGTAGCCCCGGAGCCTCTTCCTGAGCAAAGTTCTACACAGCCATCGGACCTCCAACGAAGCAAGCGTTCGTCACGGATACAGGCTAAGACAGGTCGACAACCAAAAAGACCTGTGAAGCGAACGTATATCCAGGCGAGCAAGTCTTCTCCATCGACTTATGTCAAGAAAAATCTACCAACGGAAATCAGAAACTCCTTACCTCCTGGAATCGGTTTACGGCCAGATGGCTTGCCGGACATCGTATGGTGCGAAGTGCCAGGCGGTACCATTGAACTGGAAGATGGCGCAGGCACGTTTGAGGTCGAGCCGTTTTACATCGCCAAGTATCCAATCACGTATATTCAGTTTCAGGCATTCATCGATGATCCAGATGGTTTTCATGACCATAATTGGTGGGAGAAGCTGGCCGCTGACGATAATCATAAGAGTAACCCGGGTGAGCAGAAATGGCCTATAACAAACCATCCACGAGAGAATGTGTCCTGGTTTGATGCGGTGGTCTTCTGCCGGTGGTTAAGCGACCGGTTGGGATACGAGATTCGTCTGCCGACTGAGTGGGAGTGGCAGCAGGCGGCCACCGGGGGTGAGCCTACTAATGCGTATCCCTGGGGGTCTGAATGGGAGGCCGGTCGTACCAATACGAATGAAAGCGAAATTGGACGGACTACGCCGGTGGACCGGTATCCGGAGGGGACGTCACCGGTTGGGGCGTTGGACATGGCCGGCAATGTGTGGGAATGGTGCCTGAACGTGCACAGAAGCCCGGCCATTACAGGCACAACATGGTGGCGCGCACGGGTGGTGCGCGGCGGATCATGGAACCACGATCGTAACTTCGCGCGCGCTGCCTTCCGCCGAAGGGGCAGTCTGCTCTCCCGGGGCGATAGCCTCGGGTTTCGGGTATGTTGGGCGTCCCTCGTCCCTGAATAAATCGCTGATCCGTGGTTGGGGGGTTTTAGGGGAGGCTGGCCCGCCCCTCTCCACGCAGCGGATCGCGTGAGGTGATTTTCGGCACAAGCTAGCTGTCACACAACAGAATAGCAGTTTTCGCAACAGGAGGTGGTCAACGGACCGCCTCTTTCGTTTACAGGAAGGGAACGCATGGCACAACCCACAACCTCATCCATCTCGGTGACAGACCAGGTCTGCGGCGCGGGCGGCAGCTCGCTGGGCGCGTCCGCCGCCGGCACCGAAGTCATCCTGGCGATGAACCACTGGGAGCTGGCCATCGAGACGCACAACACCAACTTCCCACAGACCGACCACGTCCTGGCCGACATCAGCCAGGTGGACCCGCGCCGCTATCCCACGACCGACATCCTGATCACGAGTCCCGAATGTACCTGCCATTCGCTGGCCAAGGGCCAGAAGCGTAAGAACCTGGGGTAGCTGCCCCTGTTCGGCGACTACAAGGTCGATCCGGCAGATGAACGCAGCCGGGCCAGCAGTGGTACGTGCTGTCGGTCAACGACTACAGCCTTGTGCTGTGGCCCCTTCAGGCGTGGGTGCTCACCGGCTCGACCGGCGAGCAGACCCTGGTCCAGGTTCATTTTAAAGGTGCTGACTGGGAAATTGAACGCGCCGCCTGCTTTGTGCCGGGGCGGCGCATCACTTTTTCACCCGTCAAGCTGGTTGCACAGGAGTGGACTCATGCCAAGGTGCCCTAAATGTAAGGATTGCCTGTATATTGTCTCCACGATTGTTATCGATGAAACGAATCTTTGCAATCGAATTACTTGACAGTAAGCTTGGCAATTTCCATTGAGAGTTACTCGCACAGTGGCTCGACGCGGTACTGCGCTCGTTCTTCACACGTGAACTCGCGGAGGTAGCGGTTCTCATGCACCCAGTTGAACAGGTCATCCAATTCCCAGCCGCTTACCTGCCACTCCCGGACCGTACCATCCGCAGAGGCTGAATACAGGCGCTCGCCGTCCGGGCTGAATTCCACATCAAAAACCCATCCCATGTGCCCCTCGAAACGGCGCAGCATGTTTCCCGTTGCATAGTCCCAAATAATGACGGTACCATCGGATGAACCGGACGCCATTGTCCGGTTGTCTGGACTTAAGTCCAGGCTCCAGACCGGGCCATCATGCCCGACAAACTGCCGGACCCATTCGCCTGTTTCAACATCCCATTCGGTGATACTACCTTCGTTAGCGGCTGAGACGATCGTCGTTTCATCCGGCCCATAGAGCACATCAAGTATGCAAGGCTGGTCAGGAAATTCCCGGATCGCTTGACCATTTTCAACGTTCCACACCACCGCACTTGAGAAGTAACACGATCCGGAAATCGCGCGCCTCCCATCCCGGCTAAACGCAACGGACGTGATGTCCTGGGTTGTGTCGAACGGCCGGACCTGCTGGCCGGTTTCAATATCCCACAGGATCAACTCGCCCCCGATTTCTTCGTCGCCAAAGTCTTGCGTTCCACTTAGCGCCAGCCGGCCATCGGGACTGAGTGCCACGCTACGCCACTGGAACTCGTGATTGGCGAAGTTCCGGATTTCCTCACCAGTCTCCACATTCCATAAGGTGAGCTGCGTCACTACCGACTGGCTACTCAATTCAATAGCGCCGACCAGCGCGTAACGCCCGCCGGGATCAAGCGCAATGGCCCCCGGCGACACAGCGAGACCTGGCCCCGGGATAGTGCGTACCAATTCTTTGGTTGTTGTGTCATAGACCCACAGATCGCCCACCGACCACCCTTCGCCGACAACAAGGCGACTGCCATCGGGACTGACTTCGACCGCGCTGGCTGGCATCCCAGGGGTATAGCGGTATGCCTCTTCTTGTGCACCGAAATTCCACAGCCGCACTGTCCCATCATTCGAAGCAGTTGCTGCAAACCTGCCATCTGAACTGAAATCCGCATCCCAGATAACTCCGGCATGTCCAGCCACTGGCTGGTCTTGCCACCAGACTTCGATATCCCATAAGTAGAGAAACTCTCCAATCGGAAATAGGACGGTATGGCCGTTCGGGCTGATAACCATGGACACGCCATACGCCCCTATGACCCGCTGCCGGATTTCATCGCCGGTTTCGGTATCCCACAAGCGGAAGGTAAGGTCTGCGCTGTGGGAAAGAATCGTCGTACCACCCAGCGCGTAGACTGCCCCTATGACGTCCGACCCATGACCTTCAAACTGCTGAACGGCCTGCCCAAACATTGGGGAGTCAGGGTCAATGTCCCATTCGATGATAAAACCGTCGGCAGATGCCGTGGCCGCCCTGGTACCATCCGGGTTGACAGCAACAGTGTTCACGCGTGCTGAATGGCCTTCCAGGCGCCGCAGCATATCACCGCTGTCGGCACTCCAGAGAATCGCAGTACCATCGTCCGAGGCCGACAGTATGGCGTGCTGTCCGGGTACAAACACTACGTCGTTGACCGCGCCGGCATGGCCTTCCAGGCGATAAATCTCCTGGCCGGTCGCGGTGTCCCACGCAATGAGCATCCCGTCGGCAGAAGCAGAAACTGCAATGATGTGCTCCATCCGGTTGGGGATAGGATCGAAGGCCACCGCATTTACCCAATCTGTGTGACTCTCCCACCGGCGTTGTACAGTCCCGTTGGCGATATCCCACAGGATTAGTTCGCTTCGAGTACATTCCTGGGTCTCAGGCGCAGGCTGGACGCAGCCGGCAGACAGAAGCACATGGTCATCAGGACTAAACGCCACAGCCCTGACTTCACTGTTATGCCCTTGCAAGACCAGCCGCGTTCCCGCAGAAAACGCCACGTTTGCCAGCGTATTTCTGGCGTCCGCTGGGGGTTGGTCGATGTGGGTTGCCTCCAGCGCCAACAGCAAGGCCAGGTCCCCTTTCCCAACTTCAGATTCCTCGCGCGCGTTAGCTGCCAGAACCAGGCTGTGATTCACGGTGGCTTCGCGTTCGGCTCTCTGCCGAGAGTCATTGGCCTCGCGTTCTTTTCCAAACGCGAACGTGGAAAGGGCCACAGCCAGCACCAGGAATACACCCAAGCCAGCCACCAAATAGCGCAGCCGATTGGCGGACTGACGCTGCGATGCCTCAGCTTGTTGGGCCGCTTTAGCGGCTTGTTGAGCCGATTCCGCTGCTTTTTTCGCCAATGCCAATTCGTGCGCCTGCCTTTGGCGCTCGGTTTCTTCATGCTGGCGCTGCACGGTTATACCGGTTTCCAGGAACTCGCGTTCTTCATGCGTCAGAGCGAGCGGCGTCTCGGTGGCCCAGCTTTCGAACTGTTCCAGGCGTGTGCCATGCAGTAAGTAACTTGGGTCACGGTTGGCATTCTGCCAATCAGCAGAAGCTGCTGCTAACAGGCGCTGCTGGTAGATGTCATGGCGGCTCTCGTTCAGCCAGGTACGCAGTCGCTCCCATTCGCGCAGAATAGCCTCGTGGGCGATCTCCACTGTGGGCCGCCGGGTCGCCGGGTCGTGATCCAGCGTAAGCAGGCGGTAAGCAGCGTAGGTGTCGATGGCTTCGTCCATGCGGTCTTCGTCTCCGGTTATGGCGAACAACTCGGACCGTGGCACGCGCCGCCGGGTGTCGTCAACACCTTCTCCCAGCGTAACCAGCCGCAGGAACATCTGGTGGAGGATCGTCTGGCCTTCCTCATCCTGCTCGTGATACAACTCTTCGGCGCGCCTGCTTAGTGCGCCGGTCGCTCCCCCCAACGCCTGATAGGCCTCGTGGGTCATCATGCGGTTAGTGTGCTGCTCGAATAACTCCCGCAGCGCGTATTGAAGCAGGGGCAGCGCACCCGGCTGGTACTGCACATCGCCGATAATGGTCGACACCAGCCCGGATTCAAATGACACACCCACCCGCGCTGCCGGTCTGACAATCGTCGCTTCCAGTTCATCCGCCGAAAGCGGCATCACTGTTTCCATGCGGGTACGCACCAGTTCACCGAACTGGGGATAATGCAGCGGACGGTCATAGAAGTCGGCGCGTAGGGTAATGATCACCCGCACTCGGCTGCGCGGATCGGTGGCAGCCGTATGCAGCAGATCAAGAAACTGCGTGCGCCTGGCTTCGTCTTCCACCAACGTGAATGCCTCTTCGAACTGATCCACGATGACCACCAGCTCGCTGCCATCGTCAGGCAGGATCAGCCCAGCTACCCGTACCAGACCGCGGAGGTCACGCTCCAGGTGCTCACGGAGATTACCCGCCTGGTTGGCAGCAACTCGCGTCAACCCAATTTCGAGTTCGTCCAAGGGATGCGTGCCGGGGGTCATCTCCACCACGAACCACCGCTCCGAGCCGGGCAGATCGCCACGCCACAGCGCCGGGACCAACCCGGCCTTAACCACGCTTGATTTGCCACTGCCACTAGGCCCTATTACCATCAGAAAATGGGATGGCTTGTCGGGCCCGCCCAGGTGCTGAACCAGCCGTTGCACCAGCTTCTCACGCCCGAAGAAATCGCGCGCGTCGGCGGTCTGGAACGCGCGCAAGCCCTTGTACGGGTTTTCCGGTTCAGGCAGCGTGATGTAGGTCGGTTCACCGGAAGCGGGTTCAGTGATGGTGTCTGAGCCGACCAAGTGGAGATCCCGCGCGCGCATGATGGCCTGCACCCGGCTGCGCACATGCAGCTTTTGATACACTTGCCGGATATGCCATTTGACCGTCGCCACTGTCACAAAAAGCTGTTCGGCGATTTCTTTGTTGCTGCACCCCTCAGTAACCATCTGGAGGATTTCCTGTTCGCGGAGTGTTAACTGCTCAACGATGCTTTCCGGGGATCGTTTGCTAAGGTCGGCTTCACGGCGGAAATCGGCGGCCATTTCCAGCACATCCTGGTAACGCTGGGTCGGGTTCTTGGCTGTTGCTTTCTGGATGATGGCATCGACACCATCGACAATTTCAGGAGGCAGCGAATCAATACATGGTAGCGGTTCGTTCAGGTGCTTATACAAACGCTCGACCGAGGACAGGTTCGGGAAGGGATGGTGGCCGGTCAACACTTCATAGAGCATGATGCCCAGGCTGTAGATGTCGGTTTGTGGGGCAACTGGTTCGCTGCGGGCCTGCTCCGGCGATAGATAATCCGGCGATCCCAGCACCATACCGGTGCCGGTGAATGCCCTCTCTGTTTTAGCGGCGTCTTTGGCGATCCCAAAGTCGGACAGGTAAACATTCCCATCCTCATCCAGTAATATGTTGGCTGGTTTCAGGTCACGGTGAATGATCTCGTTGCGATGTGCCACTGCCAGCGCGGAGGTGATCTGATCCATGAACAGCGCGGCGGTTTCCAGTTCAAAGGGGCCATTCGCCAGCGCATCGCGAAGATTGCCTCCCCGCAGCCAGCGCATCACGAGAAAAGCACCGTCGGGATCACGCCAGTAATCGTAGAGGGGGACGATATGCAGGTGTTCCAGTCGGGCGATGATCTGCGCCTCGGTCTCAAACCGGCGGATGAAGTCGGGATGGTTGGCGAAATGGGGCAGGATAATCTTGATCGCCACTTCGCGCCCGACGGTGGTCTGTGTCGCACGATGTACGACTCCAAAGCCACCGCTGCCGATGCGCTCGTGAAGCTCATAGCCTTTGATCGCTTTGACCGTATCCACGCGGATACCTCCCCGGAGAATGTCCGTGTTGTTACCAGCATTATAACCGGTATCCGGCGAACCTATACTTTTCCCCGCCCCCTACCCGCCTTATGCCAGCCTTCTCAGCGGGCTGCCTTGACTGCACAATGTATTCAGCCTCATGAGGCCCTGACTGCCGCGAACGGAAATGTTCGAAAAGGGAGGAAACTATGTCTACCAGAAAAGTCTGTGTCGTTGCCCTGATCGCTATGCTGGTCGCGCCCGCGCTGGCGATGACGTGCGTCGAGTCGGTGCGCTGGATGCCGCCGCTGCTCAGCAACCCTGCCGCCGTGAACTGGGCCAGCATCTCGTCGAGCAGCCGTTCACCGGCTTCATGATCCAATAGCCGTTGACGAAACTCGCTGAGCACCGAGAAGTCGAATCCTGCGTCGGTCAGCTCCAGGCTCAGGGCATACTTCCAATCGATGCGTGAGCGCACCGCGTCTGCTGCCTGGCGGTCGGTGAGGTTCTCGGCAAACTGTCGACGTTGGACCAGGGCCGACGTTTGCTACTGTACGTGATCGCGGGGATTGCTGTGGCGGCTGTGCTGTTGGTGATCGTACTGCTGCTGGCGCTGACACCTGGAGGGTAGGGGGACGATTAAGCAGCCTCGTTAAAGTCAAAAAAACTCGCGCCAAAATGACACTTTTGTGACGAGTTTGGCGGGGCAGAGGGGCGTGGGGGCGGTCTGCGCAGCTGCTAAGCCGAGGAATTCTCGTCACAAAAATTATATCGATATTGCCTTTGCGGAAGGATATGAGGACAACATTTACGGCTAAACATCTAGTTCGGAGATGGGTGGAATCGGTTGAGATTTCTGGGATCGGAATGTGTCAAGGACTTGCAACAACTCCAGTAAAAAGATTAAGGAAGATTTGGCTCGACGGGTGGGTTGATCCACACCGCATCAGGCGCTCCCTTAACCACCGGTTCCCCGCGCACAAAACGCTGCGGAAATTGAGCATAGGCAGCCGCTAGCACTGACTGCCGCTGTAGGCGAACCCCTTCAGCTTGCCCATAGTGAACGCTGGCAGGGGTGAGCAAATTCAAGCCGGAATGGTAATGGTCATAGTTGTACCAGTGGAAGAGTGGACGTGCCCAGGCACGGGCATCCTGCACACAGCCAAAGCGATCCGGGTAAGTGGGATGATATTTGACGGTTTTGAACTGGGCTTCGCTGAAAGGATTATCATCCGAGACATAGGGGCGTGAGTGACTTTTTTCGATGCCCAGATCACTCAACAGCAGCGCCAGGGTCTTGGCTTTCATCGGTTTGCCATTATCGGCATGGAGCGTTAACTGCTCCGGCTGGATGTGCTGGTTAGCCGCAGCAGTGGCGATGAGCTGCCGGGCAAGCTCGGCACTCTCCCGTTCAGCAATCATCCAGCCCACAATGAAGCGGCTGAAGATGTCGAGCACGGTGTACAGGGCGAAATGCGTCCATTGGGCAGGTCCGCGCAGTTTGGTGATGTCCCAACTCCATACCTGGTTGGGACCCTCGGCCAGCAGTTCCGGTTTTTGGTAAACGGGGTGTCGGCGCTGGTTTCGCCGCTCACGCACCTCGGAAAAATCATGCAAAATCCGGTACATGGAGCGCCAGTGGCACAAATAGGTGCCCTCATCCAGCAGAGCAGCATAGATTTGACGCGGCGCACGATCTATGAAGCGCTCACTGTTCATCACGGTCCGCACCTCGGCGCGTTCCTCGGCAGATAAGGCGTGAGCGGGCGTGGGACGTGACGATCCCGATGCCTGCTGACGTGGATACAGGCGGCTGCGGGGCACACCCAGGGTCTGACAGACCTGCGCTATCCCCACCGATTGACTCAATTCCTGGGCGATGGCGGTCACGGTGTCTCGTCCTCCTGCTGGCTCTCCAACAGCCTGGCGAGCTTTTTTTGTGCCTCGATAATGGCCTCCGCTTGTGCCAACTTGCGCTGCAAACGGGCATTCTCCCGCTCCAGGCGTTTCACTTCAGTGGCAGTCGGGTTGGCACGCGGTCCGCGTGGCTTGTCGTCCAGGCTTCCGGCAGCGTATTCTGCGCGCCACTTCGCCAGATTCGAGTGGTACAACCCTTCCCGCCGCAGCAGCGCCCCCACGTCACCATACCCGCACTGGGCCGCTTCTTCCACGATCTGGCGCTTATAGGCTGCCGTGAACCGTCGCCGCGTGGCGCGTGGTTGGACCTCGGTTGGCGGGTACTTGCCATTGCTTGCTGACATTTTGCTTCGTCCTTTTCTCCGCCCCACATTCTACTCTAAACTTTAGGTCGGAGTTGTTGCATCCATTCTGGCACAGTGGGAACCCAAGAAAACGCCGGTCGAGTTTGTCGAAACGCGAGAAAAGGCGACGATAGTGCTTAATTTTGTTGGGTGCGGCTACTTTGAGTTATGAGAGACAGAAGGCGCAGAATTGAAAGACAGAGACCAAAGAGGGATGATAAGGTTTTCCACAAAACCATCACCAAGAAGGTCTCATGTCTTTCGATAGTACCAGTATAGCGGAAAATATCCATAGCGGTGTCGATCTGCTTATTGCCATGGCAAGCGGTGAAGAAGCAGCGAGTGCGACAGCGGATCAGATGGAACGGCAATTGTTCCAGGGGTTATTGGCGCTGGGGCGCGAATTGATGCAGTTGTTCTTCACGACCCACAGTGAAGCAGAGCAAGCAGGGCGACAAAGCGATGAAGGGGGCAAGCCCTATGCCGGACAGAAGATGCGGGCCTATCTGTCGATCTTTGGCGAGGTGGAAGTGGAGCGGGGATACAATTGGCGGAAAGGGCAGAGCGGCGAGCATCCCTTGGACGAAGCGTTGAGTTTGCCGGAACGGAAATACTCAGATTGGGTGCAAGACATGGTGGGTGAACTGAGCGTGCTCAAACCGGAAGGGGAAGCGGTGGGCTTGTTGGCGCGTTGGTTTGGCTGGCAGGTGCCCAAACGGTCAGCGCAGCAGGTAATGGCCGAACACGCCTTAGAGGTCGCGGCGTACTACGAGCAGCGAGAAACACCTACCGCCGGAGAACACGACCGCATTCTGGTGGCCCTGGCCGACGGCAAGGGGATACCCATGAACCGTGAAAACAGTCCCCCGTCCCAGGCCAGACGCGGGCGCGGGGAGAAGAAAACGGCCAAGAAAGAGGCGATGGTGATGGCAACCTACACCATTGCGCCCTATGTGCGCAGCGCGGAGGACGTCATCCAGGCGCTGTTGCCAGATGAGCAAGCCTCCAATAGGGCTCAACAACGGCCCAAACCCAGCGGCAAACAGGTGTTTGGCACGCTGGCCGGGAAAGAGGCCGCGTTGACGCACCTGGCATTGAAGCTTTCCCCCTGGTGCAAGCATCAAGCCGGGGAATGAGGACGAACAAGCTCGCCCACGGCTTTGTGATTTCCCAAACTTACAAGGTTTTATCAATCCTACGTTCATCCAAACGATAGCGTTTTTGATGTAGCTTCTAACGCAGGCGCGCTACAATACTAGAGTAGGTACGATCTTTGATGCAGCTTGGCAGAGAGTGCTTGGCGGATGAAAATGGACCTGCAAATCACCGTGATCGGGGCCGGTCATGGCGGCAAAAGTATGGCCGGCGATCTGGCGCTGCGGGGCTACGCGGTCAGGCTCTATAATCGCCACTATGAAAATGTGGAGGAGATCATTGCGCGTGGCGGCATCGAGGTCACCCTTGAAGACGGCCGGCTGGGCTTTGGCCGAATCCCTGTCGTGACCGATGATATCGCCCGGGCTTTAGATAGTGCCGATATCGCGCTGGTTGTGGTGCCGGCTTCCGGGCATCGTGACATCGCGTTAGCCTGCGCCCCGCACCTCAAAGATGGGCAGATCATCGTTTTGAATCCGGGCCGGACCGGCGGCGCATTTGAGTTCCGGAATACGTTACAGGAGAGCGGGTGCACGGCAGACGTCATCATTGCCGAGGCCGAAACCTTTATCTTTGCCAGCCGGAGTATCGGCCCGGCGCAGGCGCATATCTTCCGCCGCAAGAATACGGTCCCGCTGGCTGCCCTTCCGGCCACGCGCACGCCGGATGTGCTCGATATCCTGCAAGAGATTTATCCGCAGTTCATCGCTGCCCCCAATGTGCTTCATACCAGTCTCAACAATATGGGGGCCGTCTTTCACCCCGCCTTGACGCTGCTCAATGCCGGGTGGATTGAAGCCACCGGCGGCGACTTCGAATTTTATGTCGAGGGCGTTACCCCTTCTACTGCCCACGTGCTAGAGCGTATGGACCGCGAGCGGGTGACCGTCGCCATGGCGATGGACGTCCGGGCCCAGACGGCTCGTGAATGGCTCTCCCGCGCCTACTCGGCCCACGGCGAGAACCTCTACGAAGCGATACATGATAATCCTGGCTATAAAGGGATCATGGCCCCTCGTCAGATACGGCATCGCTATATCTTTGAGGACGTGCCGTTCAGCCTGGTCCCCATCTCTGAGCTGGGGCGCCGCTTCGGGGTCGACGTGTGGGCCATTGACGCGATGATCCAGTTGGCCAGCGTGATCGCCGATACCGACTACCGGTATCGCGGCCGTACCCTGGAGAAAATGGGACTGGTCGGCTTATCACTGGCCGAGATCACGCGCCTCGTCAACACCGGTATCACTGAACCACCAGAAATCGCCGAAACAGAAGCTGTCAATAACAGGCCTTAGCGTGATGACCAACAAAAAGGTTTTGGCCGGCAGCCTGGGCGACTGTGTGCACGTGGCGGGCGTCACGCGGTTCCTGGGTATTGCCGAGGCAGCGGGTTATGAGACGCACTTTACGGGTCCTGCCACCGATCTGGAATCGTTTGTGGATGCCGTCATCGCCTTCGACCCGGATGTGGTGGGCGTCAGCTACCGCCTGACTGCGGAGAATGCTCGCACGTTGCTCGCCGACCTGCGGGGAATGCTGGAAGCAGCGGGTGTCCTGGGTCGCAAGCGGATATTCTTTGGGGGAACACCGCCGGTTGCGGCTGTCGCCAGGGAGGCCGGTTACTTCGACGCCGTTTTCTCCGGCGATGAGTCGCCGTTTCTTATCCGGCAGGCGTTGGAAGGTCGGACCTTTGAAGCGGAAGGGGCAGCCAGTTTTCCGCAGCGCACGGTGGATCGGATTCGGTGGAAAGCGCCCGCTCCGCTTCTCCGGCATCACTTCGGTATCCCGGCCCATACGATTCAGCCCACGGTCGAGGGTATAACCCGGATCGCGGAAGCCGGTGTGCTGGACGTGATCTCGTTGGGTGCCGACCAGGATGCGCAGGCGCATTTTTTTCATCCAGCCCGGCAAAGCCCCAGGAGCAAAGGCGCCGGCGGCGTCCCTTTCCGCACCGAAGATGATCTGCGCCAGCTCTACCAGGCCAGCCGGCGCGGCAACTACCCCCTGCTGCGATCTTACTCCGGCACGGCCGGTCATATTCGTTACGCCGACATGCTCACCCGGACCGTCCACAATGCCTGGTGCGCCACTTCATTGTTCTGGTTCAACGCCATGGACGGGCGCGGCCCTTCGCCGCTGGCCCAGTCGATCCAGGAACACCAGGCGCTCATGGAATGGCACGGCGCACGAGATATCCCGGTAGAGGGCAATGAGTCCTATCACTGGGGGATGCGGGATGCGCCGGATGTCGTGGTCTGCGCCTCGGCCTATCTGTATGCCTATAATGCCCGGCATTTTGGCGTGCGCGACTACATCATGACCTACATGTTCCAGAGTCCACCGCAGCTATCCAATGCGATGGACCTCGCCCGCGCCTTAGCCCTGGTGGAGATGACGGAGGCCTTCGCCTCGGCGGACTTCCGCATCTGGCGACAGACGCGCACCGGCCTGCTGAGTTTTCCGGTCGATGGGCGGCGGGCCAGGGCGCATCTGGCGCAGAGCGTCATGCTGCAAATGGCGCTAAAACCGCATATTATTCACGTGGTGGGCTATACCGAAGCGGACCATGCCGCCACGGCCGATGAGGTCGTCGACAGCGCCGTCATGACGCAGGCGGTGGTCGATACGGCGCTGCGGGGGAACCCGGACATGACGTGGGACCCGGCCGTGGTGCGCCGGAAAGCGGAATTGATAGCGGAGACAGAACGCCTGATCGAAGCTATCCGGATGCTGGCGCCGGGCGAAGCCGATGCCCTGAGCAACCCGCAGGTTCTCAGCGAGGCCGTGGCACTGGGGTTGCTAGATGCGCCGCAACTGGTGAATAACGCCTATGCGCCAGGCCGGGTGCGCACCCGGGGCATCGACGGCGCGGTGTGGCCGGTCGATCAACAGGGACAACCACTCCCAGAGGCTCGACGAATTTCACTGGCACTGGCTGGTGATCATCTTTCGTGACGATAGGCGTCAGGGTAGTCGTGATAATCAGACAGGTCAACCGTCTCTGCTTCAATGGTGCGGATCAGGCGTTCGGCAAAGTCGTTCTCGGTCGGCTGGCCGGCGGCGGCCATGCTGAGGCGGGTCGTCTGCGGCAGCAGGGCGCGGGATTAACGGCGCGCTTACACCCTTCGCCCTGAGGGAGATGGGGCCGGGGGATGAGGGCCATAACGCCACCGCTCATTTCTGCCACGTACTTCAGTGACAGGTTTTGCACGCACCCCCCGGCCTGCCTCTGGCTACTCGTCCGTTGTCTCCAGCAGGTCGGCGACGTAATAGGTCGTGATGCCGCTGTATCCCGACACGATCAGCCGCAACCCATCCGGGCTGAATACCATGTCGCGCGTATCGTCACGTTCCAGCGCCGTGATCTGCTCACAGGTCGCGGCATCCAACAGGCGTAGCGTCAAGAAACTACCACTCGCCAGATAGACCCCGTCCGGGCTGTAAGCCAAGGTAAACTTCTCCTCCTCCTCCCCGCCCGTGCAGCGCGCCAGTTCATCGCCGGTTGCGACGTCCCAGATGCGAATCCTGTCCCAGCCAATCGTCGCAATTTGCGTCTCGTCCGGGCTGAAGATCGCGCGCTCGACATAGTCCTGATGGCCTTCGAAAACTACCACGTGCTCGCCGCTCTCGATGTCCCAGATGTACGCACGCGAACCGGACGCCGTCAGCAGTTGTGTCCCGGCAGCGTTGAAGCGCACGCTCTGGGCCATGTCTGACGGCGCAAAGGTTTGCAGCAGGTCGCCGCTATTGGCATCCCAGAGCCGCACATCCCTACCGCTGGTGGCTACGATCTGCTCATCGGGGCTGAAGCGTGCGTCCGTGACCACGCCATCTCTGTCCAGGCCAAAACGTAGCAAAACCTCGCCAGAGTGGGTGTCTAGCAGATAGGCATATACGCCGTCGCCCGCAGTTAGAAGGCGCGTCCCGTCGCGGCTGAAGTGCAGCCCATTGCCCGCGCCCATGGGGCCGACCTCGATATCCAGCAGCATTTCGCCACTTTGCAGGTCCCAGATATTGAGATCAGCGGATTCGAAGTCCGCCGCCGCCAACAGCGTGCCGTCTGCGCTGAGCGCCAGAGCAGTAAACGAGTCGCCCAGCACGGTGAAGGGCGCGGAGGGCAGGTCAGCCGTCGCCTCGACCAGCGGGCCGAACCAGTCCAGGAACACCTGCGGGTCGGGAACGCCCCAGATCACGTGTGGGTTGCTCGCTATCGGCGCGCACGAATTCGGGCGCCTCCCCATGAGTTGCTCGCGGCCCAGCACTTCGCCCGTCTGCAGGTCGGTCAGTGTGGCCGTCACATCGAGTTGCCGGCGTGTGACATCGAAGCTGTCCGGTGAGCCAGTCACACTGTAGTGGCAAGTCTGCACAGTGGTCGCCGTTGTTTCCATAAGGAGTTCATAACGCGGTGTACCGTTCTCTGGTGCCAGCCAGTACTCGTTGACGAGACTGCTGCCCCAGGAGCGATCCCCTTCCATGCGGATGACGAGGCCGAATGGCTCGCCGTCGCCCGGTCCTTGTGCTATCACTGGCAACGCACCCGACAGCAGAATGGCAGCCAAAAATACTGAGGCTGCTCGCTGCAGTGTGTGAATCATGCTTTGTACCTCCAAGTGAACTTATTTTCGTGCAGCGTGGACAGTGGCGCTGGCAATGACCGGTGTTATTCCCCGTCATTGCCAAGCGAATATGGCGCGAGGAAAACAACCGCCCCTGTTCATTATCCTATGATTCAGGGTGGGGTGCTGTCAAGTTCAGTAGGCCGCAACGGACGAGGACGGTTTGAAAAAAGGGTCAGCTTGATGTACTGCGGTCGGAATCTTGGGCCGATACAGGCCGGACATAAGGCAGGAGAGACAACCCATGTTTCGTCTGGCGGTCTCCTCAGGAGTTGCCCGGATGCTCAGTTTGGAAAGCGCTGAACCGGAACCGTCGTTTGTTGATGCCCGGCTGCTTGCAGTCGATTCAGTGTCGCTCTCGTCGTCAGCACTGCCAGTACGCTGCCGGTGAGCAGGAACCATGCCGGGAAAAAAATCATGCTGAGTACCACCAGGGCCAGGATACCCACCCACACGCCCAGCGTGAACAGCGGGTTTTGCAGCACCATGACCACGGCATTACGCAGGCCGCCAAGTAAGGTGGGGGTTTCCATCTCGCCCAACAACGGCCATAGATAGAGCTGAATGCTTAACCACAATAGAATCGAACTGAACCACAAGACACGCAAAAAACCGGTGAACAGCGCGCTCTCCGCTTGAAAGGCCATTATATTGATCATGTTGACGTACAAAATAACCAGGGTCACCAGGCTGATGACGACACTGCGTCCCAGGTTAGCCCGAAAGCCTTCCCAGAAATCTCCCAGGCTAACCTGGGGCTGCGACTGTGCTTGACGGCTGAGAGATACCAATCCTGACCAGGCGGCAGGTGCAGTGACAATCGGCAGGGATAATACGAACCACAGGATGTTGGCCCAAATGTAAATGTAGCCACGGACATTGACGTGTTCGAAAACTTCCCGATAGATGGTTAGAATGACCATTACAGACCCCTTTCTTGCCGGTGGCCAACGCCCCCTGCCTGGCCAGCCTCTTTACCCCTTAAGCCCGCTGTAGCTGACGCCCTCGACAAAATAACGCTGGAAAAACAGGAAGATCACGGCCATCGGTATCGTGGTGATGACCGAGCCGGCCAGCACCAGATCGTACTGAATATCCTGCCCGGAGCCACGCAGTACGGTTAGCCCGAGCGGAAGGTTATAAAGGTCCGTATTGCCGCCAAGAATCACCAGCGCATTCATGAAATCGTTCCACCCCCCCTGGAAGCTGAAGATGGCGAGGGCCGTCAGGGCGGGCGTGGCCATGGGCAGCACGATGCGGAAAAAGACCCGGAAGCGGCTGGCTCCATCCACCTGCGCCGCTTCTTCAATTTCCTTGGGGATTGATTCGAAGAACTGCTTCATCAACAGGATGCCAAAGGCATCGACTGCCCCGGTGACAATGTAGCCCTGGTAGGAGTTCAGCAGGCCAAGCTGTTTCAACAGCAAAAAGCGCGGAATGATCAAGACCACGCCAGGGATCATCATCGTACCGAGAATGATAAAAAACATCAGCCGATTGCCAGGAAAACTCAGGCGAGCCAGGGCATACCCGGCCATCGAGTCAAACACCAGCTTCAACAGCGTCACCGCAATGGAGAGAAAGGCGGTATTGAAGAACCAGCGCGGCAGTTGATCGGCCATGACATGGGCATAACCATCGGTCGATGGGTAAAAAAACATGCCATCCACCTGATCCTCGGCGGAAATGAACTCACCGGCTTCATTGCGGCAGGTGATCGATTCCAGCCGCGGAATGAAGGCCATCGGCCGGTTTTCGACAGCGGCATCACACTTGAAGGAGTTGGCAACCGTCAGCACGAAGGGCACCAGCTCGATGACGGCGAATGCGATCAGCAGGGCAGCGCCGAGCACGCCCAGTACGATACGAACGAAACGTTCGCGCCGGTTGATAGTTGGCCCGCTAAGTGTTTGTGCGGTCATGGTCACCTCCCCTTAGGCTTCCGCTCGATCGCCGCCGACAAAGGTGCGCTGTAACACCGTCGCCACAAAGATGATGATGAACAGCACAATAGCGATGGCGGAGGCTTCGGCCAGGCTGGGACTGGTTCCCCTAAAGGCGGTGGCATACACCAGGTAGGCCACCGAGGTGGTGGTCCGTCCCGTCTGGTTGTTTTGCAGCACGTAAATCTGATCGAAGACCTGAAAGGTGCCGATCAGCCCCAGGGTGATTACGAAAAACGTGGTGGGTTTCAACAGCGGCAGCGTGATATGCCGGAAGGTTTGCCAGCCATTGGCGCCGTCCACCTCGGCGGCTTCGTAGACGCTGGTGGGCACGTTTTGCAGCGCTGCTAAAAAGATCACCATCATGGTGCCGGTCGTGGTCCAGATGGCCAGGGCCATGATGGTGAACATCGCGACGCTGGGGCCGCTGATCCAGTCCCAGATTTTGATGTCGAAAATTTCTGCTTCGGCCCAGCCGCCAACTGTTTGCTCGGTAACGCCGACCTTGTCCAGCAGCAAGTGCACGAGGCCGTCGTTGTTGGTGGTCCAGGCCACCGTCTGGTAGTCCGGAATGACGGCATCCAGGACGGCATTGATAGGCCCACCTTGTGAAAACATAAAAAGGAAAATAAACGACACCACGATCGATGACGTGATCGACGGAAAATAAAACGCGGTGCGGAAGAACCCTTTCCCTCTGAGCCATTTCTGGTTCACAATGACCGCGAGCACGATCGCCAACATAGTCTGGACGGGCACCACGCCAAGTACGTAGTAGACGGTGTTCCGCACGGCGCGGTAAAAGTCATCCACGCGCCGCCCATCAATGATCCAGCGCTGGTAGTTGGCTAACCCAACCCACTGGTAGGCATCCGGCTGGTCTAGTGGTCGCGTGCCCGACCAGTCCGTGAAACTAAAAAATATGGCCATAAGCAGGGGGATGATCAAAAAAACGAGGATGACGATCACTGCTGGTGCCATGAAAGACATCCCGACTAGCGTATCTGCTCGCTGCTGCTGCGCCTGTGTCGTGACCTGGCTGGTGGGGATAGCCGCAGTACTGGGAATAGCGTTTACCGGGCCAGTCATGGGTGTTTACCTCTCTAACCAAGCGTATCAGGGGGGGTGATTAGAGAGGGCCGGTACCGACCCTCTCTAGCTAACAGCTTCCAACACCTGTTCAGATATTGGAAGGAAACGACTTACCGCTTATTCCAGCTCTGCCTGGATATCGCGGGCGACGTCTGCCGCTTCTTCCAGGGCGTCGGCCACGTCTTCTTCCAGGGTCATCACCAGGGTGGTGGCGTCATTCACGGCCACGTCGAAATCCGCATAACCCAGGGGGAAGATCGGGGCGACGGCGTATTCAGCACCCGCCACGAAAGCACCGTACGCTTCACCCACGGTTTCCAGCCACGGTTCGCCGAACTGCGCACGGGCCGGCATCACGCCAAACCCGGCTTCGGCTACGGCCTGGGCACCGTGCTCCCCCACACCGGTCAGGAAGTTGACGAGCGTCCAGGCTGCTTCAGCAACCGCTGCGTCGGCACGGCTGCTGACGGCCCAGCATTCGGTGAAGGTCAGCGTGCCACGGTCGCCGCTCGGGGCCAGCGGGATTTCGATAACGCCCCAGTTCAGGTCGGGGAAGGTATCATTCAGGTACCCGATCGCCCAGTTTCCTTCGATAGTCATCGCCGCGGAGCCCTGGCCGAAAGCCTCGCCGTTCCACCCGGCGTTGAGGTTCGACGGCAGGTCGCCCGTACCATTGGCGACGAAGCTCTGGTAAAAGGTCAGCGCTTCAATCGACGCCTCGCTGTCGAAGGCCACGTTACCTTCTTCATCAAAGATTTCCGCGCCATTGCCATAGAAGAAGGCCATCCAGCGGAATTTATCGGCGGCGGCGCTGAAGCCGACCACGCCTGCTTCGCTGTCGGTCAGCGCTTCAGCGGCGGCGGCCATATCGTCCCAGGTCCATTCCCCGTCGGGGAGGTCCAACCCGGCGGCTTCAAAAAGATCGATATTGTACAGCAGCGCCAGCGTCGAGAAGTCTTTGGGTGCGCAGTAGAGGGCCCCTTCCGCCGTGAAGGCTTCACGCAAGCCCGGGTAAATATCTTCCTGCTCTTCAATCATATCGGAGCCCACCGCTATCAGGCCATCCGCCTGCCACTGGGGGAAGTCAAACTGACCGACGGTGAAGACTTCCGGGTAATCGCCGCTGGCAAATGATGCGCGGATCTGCGTACCATAGTCCGGCGAAATCAGCAGCTCGACGTCGATATCCGGATTGGCTTCTTCAAATGCTGCAATCTGCGCTTCCTTGAACTCATTTTCCACCGGGGACGAAGACCCTGTCCACACCCGCAGGGTCACGGTGTCACCTTGAGCGAGGACGGCACTGCCGAACGACAGCACCAGCCCCAGAATCAGGATGACGGTGGTAAAGCGATAGTTGGTCCTCATTTCAGCTAACCTCCATAGAATCGTTCGAACGTTTCTGTATGGTTGCGCGCCGAGCGCCCCCGCCATACTTTCGGGGTCATTCAAGGGACTCGTTCACGACATCGAAGCGGCGTTTTTGCCCCTGATAGACGATCTTAAAACTGACCTTGCGCCAGTGAGACGGCAGGCGCGGCTTGAGAACCGGGCCCTCTCTACCCAACCGCAGCCCGGCGAATCCAAAAACCACTGCTTGCCATACCCCGCCTGCCGAGGCGGCATGGATGCCATCATTGGCATTGCCGCGCGGATTGCGCAGATCGGCCAGCGCTGCCAGCATAAAGTGGCGGTAAGCTTCGTCTGGCCGATCCATTTCGCAGGCCGCCCAGGCATGGAAACTCGGCCCCAAGGAAGAGCCGTAGCGGTGATCGGTGATCGGCATGTAGGCGTCCCAGTTTGCCTGCCAGGTTTTTTCGCCGTACTCATCGCGGAACAGGCACAACAACATGAGCACATCTGCCTGCTTGAGGACCTGGCTGGCATTGGCGCCTTCAATCCCCAGCACGACTTGCATCGATTCATCCGTCGCAGCGATGACTGCCGGATCGATAGGCGCACGTTCGAAAAAGCCCTCGAACTGCACGATCAAGCCCGTGTCTGGATCGTGGGGGAGGATGATGTTATCGATGATGTCCTGCCAGTGGATCAGCGCCGCGGGGGTCAGGTTCAGGGCTTCCCGCAGATGGTCAGCCTGCTCCGGGTAATTGTTGTCCAACCAGCCCAGCACGGTTAACGCCGTCTGCAGGTGCCACTGGGCCATGCGGTTGGTGAAGGCGTTGTTGTCGACATGGTCGTGGTATTCATCGGGGCCGATCACATCACGCAGCGCGTACCGGCGCTGTCCATTCTCGTCTTCCAATTCGGCCCGGTCTTCCCAGAAGCGCGCGGTGTCGAGGATGATCTCGGCGCCGTAATCCTGCAGGAAGGCATCATCACCGGTCACCCGCCAGTACTGCATGATGGCGTAGGCTACGTCTGCCGAGATGTGAATCTGGATGTCTCCGGTCCAGACGCGGACCAGATCTTTTCCGTCCAAACCGGGCACCCAGGTCGGCGTGACTTCGTCGCCGGTGACGGCGCTTTCCCAGGCATACTGCGCACCGCTGAAACCATTACCCGCCGCTTTCCGCCGCGCCCCAGGCAGCGTATGGTAACGGTAGCCCAGCATATTGCGCGCCAGGGCTGGCCGGGTATAGCTGAAGAAGGGCAGGATAAAAATCTCGGTATCCCAGAAAACATGGCCGCGATAGCCAAGCCCGCTGAGGGTCTTGGCCCCTATGCTCGCCCGGTCGTCGTGCTGGGGGGCCGCGACCAGCAGTTGGAACAGGTTGAAGCGAATCGCCAGCTGCGCTTCCGAATCGCCTTCAATCACGACATCGCAGTCCGACCAGAGATCGGCCCAGGCCTGCCCCTGCTCCGACCGCAGTAGGGCGAACGTTCGCCCTACCAGCAAAAAAAGCGCGCGGGACACGACGTCTCGAGATTTTTCCTCCCTGTCGCGACTCGCGGTGTAGCACACCAGTTTGTCCACCTGCAAGGTCTGTGCCGTGTCCAGGTGCTCCTCCACCAGCAGGCGGGGCTGGCCGGGGCACTGCCTCACGTGAACCTCACTCTGGGCGGACGTGGTCACGGTAGCCGCCGAGCAGAGTTCTATGCCGCTGTGCCGGGTGCGGCTGTGCAGCCAGATGATGCCATCGTCGCTGCTGCCCTGAGCGAGGGGCTGCCAGTGCAGCAGGTCGTCATTGGCGACATGGCCGTTGATGCCCATCCAAACCTGCACGTCGCAGGGGCGGTTCACCGCGGTGAGCAGCACGCGCATCCCGCCGAGGTGCGGCTGCGGGTAACTGGCAAACCGTTCGACCGTCATATCCAGCACGACGCCGCCCGGCGATTTCCAGCGCACCGCGCGATGTAAAATACCCTGCCGCAAATTCAGGTGCCGGCGGGCGTGAACGATTTCGCCCTGGTCCAGCCGGAATTGCTCGCCATCAACCCGCAGCGACATATCGAGCCAATTGGGCAGGTTGGCCAGCTCGGTGTAGCTGACGGGCATATCGTCAAAGATGCCGTGGCCGAGCGTTAAGGCATGGTCTCCTGGATAACTTTCTTCGAGTGTCCCACGGCTGGCGAAATACCCATTACCGAGGGTAAAAACCGTTTCCATGTGGTGCTGGCAGTCGGGCTCAAAGCCGGCTTCAACGAGGGTCCACGCTTCGTCTACTACCCCGAAGGTGTCTATCTCATCGATGGTTAACCCCACCAGGTTATCTCTGCGGGGAAATACCCCGTAGCGCTGCATCAGCGCTGTGAAGCGTTCCTGCGGACCCACCGCCAGGCAAGGCATCCCGGCCACCAGGGCCGCTTCAATGCCGGCCTCCGCATCTTCGACCACCAGGCACTCATGAGGCAGGCAGTTAAAGCGCGCGGCAGCATAACGGAACAGGTCGGGCGCGGGCTTCTGGCGCTTGACGCTGCGGCCATCGGCCAGCGCGCTTAAGCGCTTCTTGATGCCCAGCGCTGCTACCACCTTCGGCGCGTTACGGCTGGCAGAGGCCACCCCATAGGGGATCGCCGCCGTATCCAACCGGTCGAACAGCTCGAGTACACCGGGGAGCAGATCGCCGGGCGTGATCTGCGCGTTCATCGCCTGGTAATACTCGTTTTTGTGGGTCATCATGGCCTGTATCTCGGCCTCGGATACTTGCTTACCCTTCAGGAGACGCAGCAGTGACTCGCGGCGAGAGATGCCGCGGAGTTGTTCGTTGTCCTGGCGCGTGAACGGCAGGCCCTCTTCGTCGGCCAGCTTTTTCCAGGCCAGGTAATGATATTCAGCCGTGTCGGTGATTACGCCATCAAGATCAAAGATAACGGCTTTGATGTGTGCTGTCATCGTTATCTCGCAGTCGGTCGAAAGCCCAAAGAAGATTCGCGGATAATCAGTTCAGGGGGGAGCAGCCTGTGCAGGTTTGCGACCGGCTGTCCTTCCAGCAGCTGCACCAGTATTTCGGCGACTTGCTGTCCTACTTCCCAGGCGGGCTGGCGCAGGGTGGTGAGGCCGGGCTTGAAGTACTGGATAACCGGCATATTGTCGAAGCCGGTTACGGCTACCTCCTGCCCGACCCGCAGGCCTCGCGCCTGGACGGCCTGCACAGCGCCGATGGCCATCACGTCTACCATGGTTACGATGGCAGTCGGCCGTTTGTTGGCCGGAAGGTCTAACAAACGTGCCGCCCCCTCATACCCAAACTCCAATTCGCCCTCGCCGCGTTGTATCCAGTCCAGGTCGACCGTCAGGCCGGCTGCTTTCATGGCCTGCAAGTAACCGGAGAGGCGTTCCTCTCCAACCCGCGAGTCCTCCGGCCAGGCAAGGGCAGCAACCCGCCGATGCCCTTGCTCGACGAGATGCATCACGGCATCATACAAACCCGCAGCATTATCGACATCGACATAGGGAAACGGTTGAGGACTCTCGGTCTGGCCAAAAGCCACCAGTGGAACGTGCAGTTCTTGCAGCACCGTGATCCGGGGGTCGTGGTATTCAAGGCTGGAAAGGATAAATCCATCAACGCGCCCGGATAGCACCAGATCGCGGTACGTTTCCAGAATGTCGCCATTACGTCGTTGTGGAAAGAGCAGTATGTGATACCCGCGTGTTTCAGCCGCTT
>DAOUEM010000487.1:0-12212 GCA_034430555.1 Anaerolineae bacterium | reverse complement strand
GGATCGCCTCCCAATCGGCAGCATCCCACTGACCGAGCGAACAAACAGTTTTCAGGAGGTCGACCTGACCTTCACCGAAGAAGACGCTCTGGCCGAAGCGCAGCGCTGCCTGCGTTGTGGTGTGTGCGCGGAGTGTCTGGAGTGCATGTCCGCCTGCGATAGAGCAGCCATCGATCACACCATGCGGAGCGAAACAATCGATCTAAGCGTGGGTGCCATCATTCTGGCCACTGGTTTCAAAGACTTTGACCCATCAATCGCGCCAGAATATGGCTATGGCAAGCTTGATCATGTGCTTACCGCGATGGAGTTTGAGCGTCTGATTAATCCGGGCGGTCCCACCGGAGGAAAAGTGCTGCTCAAGGACGGTCAGCCGCCCGCCCGCATTGCCATACTACACTGTGTTGGCAGTAGAGATGACCGATACCACTCCTACTGCTCGCGAGCATGCTGCATGTATTCCCTCAAAGTCGCCCAGCTCGTGCGGGATTATCTGGAGGCTGAAGTATATGAGATCTACCGCGATATGCGCGCCTTCGGTAAAGACTATGAGGAGTTTTATAACCGTACGAGGAACAAGGATGTAAATTTCTACCATGGAAGGGTCAATAACATCGAACAGCAAAACGGCCATTTAGTAGTGCGATGGGATGAAAGTTACCACAATGAGCCCGATCAAATTGAAGTAGATATGGTGATCCTGGCCACTGGTTTCGAACCACAGACAGATGCTGCCCAAGTTGCCAGCCAATTTGGCATCAGTCAAGGTCCAGATGGCTTTTTCCTGGAGCGTCATCCCAAACTCGGCCCAGTTGAAACCAATACTGAGGGTATCTTTATCGCAGGCTCATGCCAGAGTCCCAAAGACATTCCGGACAGCGTGATGCAGGCCGGTGGAGCAGTAGCCGCCGCACTGTCGCTCATTGATCAGGGGGTTATTGACCTTGAACCGATCGTAGCCGTGGTTGACCGAGAGTACTGTGTTGGATGTGGCCAGTGTATAGTGGCTTGTCCCTATAACGCGATTGAATTGAACGGAACAGCCGTATCGGTTGATGAGTACAGTTGCAGAGGATGTGGCACTTGTGCGGCTGCCTGCCCAAGCAGTGCCATCACACTACTTCACTATAACGACCGGCAACTTATTGCAGAGGTAGACAGTGTGTTGAGGTGGTAGGACCTGCCACAAGGTGTGGAGGATATTCCTACAATGCTGGCGGTAGTACCAGGTTACGCCACCCCGGGCAAGCGACCGGGTAAGCTATCTCACAACACGAGCCAGAGAATATCCCCTGGCTCGTTTATTGTATTAGGATTGGCTTCGGTACCGTTCGCAAGAGTAGGGGATAGTCGCTCGAGATTCGGCCAGTCGAAACAGGGATTGAAAACAGCGATGAGTGTGTAACATGACGCGGCCTTTGTCGCTTCATAGCCCATATGCCGATGACTATCAACCCCACGCCTCTTAAAATCATACCACTGCTCCTGATCAGCACCCTTATCTATCTCTGGATGAAGCATGGCAAGCGCCTGAGACGCTGGCTGGAGGAGTGGCGGAGGCAGCGGCTAGGGCCGCGCCACCTGCGTCCGCGCGAGGCGCGGGATTGTCCACTGTGCCGCGCCGGGGTGTGCTGGCTGCATGACCCAGCCTCACTCCGCGGGGACTCGTCGCTCCGCTGTCACATCGCTCCTGGTGGCTGGCCCATGACCGTTACCATCTGCGGCTGCATAGACAATGAGGTATGATACAGTACCGATATCTAAGCACCAAACAACGCTATCAGTGAGCTCCCCTATGCGTGAAGGGCAAGCTGAACCCATTACTGACCACCACACAATCGTGTACCGGTATGCCATGGCGCATTCTGTGAAGCGTGTACTGTTCTATGGCATAATGGGCGGCTTGCTCTATGGTGTACTGCTGCAACTACCGTTTCGTTTCCTCTTTAATCAGCTGCTGCTACCGGTCACGCCAATGACCGATACCGTTGCCGTGATCCTGATCTTCGGGCAGCTCGTGCTGCTGCTGATCGGTCTCGCCATCCTGCTATATTTTTGGGGCAGACGGTGGTCGGCCTCCACCCGCCGCCAGCGGTATGTGATTGGTGCGGGAGTGGGTCTGATATTTGCCCTGGTGACCTTCCAAGCTTTAACGGGCAGTGTCAGTGCGATCATTGCCGGTCGTCAAGTGTTTGACTTCCTATACCAGGCCTATGACACCGAATCGGCGGAATTCCTGCTGGTGCTTGGGCACGGGATCGCGCACATCCTGCTGGAAGTCATCGGGATGGCGCTGCTCACTTCGCTCTTGCTGACAGGTGTTGGGGCCGTCCTGGGTCGCTTTCTGATTCCCATTGGCAAACTCAAAGCGGGCAGCCAGGTGCGAGACACATTTGTAGCCTGGTTGGCGCTGGTGCTGCCACCAGCTATGCTCATCGCCGCGGTCGCCAATGCTGTCATCTGGGCGATGATGCAGATGTCTTTTACTGGTGGGGACTGGGCGGCTGCCGGGGTGGAAGCCGGCCTGCTGGCCTTATTGAGCAGCGCGATCATGGTGCTGCCGTATATCGTGATGGTGGCTACTCAGTTGCTGGCGTTATTATGGCTTTTACTGAGTGATGGCCGCGGCTTGCATCGCAGTATGTTGCGCCTTACCCAGATTCTGTACGGTCTGTTCATGGGGGCGCTTCAGATAGGGCTTTTGCTTGTCGTCAACCCGGGGTATGTCCGTTCTGATCTAGGGAGAACAATCTGGATACCATCAGTAATCCTGGCCTGGATGTATGTGATTACAGCCCAGGTTAAGCTTCGGCGCGCCCGCCAATCAGAGGAGCAGGCCCGGATCGTGATTCCGGTGTACCGCACAGTGCGGGCTGGCACGGCCGTGGCGTTTATCGGCTGGCTGCTGGTAGACATGCTCGTGATTCGGGTATCCCTGAGCCTTGTCGACATTGTCGTCAGGCTTATTGCTGCCGCCCCACAAACGGTGACACTCGATCCCACTCTCGATGGCCTGCTGGCTCATGTTTTGCATGAGGATTTCCTGGTCATGGTGGGAATCGGCGTCATAGTGGTGGCGATAAGTGCGGTTGTTCTTTACCCGGTCGCCTGGCTGGTGACGTTCTCCGAGCGCCGCGGGCGTAACCGCTGCCCAAGCTGCCAGACGATTATCCACCTTGAGGCTGATTTCTGTCCTCATTGTGGCCACGATTTGTCGCAGTCCAGTGCTGAACTGATCGAGTTGCCACGGCGTCGGTGGCGAAATGCCATCTTCGGCACGGCAAGGGGATTTTTGCGCCGTGCGGTCTCTGTCGCAGTTCTGTCTGTTCTGTTCCTTGTCTTGGTGGTTCTGATCGTCGGGCAGGGCGGGCTGGTGCGCTTCAATGACTCAACCCGCTACCCCTCAGGACAGGCATCTCCCACCCCCATTCCAATGATGGAAGTAGTAACTGCGGTACAGGAATTACGTAGGGGGTTTCGTATTCCTCCGGGCGCAATTGAACTGAGACTTATGCCGGTCGATGCCGCCCCGTATGGAGTAATCACAGACATTGATGCAGCGATCAACACTGTAGCGTTAACCGATGTGGTGCGCGAGCAACCCATTACCTATGGTATGCTGGCTTATGACTTATATGATACGGACTTCCTGGGCCGGCCTATTGCCTATATGCCACCGGAAGGCACACTCACTCTCTTGGGCGGGCCAGTCATCGGCGTTTTGAACGATAACAATCTGGCAGATGAATGGTTGTTCCAGGGCGAACCAGGCGAGTCCTACACCTTCACCCTGCTGGCGATGGATGGCGACCTGCGACCGGCGCTCATGGTTTGGGCAAAAGATTCGGAGCGGTGGATGGGCGGACAGTCTGCTCCGAACAACGGTATGGTGACGTTGACTCTGCCGCTGCCCGATGAAGAAACGGTCGTCGTGGTTGTTTTTCGGGAGCGAGCAACAACTGGCGGCACAGCAGGGCCTTATGAATTGGCCGTCCAGGTCGGGCGTGATGCACCGTAAACTGGATAGGCGCCGGCGCGAAGATTGGTCATAGACCACTCGGAGGATCATGAGGATTGACCTGATACTATTGATGGCAGGATTAGCGTCGGGCGGAGTTACTATCGGCTATTGTACCGCCCTGCTGACTTACGGCCGCCGCAATAAAGCGAGACGTGTTTCGCTGTTGAGCTTCATATCGGGTATTGCCGGCGTAGCAGTCAGTCTTTTTCTGGCAATCGTGGTATTCATGGGGGACCCCCTCTTCCTGGTGCTGTCAATACCGGGCGCGGTGGTGGCGCAGCTCCCGGCCTGGTGGCTGGCGCGACGTGTGCCTCAATGCCCGAACTGCGGATTACGGCAATCCAGCAAACACGCGTTTTGCCTGGACTGCGGCCAGGCGCTGACCGTAGATGCAACCCAATCCACAGGGCAGCGGGTCCCGGAGCCGGGTCACGGCTGGGGATGGCGCCTGACGCTGCTGGTGGGATCGCTGCTGTTTGTGGCCGGCTTTGTCGGGTTTACGGTTGTTTATACGCCACCCGCCACTTACCGGTCGGAACCTCCCCCGGGTTATCCGGCGGTTGTCGTCTGGCCAACGGCGACGCCGGTGCCAATGGTGGAAATCGTTGTCGCCGCCCAGGAGCTGCCGCGTGGCCTCCTCATACCGGCTGAGAACGCAGTTACCCTGCGTCCCTGGCCGGCCAATAGTGTGCCGTTAAACGCGCTATTAGATGTTGAGGATGTGATCGGCAAGATAGCACTTACCGATATTCCCCGCGAGGCGCCCGTCCTGGCGGATATGATCGGCGAGTCGGTATACCAGCTTCATCCTGTCAATTTCCCGGAGAATCCCCTGCCTATGCTGCCACGTGGCAGGCTGAGTACCGGCTCTGTTGTCTATGGTATCCTCAACACCGAAAATCCCATGGAAGAATGGGTCTTTCCTGCCCAGGCAGGTGGTACTGTAACCTTCGTGCTGAGCGATAATGATATTCGACATACCCTAGATTATCCCGCGTTGACGGTATGGGCTGATGATACCGAGGCATGGATCGAAGGTCGCAGGGTGATGCGCGACTCTGCCACCGCGCTAACCGTCACTTTTCCCAGAAACGCCGTGTATATTGTGGTGGCGGGACGGGGGAGATTGGCCAGCGGGTATGGGGGGGGCGTCTACCGGCTCAGTGTACAGGAGGGCGAAGTCGAACTTCCACTGGCGGACCTTGTGCTGATGCCTACTCCTACCTTTGCGCCTGGCCGCTACCCCTACTGATCAAGGTTATTGAGGTTGACCATGGACTCTAGCTTCTTGCTGTTGTTCGGATTGGCTCTTGTCATTGGGTTAATCGGTGCAGGCGTGTTGTTTCGACGGCGCTGGCGGCTGTTGGTTCGTATCATCTTGCTGGGGATGATGTTTGTGGTGGGTGTGCTGGTGGCCTATGTAATGATGTCTGCTCCGCAGGTTGGCCCGGCTGTGTCCACCCCTGTGGGGACGCCACGCCCTACCGTCACCCCGATTCCATTTGCGGAGATCGTCGTAGCTGGCCAGGAAATCCCCAGGGGTATGCGCATTCCGGCAGTAGGCGTTGTTGTAATTCGTCTCTGGCCGGCGGGAGGTAGTTTGCCGTTCAACGCGCTGCAAAATCTTGACGACGTTATCGGCAAAATCGCTCGCACGGATATCCCTCGTGAGTCGCCTGTTTTAGCGACCATGCTGGTGGATGATTACAATCACCTTGCTGCCGTAGGACCGCCGCCGATCACACCGCCGCTGCGCGGGAGGCTGCGCTACGACCAGGCGGTCACCGGCGAGATCAACCATCAGGTGTGGATGGAAGAGTGGTATTTCGCGGGTGGTGAAGGAGAGACGGTCTCCTTCACCATGGAAACAACAACCGGTGATCTGGCGCCGTTTGTGATGGTTTGGGAGCTCCAGTCCGGCGAATGGATTGACGGTCGCCGCCACTTTGATGCCCAGACCATGAGTATCACGGCAACTTTACCGTATAACGGCGTCTACGTGATCAGTGCGACCCGCGCCCGGGCCAATAACGGCGTGACCAGCGGCACCTATCAACTCACCGCTTCGGCAGGGTATCTTATCGTGCTGGAGAGACCGTGACTACCGTTGTGGTTCAGGCGTTGGCGATACCAGTACTGGGGTCGGCGTGGTAGTCGGCGAGGGGGACGACGTGGCTGTTGGTGTGAGGGTTGGCGTCGACGAAGAGGTCGGGGTAAAGGTGATCCGCTGCAGCCCATCGACGGCCATCTGTGTTTGCGTGCGGGGTATCCGGGTTAGCTCTGACAGGCTGTCGCGCAGGGCAGCAGTGGCCGTCAGGCTGATCGCACGTGCCTCAGCCGTTGCCCATGATCCAACCTGCCGCAGATCGCCGTACATCTGGGTTTGCAGCCGCTGAGGATTGGCAGCACTGGTCGCTCCCAGCCATTGGCCGACTTCCAGGCTGGAAAGAGTTGGCACCAGGTCCGGGTAGTCGTTTTCCACCAGGCTGACAAGTTGCTCCAATGAGTGGATGTGCCACTGGATGAGCCGGCCATCAGCCAGGCCAACCAGCGTTGTCCGTCCATCACGGCTGGTAGCCAGGGCACTTACCGATCCGTACAGCTCTGGTAATCGGTGCACCACATTCCCGGTGGTGATATCCCCTACCCACCATACCTCATCATCATCCCGTAGGTACAGTTGGTTTTCGCCTGTCAGGCAGGTCCCCCCTATAAAACCCGTCAGCTCGCCCACCAGTTCGCCCGTTGGCAGATGCCAAACGCGCATGGTGCCGTCCTGGCCCTGGGTGAGCACCTGGTCTCCATCCGGGCAGACTGTTATGTTGCGCACGCCTGTTGGATGACCGGGCATTTGTCTCCCGGGGATGAGGCTACCCTGATGCAGTCTCCAGGTGAGCAAACTGCCGTCCTCAATGCCGGCCATGACCACCCACTCTCCCGGATCTCCTTCGTGCAGGATAGCCGCCCGCTCTACCAGGGTTTGGATCGAGCCTTCTGCCATGACGGCGCCGCTTTCAGACTCCAGCAGACTCCACTGGATAGGGGTGCGGTAACCGTGAGCGATGGTCAGTGTCTCGCGGCCGTCGGGGCTGAAGGCCACATGGGTCACGGCTTCGGCATACCGGGTAGATTGCCAGAGTTCAGCGCCGGTCGTGGTATCCCACAGCACCACCCTTTGATCGCGAGTGCCGGTCAGCGCATAGCGGCCGTTCGGACTGAGAGCGGCGACGTGGGTCAGCCTGTCATGTGAACCGAAGTCGTGTATAACCGCAGTGCGGGACATATCCCATGCTGTCAATTGGCCATCCAGCGTCCCGCTGAGGGCCGTGCGGCCATCAGCGCTCAAGATCACCAGGGTGACAGAGGTGTCATAATCAGCCAGTTGTGCGATCGTCGCGGTGTCTACATACCGCAGGGTGACCAGCCGCTCTTCTCCCAGGCTGGCAGCGCTGAAACGGCCGGCCGGCGTTTTCAGGTCGGCGCTGATGACCACGTTAGCCCGATCGGCAAGTGGCACCTGATACCGGCTGATAATGTCCCCGGTCGACAAGTTCCACAAGACCAGTGAACCATCTTCGGCGGCGGACAGTGCCGTCCCTCCGTTTGCATCTACTGCCAGCGCGTGTACAGGGGCTTGATGAGCGGCTGTCCGCGATATTCTCGATCCCCGCTCCAGGTTCCAAATGATCACGCTGCCGTCCATTTGCCCGGACAGGGCGGTTGAACCGTCTGGTGAGACGGCCAGAGCGTTCACTTCGCTGTCAGGTACGTCGAGAATCTGGACGATCGTTCCACTCATATCCCAGACGACAATGCCTTCGCTGATCGTGCTCGATATAATATGGTCGTTGGCACTGACGGCCACGCTCCTGACCGACGTCTGGTGGCCTTGGAACTGGCTGATGATCTCTCCGTTGGCTTCATTCCAGATCAGCAAGCTGGCGTCGGATGCCCCTGACACAATCACCCGGCCATCAGGGCTAAAGCTCAGCGCGGTGATCAAGGCTCGATGGCCGATATCTCGCCAGATCAGCCCGCCTGAGGTCACATGCCACAGCGCCACCTCGCCATTCTCACGGCCGGTTGCCAGCGTATGGCCATCGGGGCTGAATGATGCCAGGGAAATGGGAGAGGTCGGCCGCGGCGTAGGAATCGCATACAGGCCGTAACTGCTATTACCTTCGGTTAGCTGGTGGAAAGTCACGCCGGATATCGCGTCTACCAACTCGCCATTTGACAGCAGGACGATGCCGCCGTCCGGGCTGACGGCCTTAACCATCGGGGCACTCGATAGGCCCAATACCGTCGACCCTCCTCCCGATTGTGCTGGCAGCCGATCTGTTATCGGTTCTGCGGCATAACGGATGATCGGGCCATAACCGATCTCGGCCAGGATGCGTTGGGCCATCGGGGGCGGCTGCTCGAGGCGATTGGCATTGACGGCCAGGCCAGCCGCCAGCCCGGCTTCACCGCTGCGCCAGGCCTGCTCGGCTGCTATCGCCTGCTGCAGGCTGGATAACACCTCCTCCAGCTCCGGTAGCGCGGCAAGGGTTGCAATGTAGTTGGGGACTTCGGCCAGCTGCTGCTGGGCAGTCTCCAGTTGGAAAGCCGTCCTTTCCAGGGCCACGCTCTGCGTGTTCGCCAGGTTCTGGCCTTCTACGGCAAGCGTTCGAGCCTCTTGCGCCTGGCGTTCCTGGACCAGGGCGAACACCACCAATGCGAAAGCGACGATCAGAGACAGCACCAGTCCGATCACAAATTGCAGGCGGGTTTTGGCTTGCTGTTGAAGCTCGTGTTCACGCGCTTTGCGCTCTTCATCGCGCACCCGCCGCACCTCCAGGTACTTGGTGCTCGCCTGGAGATAGGTGGCTTCGGTCTTATTCATAGACAGGTCGGTGTGTTCTGCCCAGGCCCGGAACTGCTCCAGCCTGGCCCCGGTGGCCAGAAAGCTGGGATCCTGGTTGGCGTTGGTCCATTCTTGCTCCGCCAGGGACAAACGCCGATGAATGATCATGTCTTCTCGATTGCTCTCAATCCAGTCGCGCAGCCGTCCCCAGGAGCGCAGTAATGCTTCGTGGGCGACTTCGACGGTTGGGCTGCGGGTCGCCGGGTCCCTGTCGAATGTGAGCAGGCGAAATCGGCCATACAGGTCCAGGATATGTTCCAGAGACTGTGTATTTGCGATGGTTGCCAGCTCCGATTGCCGCACGCGCCGACGTGTATCCTCAGTGCTCTCTCCCAGGGTAACCAGTCGCAAAAACATCTGGCGCGCAGTAGTCTGATCCTCAGCATGTAGGCTGTTATAGAGTTCATCCGCACGACTGGCGAGAGCGCCGAAGACCCCACCGCTTTCCCGGTAAGCCTGTAAAGTGAGCGTACGGCCTTCGCGGCGCTCGAACAGCTCGGTCAACGCGTACTGCAATAGCGGCAGGGTCCCCGGCTGCTCCGCTACATCTTTGATGATGGCCGCCGCCAGGCCAGGTTCGAGCGACAGTCCCACCCGAACCGCAGGTTCGACGATGGCACGCTCCAGCCCGCTGGAAGTAAGTGGCAAGACGACCTCGTTGCGTTGGCGAATCAATTCTCCTAAGGTGGAATATTGCAGGGGGCGGTCATAGAAGTCGGCACGTAGAGTCACAATGACACGCAGATGACCACGCGATTCCGCTAATGCTGTCAATAAACTGGCTATGAAATGCGCACGGGCAGCTTCATCTTCTACCAGAGTGAACAGTTCTTCGAACTGGTCGATGACCAGCAATACCTCGGTCTGGTTATCAAGTGGAATGGCGCGGTTGATGGCCCGCAAGAGGCCGTAGCGATCGGCTCGGAGCTGTCGCAATAATCCTGTGGGCTTGTGAGCAGCGACCCGCAGAAGCGCGGCTTCAAGTTCTTCAAATGGGTTAGGCCCAGGGATCATCTCGACGATGAACCATTGGTCCGATCCGGGCAGCGCACCCTGTCGTATTCTAGGGAGCAGCCCAGCCTTTACCAGACTGGATTTGCCGCTTCCGCTCGGGCCGAGCACCGCCAGGAAGCGACTCGATATCCCCTTCTCCGTCAGACGCTTGATCAACCGTTCGGTCAGCTTTTCTCGGCCAAAAAAATCGATTGTGTCTGCTTCCTGGAAAGGTCGCAGGCCTTTATATGGCGACGTGATATCGGGCAGCGCCATACTGACCCAGGTCGTGTGTTCCAAATCGATCGGCAAAATGGTCCCATCCAGCATCTCGGTCATGGCCGGGGGCATGTCTGAACCTGGAGGGTATAGGGCGATGAAAGTATTGTCAGGCGACTTGGTGGAGGGTGCGGCTGCTGGCTGCTGCGTTAATGTACCTGCGCCTGGTATTGCCTTACGAAACTCCTCGGCAAGTACGATAACGTTGGGATACCGATCGGAGGGGTTTTTCGCCGTCGCTCGCTGGATGACAACGTTTAGTGCTTCAGGGACCCGTTGCCCAAGGTGAGGGACCGATTCATGAAGGTGCTTGTTTAGCAGCTCCAGCCAATTGGTTTCTTGGAATGGAGGCTCACCGGTCAGCAGTTCGTAGAGCACAATGCCCAGGCTATAGATGTCGGTTTGAGGTGTAACGGGTTCACCTCTGGCCTGTTCAGGGGCCAGATAATTGGGTGATCCCATGATTCCTTCTTCGGGTGTCAGGCGTGAATCTGTGTCCAGGCTTTTGGCGATGCCAAAATCCGATAGATACGCGTTCCCCTCTTCGTCCAGCAGAATATTGTCAGGTTTCAGGTCACGGTGAATGACACTGCTGCGGTGAGCTGTCGTCAAAGCTGCTGCGATCTGGTCTAAGAAGTGGGAAACCCGGTCGACCGTCAGCGGTCCCTGTTCTTGCAGCAATCCACGCAGGCTCCCCCCACGTAAGTAACGCATGACCAGGTAGGCGCCATCGGGATCGCGCCAGTAGTCATACAAGGGAACAATGAACGGGTGCTCTAGCCGGGCAACAAGCTGAGCCTCTACTTCGAAGCGTCGAATGAATTCCGGGCGGTTGGCGTATTGGGGCAGAATAACCTTGATGGCAACCTCGCGGTCCACGACAGGCTGATACGCACGGTAGACAGCGCCTAGTCCTCCTTTGCCGATCTGTTCCCGTATCTCGTAGCCTTTGATATCCCTGCCACTGAGGTTGTCCATCGGGTTTTCCTGGAATTTGCCAGGTGGCACAGTGCTGGTTAGTGTTCTGATATTCGGTTCTGTTATAACATTTGATGTGTTGAGGCCGATCGTTTTGAGTATATGCAGAAGATCGGCATTGGTCAATTTAACTACCGAATGCCGCACTGGGAACCACAGCTGGCGGTAGTGAATCCTGCCTATTATATGACCATCCATCATAGCTCGTGTTCGCTATGTCCCACTTTGCCAATGCCGATTGAGAGCTCCCGTGGTTCGTCCCCGATCAGGTCATCCATCAGCAGGCAGTAGCCCAGACAGCTATGACTGCGTTGATCGAACGAGCGTGTCAGCCGAATGCGAGACTGGACTGAGAGCACCCGCCGATCCACTACACTTCGCTAACTGCGCGCTTGTTGTCTAGACCGTTGGCTTTATAGGGACGATCCATTCCCAGGAGTGTTTCAATGACCGATCATTCCCACCCCACTGGAACACTGGGGAACCGCTATCAGGTTATCGATCTAATTGGCCAGGGCGGGATGGGCGCAGTGTACCGCCCCCTGGACCAATTGACGGGCCAGACGGTGGCCCTCAAACGGGTCAACACCGCCCCTGAGTAACTCCAATTCACCTCACGCGCGTCCTCCCAACAGAACAGCGATGTCTGGCGTCTGGCACTGGCCCATGAATTCCAGATGCTGGCCTCGTTGCGCCACCCGCACATCATCGGGGTGTTGGACTACGGTTTTGATGACGAACCACAACCCTACTTCACGATGGACTATCTCCCCAGGGCCCAGACGATTTTGCAGGACTGCGCAGGCGGGGTATTCAGGGTTGGTAATAGTCGCAGTATTCTCCACAAAAATGCGACTCCGTGATCAAGTTGAAAGCATGACCCAACAACCAGATCGCAGGAGCCGCATCAATAGACACTGGCACATAGTTTCAAGTCGCTTGGGAACTGAAAAAGGCCGGACACAGCGCGGATGAAATCGTATAGTAAAAACACAAGCCGCCCGGCAAACATGCAAACATTGATCAGTTGCACCA
>DAOUEM010000486.1:0-3030 GCA_034430555.1 Anaerolineae bacterium | reverse complement strand
GCCCGGCGCGCACGTTCACCAGTTCCAGGTAGGGCTTCACCGTGGCCCGGCAAACGGCTTCGTCCAGGGAGGGGGGCGTCAGCACCGTCGGTTGGGCGAGGGCGTCCAAGTCCGGGTAGGTTTGTTCCTCGCTCATGGCCTGCAGCCCACCGGTCGGCACGCTCGGCTCGGTGGGGAACGGCTCGGTTTTGTGCTCGTCCTCAAAAAAATCGTCCGTGCCTTCTTCCGGCGCATCGCCCGGCGCGTCTTCCGACGCCGCCCGGCGCAGTGTTTGTTCGGCCACCTGCCTCAGACTTTGCCACAGCCGCATCGCCCTGCTCCATTCCTGAACTGAGGCGAGTCTAGCACAACCCACCGGCAGGTCAAAATACCGTACTCACCGCCGACAGGGCCGTGCAGGCGGCGCGCCTCCCGCCAGACACGATCGCCGACCCCGGCGAAGACCCACCATCATCCCAACAATTGACGGAACGGGGTATACTGGTGAGCGACAATCACCCGCCGCACCGGGTCATCCAGGGAGCACGTACGAAAGCCGTTCTATGGGAACATCGCTGCATCTTTTGCTGGTAGAGAATAACGAAAACGACGCCGTGCTGCTCACCCGGGCACTGCGTAAAGGCGGTTATGAACTCAGAACGTTCCTGCGCGTGGAGACACTGGAAGACATGCGGGCCGCGCTCATCAACCAGCGCTGGGACATCATCATCGCCGATTATTCCATGGCGCGCTTCACCGGCCTGGACGCGCTGGAAATCTTCAAAGAATTCGACCTGGACATCCCCTTTCTGATGGTATCGGACACCGTCGGCGAAGACGTGGCCGTGACCGCCATGAAGAGCGGCGCGCACGATTACATCATCAAAGGCCAGTTGGCCCGCCTGATCCCGGCCATCGAACGCGAACTGCATGAGGCCAGCGTACGCCGCGCCCGGCGCAAGGCCGAGCAGCAGGTCGGCAAACTTTCGCGGGCGGTGGAGCAAAGCCCCAGCCTCGTGATCATCACCAACCTGGATGGCAACATCGAATACGTCAATCCCAAGTTCACCGAGGTCAGCGGGTATACCCTGGCGGAAGTGGAAGGCCGCAACCCGCGCTTCTTAAAATCCGGCCATACGCCACTGGCCACGTACAAGCAGTTATGGGCTAACCTGCAGGCCGGCGAGACCTGGCGGGGCGAACTCAACAACCGCCGCAAAGACGGCCAGTTGTACTGGATTTCGGCCACCCTCTCACCCATCAAAAATACAGACGGCGTCACGACCCATTATCTCTCCGTGCAAGAGGACATCACCGAGCGCAAACAGGCCGAGCAGGACCTGCGCGCCAGCGAGGAGCGCTTCCGCCGCCTGGTGGAACACTCCCCCGACGCGATCTTGGTGCTTACCCAGGAGGGGACGATTCTCAACGTCAACCAGCAGGCCTGCGAGAGCCTGGGATATACCCGGCAGGCGATCCTCGGCAAAAACGTGAGCGAGATCGAGGGCACGCTCACCGCAGAGGAGCTTCATCGCCCATGGCAGCAGATGACCCAGAACCGGCCCGTCACCCTGGAAGGCACCCACATTCGCCGGGATGGCAGCACCTTCCCGGTGGAAATCCGCCTCAGCCATTTCGAGACGCGTGACGAGCAGTTGATCCTGGCGACGGTGCGCGACATGACGGAGCGCCACAACCTCCAGGCCAAGCTGCGGCGTTACAACGAGCAATTAGAAGAACTGGTGACCGAGCGCACCCACCAACTGGGCCGGACCATGGAACAACTCCAGGCCATCCTCAACAACAGCAGCGACGCCATCGCCCTGGCCCAGCCTAACGGCGATATCCAGGCCGCCAACCCCGCCTTCCGCGAGCTGTTCGGCTACCGGGTGGACGAGGCATTGGAAGAACTGCTCGGCTTGCTGGACAGCCCGACCCACGTGGAAGCGATGACCACCTCGCTGTTTGACGTGTTGCAGTTGAATACGGCCACCCGGGTAGAAGTCACCGTCAGGCGGCAGGACGGCAGCCGGTTCGATGCCGACGTCGCCCTGACGCCGGTCACCAATCACAGCGGCGACATGGTCGGGCTGGTGATGAGCCTGCGCGACATCACCCACCTGAAAGAAATCGATCGCTTTAAAACGCGCTTCGTCGCCAACGCGGCGCACGACCTGGCCAACCCGATCACCAACCTGAAAATGCACCTGTACGCCGTCAGGCACGCGCCGGATCGCCTGCCCCAGCACCTCGAGGCGCTGGAAAACCAGACACGCCGCCTGGAGAGCCTGGTGCAGGACCTGCGGATGCTCTCCCACCTGGACCAGCATACCGCCCAGTTCGACCTGGAACCGCTGGACCTCAACGAGCTGGTGGCCGCCGTCGTCACCGCCCACCTCCCCCTGGCGGAAGCGAAATCCCAGGCCCTGTCCTTCCAACGGTGGGAGGAACCGCTTTTCATCCTGGCCGACCGCGACAAGTTCGAGCGCGTGCTGATCAACCTGCTAACCAACGCCCTGAATTACACGCCGGAAGGCGGCACGATTACCATCAACAGCGGCAGCACCGCCTATGAAGTCGTGCTCCGCACCACGGATACCGGCATCGGCATCGCCCCGGAGCACCTGCCGCACATCTTTGAGCGGTTCTTCCGCAGCGACGATGCCAAGACCAGCGGCATCGATGGCACCGGGCTGGGGTTGGCCATCGTCAAAGAGATCGTGGAAGCGCACCAGGGCACCATCACCGTCAAAAGCGTCCCGCAGCAGGGCAGCACCTTTACCGTGTGGCTGCCCCAGGCGACACCCGACGACTCCTAACGAAGAGGCAGCGAACCCTTGAGCAACCACCCGGAACAACCCGCAGCCCCCGATCCCGAACCGCCAGAGACGCCGGCCGCCCTGGACGGCCTCGTCATCAAGCAGCAGAGCGGCTTTTTCACCGTGGCCACCGCGCAGGGCGATGTCGTGTGCCAGTTACGGGGCCGGCTCAAGGAGGAGGCCTCCCGCCGCCGTCGCAAAGCGGAAGAAGAGCCGACCGGCCTGTGCACCA
>DAOUEM010000485.1:0-8812 GCA_034430555.1 Anaerolineae bacterium | reverse complement strand
TGTTCGCGGCCATCAAGGCGCGTTATGGCTCGGTAGAGGGTTACTTGCTGGATGCGGCGGGCCTGGACGCGGATACGCTTGCCCGTCTGCGCGAGAATTTGCTGGAAACGTGATCGCCTGATAACAGGCGCAGCTTTCTAGCCGCGGATTTCCGCAATCAGCCCCATCAGTTTTTCCATGCGATGGGCATAGGTGTGGTGGGCGTAGGCGTGGGCCTGCCCCGCCGCCGCGATACGCGCCCGTTCCTCCGGGTGGGCCAGGTAGTGGGCCACCTTCTCCCGTAAATCGTCCGGGTCCTGGTAGGTGACGATGTTCTCGCCCGGCGTAAACCACTCCCGCACGCCCGGCAGATCGTCCACAATCTGAAAGGCCCCCACCGCCGCCAGCTCAAAGAGGCGCATGTTGCCCCCGTAGTACACGAAGTCGCCGTGGGTGTTGAGGGCGATCCCGCCGGCGCTGAGCACGCGTAGCATCTGCCGGCCCAGGGCGCGCCCGCGCAGGTAGGGGCGCAGCGATTCGGGCACGGCGTGCACGCTCCAGATGCCCAGGTCGAAGTCGCGCAGCGCTTCCAGCGCCCGGACGCGGCGGCTGTACAGGTTTTCCGGAATCAGCGTGCCGACAAAGGCCACCTCGCAGGCGTAATCGCGTTGTTCCTCGTCGCTCAAGTCGTAGGGATGGTGGAAGTCCGGGTCGCAGGCGGAGTTGGGCAGGACTTCCATGCGGGGCGCGCCCAATTCCAGCCATTGGATGCCGTGGTAGCGGTCGATGGCGGATACCAGGTCGAAGTGGCGGGCGGCGGCGCGCTCGTTGGCGTGGCTGAAGACGATGGGCGAGGTGCCGCAGAAGTAGACCAGGGTCGCGCCGGTCTCGGTTTTGACCCGGGCCAGCGTCTGCGGGTAGATGACCTCATTGTCGCCGCTGAGCAGGATGAGGTCCGGCATGACTTCTCGCGCCATCGCCAGCAGGCGGTTATTGCGCAAGCGGTAATCGGGATTGAGGCCCGGCAGCCGCTGCGACAGTCCACGCACCAACCGGTTCTGGCCAACGCGGTCCATCAAGGGCAGCACGCCCTGGCCCCGGTCGAAGGCGTGCGTCTCGTGGCCCAGGCCGCGCAGCGCCTTTTCCCAGAAGTGCTGGGCCATGTTGGGCGGGAAGTTGGGCGGCGGCTGGCCGGGCGGAGTCCCGGCGCGGGCGGCGGCCAGCTCTTCCGGGTAATGCAGGGGGGCGACGATCAGGATTTTCATCGGTTCTCCCCAGGCCCTAGGCCACCGGGCCGTTGTCCGGCTGGATGGGCTGCCCCGTCCGCGCCGAGTGGTAAATGGCCGCGACCAGCGCCAGCGATTTACGCCCTTCCGCGCCGTGGGTCTGCGACGGCCGGTCCTCCCGGATGGCCTCGATCATGTCCGCGATGACCTGCAGGTGGCTGGTGCCGTAAACCGAGGGCGGATCGAGCTGCTCGCGGGTGATCAACTCGCGCTCGCGCTCCAACTCGCCCTTGATCTTCCAGAGCACGGTGCGGTTGAGGGCCGTGCCGCCCACTTTGATCGAGCCGTGTTCCCCGAAGATGGCCACCGAGCCTTCCAGGTTCTGGGGGTAGGTGATGGTCGAGCCTTCGATGGTGGCCAGCGCCCCCCCCTGGAAGCGCAGCACGGCCACGCCGGTGTCTTCCGCTTCCATCTGGTGGACCAGGGTGGCGGTGTAGGCGCACACGTCGGTCACTGGCGCGCCCATCAGCCACTGCAGCGCGTCGACGTGGTGGATCGACTGGTTCATCAGCGCGCCGCCGTCCATGGCCCAGGTGCCGTGCCAGCCGTCTTCGTAGTATTCCTGCGGGCGGAACCAGCGCACGGTGGCGCTGCCCAGGTTCAGCTTGCCCAGCTTACCGGCGCGGATGGCCTGGTAAGCCCCCTGCATGGGCGGGTTGTAGCGATTTTGCAGCACCACGCACAGCTTGACGCCCGCCTCGTCGGCGGCGGCGATCAGGGCGTCGGCGTCGGCCACGTTGAGCGCGATGGGCTTTTCCACCAGCACGTGTTTGCCGGCCTGGGCCGCGGCGATGCCCATTTCGGCGTGCAGGCCGGAGGGCGTACAGATATGGATCAGGTCGATGTCAGGCCGATCCAGCAGGCGGCGGTAGTCGGTGGTGGCCTCGGCCCCGTACTGCTGGGCGAAGTGCAGGGCGCGCGCTTCGATCACGTCGGCCACGGCGGCCAGGCGCACGTCCGGCAGCTCGGTGATCGACTGGGCGTGGCGGGGGGCGACCCGTCCGCAGCCCACCAGGCCGACCCGGATTTCGTTCCCGTTTGGCATAGCGTCTCTCTTGTCCAACAGGGGCCTGCCCGGCAGGCGCGCCCCAATCAGGTTGATAGCGCGGGAGATTGTACCCGATTTTTATGGGTGGGGGGGCGGAGGTTGCTGGGACCACAAAAACAGGGGCGACCGTGACCGATTACCCCTGCTCGTTCAGCGGACGTTGCCCGATCCGCTTGAAACGCTAGATTGTCGGCACCGCCGTTAACGGGCCGGCGAAGGTGCGGAAGCACCCTCTGCAGGCGGTTCTGACAGGGCCGATTCGCCGGCGTCGGCGGTTGTTTCATCCTCGTCGATTTCATCCCAGTTACGCGCCTGCGGGTACAGGTTCAGGAAGCGCGCCCCCAGGCTCCAGGCCAGCCAACTGTAGGCCACGATGCCGATGCCCACGATCCATTCGATCAGGGCCGGTTCGTAGGTATTGGCCGGCAGGCTGGCCACGCCGGGCGTCCAGTCCAGGGGCACCACGAAGCCGGCCAGCGTCATGTTCCAGCGGAAGACGACCACGCCCAGCACGGATAGGATTCCGGCCACCACCAGCGCGTAGCGGTTGCGGCGGGTGCGCGGCCACAGGAACAGGATGGCCGGGATCAGCGCGCCCAGCAGAATCTCGAACCACCAGAAGGTAAAGCCGTAGGGCGTCAACTCGCCCAGCAGTTCCAGGTCGTGCTCCATGGCGGGCGAGTGGCTGTAGTAGTTGGTCGCGGCCCAGCTCCACAATTTGAGGTAGAGGTAGGCCAGCGCCACGAACCCGGCGAAACGGGCCACGCCGTTGAGCACGTCCGGCGGGACGAGCTGCTGGCGTTTGATGCGGCCCGTGATCATGGTCACGGCGATGGTCAGGCCGATCCCGCCGCTGATGGCCGACAGGATGAACAGCACCGGCGCGCTTGGCGAGAACCAGACGGGCCGCGCCGTCAGCACGCCGTAGGTGGCCCCCAGCGACGACTGGTGCAGCAGCGAGAGACCCATGCCGATCAGGGCCGCCACCGGCATGATGCGGTGCAGCACGTGGGCCAGGCCGTTCAGGAATCGGTTGTTATTGAGCGGTGTGCTCTCGATGATGATGGGGATGACTTCCATCGCCAGCACGGCAGTATAAAACACCACGCACATGGTGATTTCCCACAGCACCGAGTGCACGTTCCAGAAGATGATCGGGTGGTAGAAGCGGTCCGGGCGGCCAATGTCGATGAACAGCGCGATCATGGCCGAGGTGTAGCCCAGCAGGCCCACGAAAACCGCCGCGCGGGCGATGGCTTCGTAGCGCTTCAGGCCGAAGATGTACACCGCCGCCGACAGCGTGAAGGCCCCGGCCCCCAGCCCGATGGACGACAGGTCGATGGTGATCCACAGGCCCCAGGGCAGCTGGTTGGTCAGGTTGGTGACTTCCAGGCCGTTGATCAACACGTAAACGATAGCCAGCGCGCCGATCCCGAAGGCCCCTGCCAGCAGCAGAATCCACAGCGTATACAGGGGGGAGCGGCGGACAAAATTGGTGATGACGGTCATAACGCTAATCCCTCCGGCGGAATGTAGTACACGCTGGCTTCCGTGCCCAGGTCGTCACGGAGCCGCAGCGTGGGCGTGCTGGCGATGATCTGCGAGACGTTGCTTTCGGGATCGTTGAGGTCGCCGAAGTGGCGGGCATCCACCGGGCAGGCGTTGACGCAGGCCGGGGTGGCTTCGCGGTCGATGCCGGGCCGCAGGCCCTGTGGCACGTATTCGTCGATGCGGTGCACGCAGAAGGTGCACTTCTCCACCACGCCGCGCGGCCGCCGGTCGACTTCCGCCCGGCCCCAGTCCATGGCATAGGGATTGGGCGTGTCATCACGCGCTTCCCAGTTGAAGGATCGGGCGCCGTACGGGCAGGCGGCCTGGCAGTAGCGGCAGCCGATGCACTTGTCGTAATCCATGAAGATCAGGCCGTCGCTGCGGCGGAAGGTGGCCCCCACCGGGCAGACGTTCACGCACGGCGCGTTCTGGCAGTGCAGGCAGGGGCGCGTGAGGTGGAAGACCTCGCCGGTGGGCGTTTCGTCCACCAGGTGGATATTCCAGCGCATGTCGTCGGTGACGTCGTTGGTGGCCTGGCAGGCGTAAACGCAGTATTCACAGCCGATGCACTTGCTCAGGTCGATGACCATGGCCCAGTGCGGGCAGCAGGGGTTGCCGTCGCTGACTTCGGGCTCCAGGCCGGACATCAACTGGCGGATGGCGGGCTGGAGGGGATCGGCCAGCACGGCAGCGGCGGCCAGCGAGATGCCGGCTCCCACCAGGATTTTCAGCAGGTCGCGGCGGGTGACATCGGTGCTGTTGATGGTGTTCATAAAGCACGCTCCCTACAGTTTATGAACCTCTAGACTTGTTTTTATCGTTGCCGCTGGCTTCCCGCCGGATGAGCACCCAGGCCAGCGTGATGCCCAGCCCCAGGCCGACGATCAGGCCCTGGGTGAGCTGCACGTAATTGATGCTGGCTTCGGCCACGGCGTCCAGTTCGTTTTCCAGCGTCGTTTCCAGTTCGGAGACCTGCTCGCGCAGCCGGTCGCGTTCTTCGGCCAGGGCGGTATCCACGTCGACCAGCAGCGGCACGTTGCCCTGGATGGACAGCGCTTCGTGGCAGTCGGTGCAGGGCGCGGTGTCGACGATCATGGTGTGATCGGGAATCCGGTGGCCGACCACATCGTCGCGGGTGCCATCGCCCAGGCCCTGCGTGCGGTACATGTGGCAACTGGCGCAGTTCACGTCCACATTTTCAAAGTCGACCTCGTTGTGCGTGAGGTGGACGTAGGTGTTGGGCGCGGACTGGTGGCAGTTCAGGCAGAGATCGGTGGTCTCGGCGAAACGCACCGTCTGGCCGTGCGGGTTATGGCAGGTGGTGCAGGCCACCGTGCCCATGTCCTCGGTGAAGGCGTGCGGGCTGCGCCGCCATTCGCTGAAGGTGCCGGTATGGCACTGGCCGCACATCCGCGCGTCGATGCCGACGACCATCTCCATCGGCGGGTGATCGGCCGGGTTGAGGCCGTGGCAGGCTTCGCACACGATATTCTCGGATAAGTAGTGGTTGCTTGGCGCTTCGTAATTGGTGGTATGGCACACCAGGCATTCGCCGCTTTGATTGGCCGCGCGCCATGCTTCCTGGAAGGATTCCCGCTCGAAGGCGATGGCGTGCACGCCGCTTTCCCAGGCCGCCTTAAAGTCCAGGTGGCAGTCGGCGCAGCGTTCGCCGGCATGGTCACCCTGGCCGGGCGGGGCGGCGGCGACCGGCTGCTGGTCAGGCAGCAGGCCCACGATCACCGTCAGCAGCAGTGTCAGCAGGAAGACGACGAGCGGTCCTCCTTGCAGCTTAACCCACAACCGTTTCATAGTTATCCCTCGCTGCTTGTAAGGTCGACTGGTTTGGCTGCGCCGGGGCAGCCCAATCCGTTAGCGGGCCCAGGAATACGCCAGGACCGCTTTGTTCTCCGGCGCGTACACGTGCTTCCAGAAAGAGGCCTGCGCGCTGGTGGCGGCGCGATGCATGTGCCGCACCGTGTAAAGCTGCTGGATGATCGTCAGCCCCTCGACGGCGACCTCCACCACGCGGCCGTTGTCGATGCCTTCGGCGGCGGCGCGGCGTGACACGAAAGCCACCCCGATTCCCTCGGCCACGGCCATGTGAATGGCCTCCGAGTTGCCCAGGGTCATCACGGTATCCAGGGCGCTGAGCGGCAGTTCGTATTCGGTCAGGGCCTCGATCACCGACTGCTGCGTCCCGGAATTCAGCTCGCGGACGATGAAGCGCCCCTCGGTCAGCTCATCGACTGTGATCGTGCCGCGTTTGGCCCAGCAGTGGCCCGGCGGCGCGATCAGCACGACCGGGTCGGTGATGAAGGGCCGGTACTCCAGGTCTTTGGAAGGCTCGCGCAGGCTGGTGATGGCGATGTGCGCCTGACCGTCGATCAGGCGGGCCAGGGCCAAGCCGCGCGACACGACTTCGCAGGCCACCTGGACGCGCGGATACTGCTCCACAAAACCGGCGATCAGCTTGGGCAGGACATATTTACCGGCCGTGGTGCTGCACGCCAGCTTCAGCAGGCCAATGACTTCCCCTTGCAATGATGCGATCGTTTCTTCCGCATAGATGGACAGGTTGAGCAGGTCGCGGGCCATGGGGATCAAGGCCTGGCCGACCTCGGTCAGCTTGATATGCCGCCCGGAGCGGTCAAACAAATCGACGCCCAGGCGCCGTTCCAGGTTGCGGATTTGCTGGCTGACGGCCGGCTGGGAGAGCTGCAAGCGGCGTCCACCCTCGGAGAAGCTGCCTGCTTCCGCCGCGGCGAGGAACACCTGCATCTCGTAGACATCCAGCATAATCGCCAGCCTCCTTAGTCCGTGAATATTTTAACGAGTATTGTATCAATGAATCAATATGATAGATGTCACTTTGTATTCGACTTTCTTATAGATCGTTATAAGCAGGTTGTATAAGCAAAACTTATGAAAGGTGTTGAGTTTCATAAGCAAAATGGCGTATAATAAACTTGTGAAAAAACGCACATACTTTATCCGAATACGGATAGGCTGGGCGTTTACGACTGTTTGTTCAAAGGACAAAACCTTGAAACGGTCCCTCCTGTTTTTCGTACTGCTGGCTTGGGCCGGCCTGCTGGCGGCGGGCTGCACGACGCCTCGGGTGGACGCCATGTTGCAGGCCACGCCGACCGCCCCGGGCGAGTCGCCGATGGAAGGCGCGCCGGCGGACGACATGCCGACGGACGAGCCGCCGGCAGCGCCAGCCAATGCTCCCACGCTGGTGGACCTGCCCTCAACCCTGCCCGAGCTGGATGCCAACTGCATCGACTGCCACAGCGATGCCGAACTGCTGCAAGCCCTGGCCGAGGAGCCGGAAGTGGTCGAGGTGCCCTCCGAAGGATCGGGGTGAGGGGGCGAGGTGCCTCCGTTGGAGGTATGGGAGAGGGTTTTAATCGACCCCGCACTGCTCGCTGCCGACGTGCACGGGTATATCCCCTGCACGGACTGTCATGGCGGAGAAAACCTGGCGGATAAAGCGGCGGCGCACGTCGGCCTGCAACGCGATCCCTCGACCGACGCCGAAGCGTCCTGCGGCTCTTGCCACCCGGATATCGCGCCGTACCAGGCCACCAGCCTGCACAACAGCCTGGCCGGCTACGACACGGTGCTCTACGGGCGCAGCACGCCGGAGAACCACCCGGCGATTGAAGAGGGCCAGTCCTACCACTGTAACAGCTGCCATACCACCTGCGGCCAGTGCCATATCAGCCAGCCGACCAGCGTGGGTGGCGGCCTGATCGACGGGCACGCCTACAACCGCACGCCCTCCATGAGCCGCAACTGCACGGCCTGCCACGGCAGCCGCGTCAAAGATGAGTACACCGGCGCGCACGAAGGGCTGTCCGCCGACGTGCACCTGCGCTCCGCCCGGATGCGCTGCACCGACTGTCACACCGGGACCGAGATGCACGGCACCGCTTACCCGACCGCCGAAGATGGCACCCTGCTGGTCGACCATCGCTACGACGGCGAGCAGGGGCCAAGCTGCGAAAGCTGCCACAGCGACCAGGTCGGCATCGGTTCCGGCAACCCGTATCACGAGGCGCACGGCACGGAAATCCTGTCCTGCCAGGTCTGCCATTCGGTGGCCTACAGCAACTGTTATGACTGCCACCTGGAACGTACGGACGAGGATGTTCCCTACTTCGTGCTACAAGATGAGAACCTGGGTTTTTACATTGGCCGGAACACTACCCGCACCAACGAGCGGCCTTACCGCTTCGTGCCGGTGCGTCACGTGCCGACCTACCCGGACCTCTTCCAGCTTTACGGGGAGGACGTGCTCGACAACTTCGACGCACTGCCGACGTGGACTTACGCCACGCCGCACAACATCCAGCTCAACACGCCGCAGAGCGATGGCTGCGAAAGCTGCCATGGCAATGACGCCGTCTTCCTGACGCCGGACAAGGTCCGCCCGCAAGACCTGCTGGCCAACCAGGGCGTGATCGTGCTCTCCGCCCCGCCGCTGCCGCAGGCATATCAGATCGTGCCGTTACCAGAAGGGCAATCCGAGTTTCAGATCGTCACTCCGGTGCCACCAGGAGATGGCGAGTCGGACGAACTGCCGCCGCCCATGCCGTAATATGATCGGTCGAGCCGCAGGCCAGCCCACCCGCCGGCCTGCGGCTCGAGTCGCGCCCCTGGCGGGCTGCTCTATACCAAAACCTGTCGCGTGTCCGGTACACCCGACCAAACACATCACAACGAACTTTGCATGCCTAGGAGAACTCATATCATGAAGTTTAAGCGGCTTGTTTCCCTGCTCATCCTGGCCAGCATGATGCTGAGCCTGGTTCCCGTCTTCGCGCAGGAAGGCTCCGGCGTCCTGCCCGTCATCGAAGCAGTCATGCCGGCCATTCCGGCGGGTTTCGGCGCCATCAGCCCCGATGACCTGGCGATCGAACTGGCGGAAGACCCGCCCTTCCTG
>DAOUEM010000484.1:0-13983 GCA_034430555.1 Anaerolineae bacterium | reverse complement strand
TCAGCGTCATCACCTCCGGCGTGAAGGTGGGCGTATGGGAAGGCGTCAGGGTCGGCGTCGGCGTACGGGTGAAGGTGGGTGTGAAGGTCGGCGTCGGCGTGAAGGTCGGCGTCGGGGTAAAGGTCGGCGTAATGGTCGGGGTGGGCGTGGCCGGGACGCCGCCGCCCACGATGCGAGTCGGCGTGAGCGTCTCCGCCGGGGCGGTGATCACGACCATCTCCGACGGAGTGGGCGACCCGCAGGCCGCCGCCAGCAGCGCCAGGACCAGGATCGGCAGCGCCCGGCGCCACCGGGCTTTGGGACAAGCAAAAAACGGGTGAAGGGTCAAGGGTCTCAGCCAGCGCTTTCCGGTGGGCAAATGAACGGGCAAACCGACCGGTAATTGTGCCGCAAAGTGCCGCCCCTCACAAATCGAACCGGCAGCCTTCGTTTCTGCTCAATATTATTGTATGCTGGAAATAAGAGAGGCTCGATGAACAGGCGACAAAAATGACGGAACGCGCGCAGTGTCCTCAATGTGGCGGAACCAACACCCAACTGCACCCGAGATTATTGACAAGGCTGCTGCTGTTCCTGGGCGCGATAATCTCGCTGGAAACGAGTTGGGGCCCGGTGCTGGATGAGTGGGCGAGTAAACCAGGCGCGCCGCTCAAATGCCAGGATTGTGGTTATCGGTGGCGCAGAGAATCCTGATGCTCCTAAAAACCTGGCCCACTAGAGGAGAGCGAACCATGCAAGCCCGCGTGATCACCCTGACGGCACTGGCCGGAGTCGTCCTGCTGCTGGCGGCCTGCACAGTGGACTCGTCCCCGGCGGCCCCGCCCGCCGTCTCGATCGTGCTGCCTGCTGACGGCGTGACCTACGTGGCCGGGATGAACGTGGTGGTGGTCGTCCAGGGGATGGACGCAGGACCGGGCATCGCGCGCGTGGTGCTCTACGCGGACGGCATCGAAGCAGGAGCACGGGATACGTCCGCGGGAGGCAGCGGGCAGGCGGCCATCTCGACCAGCTTCGACTGGACGGCGGCGGGCGTGGGGTCGCATGACCTGGCGGTGATCGCCTTCCGGGCGGATGGCACGGCCAGCGATCCGGCGCGGGTGGGCGTGCAGGTGGCGACTCCCACCGCCACGCCAGTCCCAACGCACACGCCGACACCCATCCCCCCCACCCCGACCGATACGCCGGTCCCACCCATGCCGACTGACGCGCCGGAGGAGAGCGCCGCCCCGGCAGATGGCCCCGAGGGACAAACGGTCTCAACGCTGTCCGGCCTCACGGCTACCGGCACCAACGTGCGCAGCGGGCCAGGCACGACCTACGAGGTAGTTTTTGCGCTGCTGGCGGACACGCCGGTCACGGTCATTGGCCGGGATACGAACACGGTCTGGTACCAGGTGGAGCAATATCCGAACCCGGACAATCAAAGCTGGGTGCGCGAGGGGTGGATTTTCGCCGGGAACCTGTCCGTGGAGGGCGCAGGGGGCGATCTACCGGTGGTCGAGGTCGCGCCGCCATCGGCCGTGGCCCAGGCGCCGGCCTCCCAACCGGAAGCCCCCGCCGCCGCGCCGGCAGCAGCCGCGCCGTCCTCCGGCGAGCCGCTGGTGGCCCTGACCAGCCCCATCCGCGAGACGGGCCGCGAGCTGTGCGAAAACCCGCTGCTGCTCGGCCCGCAGGTTCACCTGGGCTATTACCTGCACAGCGTCAACGGCTGGTGGCAGGAGGAATACGTGGGCGTGCCGTTGGAAGGCGGCGTGACCGAGCAGGTGCGCAGCCAGTGGCGCGACCCCAGCAACGTGGTCAACCTGCACGCCTACCTGCACGAGCGCTACGCCCGGACGGCGGTCGAGATGGGCGGGACCTGGCGCACTTTCTCCTGGGCCATCGGCCAGTCGAACGTGCCGGTGCAGGCCGGGCACCAGTACACGGTGACGGCCATCTTCCACCCCTTCATCCAGGTGAACGACGGCGCGGGTGGCGAAGTTTGGGCGTCCGCCGCCAATACGTCGGGCTGGGAAAACCTGCTGCTGTGGCGCTGGGTGGTGGTCGGCTCAGATGGGGCGACCCTCGCCGACTGGTGGCACAACGGCTCCACGCTGGGCACGGATACCTGGAACATCCCGGCGCAAAACGAGCTGTATTACCGCTACAGCTTCACGGCCAACCGCAATGACGCGGTGACGGTCAAGGTCGAGTATCAGAATACGTGGCCCATCGCCGTGACCAAGGTGTGGATGCACGCCATCCACTGCTACGAGTTTTGAGGGAAAACGGCCCGTCAATAAGTGCTTTTATCGGAATATCACACCACAAAAGCCAGCATACAGGATCAGGGAAGGCGGGCGCAGCGAAAACCGAAGTCGAAGTTCCAGCTGGCGGGATAGAACCAGTTCCGGTAGGCGGCGCGCAGGAGCTCAGGACTGTCGAAGAACCAGGACCCGCCACGCAGCACGCGCGCGCCAGTGCCGCCCGGCTCAGATGTCCCGGTCTCGTATTCCGTCAGGCACCATTCCCACACGTTGCCGCCCATGTCCATCACCCCGTAATAACTTGCGCCTTTAGGGTACTGCTTCACCGGCGTCGTCCTGCCGATGTTGTTGTGCCAGTTACACAACTGCTCGTTCGGCGGCTCTCTGCCCCACGGATACTCCCGCCCGTCATCGCCCTGCGCTGCCCGCTGCCACTGCTGCTCTGTAGGCAAGATGATGGCCTGTCCTGTCGCTTCACTCAACCATTGGCAGAAGGCCATCACCTCGTACCACGAGACGCCGACCACCGGATGATCTTCAGGGTTGAAGTGCTCGTCTCTCCAATGGCGCGGTTCGATCCAGCCTTTTTCCTCTCTGGTCGCCCAGCCCTCCCCGGTCCAGTAATCGCGGTTGTCGTAGCCGCCCGCTTCCATGAATACCGCAAATTGCGCGTTTGTCACCGGGTACTTGGCAATGGCGAACTGCTCGATATCGAATATAGTCAATTCTGAGAGATATCCGCCTTCTTCCAGGGTGACCTTACCCACCGGAATCTCCACCCACTCGAAGGGCGGCGGCAAAATCGACGAGGCTGCCAATACTGCCGGTTTTGGGGCTGGCTTAACGACCTCTGGCTCCCGCCTTGGGCTGGGCTTTTCTTTGGGATGTGGTTTTTCGATTGCCGGTGTTGGCAGCTTGCGCTCCACCAGCGTCAGCAGGTTTTGCGCATCGGCAAAATCGGGCGCGATATGCAGTAGATCATGCAGCAGTTCCTGGGCTTCTGCATATGCCTTGCTGCGATACACCTGGAACGCTTCGTCGTAGAGCCGCTGGACGAGCGTATCTTGCTCCGGCGTGTCGTGCGTGATCTCGCGCTCCGGCGGGGTGTTATCCGGCTCCGGCAGCAGCGGCACCAATTCCGGCGGGATGGGCAACGCGGCGTATACCGCCGTACCCAACCGCAAACCGGTCTCCAGCGAATCGCCCTGGGTAAAGTCGATGTACTGGTGTTCGGCCAGGATGCCTTTCAATTCGCATTCGGTCAGTTTGACGGTGACGATCGTTTTGCCCATATGCACCGCCTGGGCAAACTCCCACTGACACCAGGCCGAAGCCACCGATTCCGGCGTCAGGGCATACAGAAAACACTGGCTGGTCTTGATCTGGCTGCGAAGCTGGTCTTTCCAGGGCTGACCGCCGACCAATCGCTGGTCATACCAGATATCATGCCCGCCCATCCGCAGGAAATCGGCCAACTGCTGCACTTGGGGAAGGTTCAGGTGGGCATAACTGATGAATATCTTCATAGTGCTCTATCGAGTGGTGGGCGACGCTGGACCTATTATCTTTCTGGAGGCAATATTCGGCAACTATTGGCGCACGCCGCCATCAACTTTCCGCGCTGAGGAAGGCGCGCAGGCGGGCGTCCACGTCGTCGCGCTGCTGCACGATCAGGCTGTGCCCGGCCCCTGGGATGGTTTCCGCGGCAACCAGGTTGGGGAGCAAACGCCGCGCCCGGGCGATCACCCGTCCCGCGGGGAAAATACGCTCCGCCGCGCCCATCAGCAGCAAAGTCGGTGGGGCGAAGGCCTCAAGTTCCGCGCGGGGCAGCGCCATTGCCATCGGAATGCCGTCGGCGGCTTCCTGGCGGCAGTGCAGGCCGAACAGCACGAAACAGGTCATCATACGGGCCGTGTCGTCGTCGAGGGGGCCGTCTTCGGGGAGAGTCAGCACGATGCGCAGCAGGCGTTCGAAGGCGTGGGCATCGACTTTGCGCAGATTAAAGCCGAGTGGTACGACACGCAAAAACAGCCTCATATCCATACGGGCGATGCCGCCGCTGCTCACCAGGGCCGCCCGCCGAATGCGTGCCCGGCCTGCCGGAAACGCGCCAAACTTGATCACCAGCCGCCCACCCAATGACGCGCCGACAACATCGGCCTGGGCCAGCCCCAACCCATCGAACACGTCGACCAGCCACTCGGCGTAGACGGGGCCGCGGTGTGACAGGTGCACGAAGGCGCTGCGACCGGTCTGGCCGGGCACGTCCACCGCGTACAGGCGAAAGGCATCCGCGAAGTCGAGCAACTGGGTGCGCCACAGCAGGGCATTGCCGCCCAGGCCGGGGATCAGGACCAGCGGCGGCGCGTCCTCCGGGCCGTTGACGAGGACGTGCGTCTCGCCAAAGCGCGTGTCCACCCGGCGCGACTCGACCGAGTCCGGCAGCCGGGCCAGCATGTCGTCGTACCAGGCCATCATGGCCCGGTAGCCTGCTTCAGTTTTGTAGATGGCTGCTGGATAGGTCATGGTTCGCCCTTACCTGCCCACCACAAACTCAAAGGTGGGATCACAACGAGTCCGTGTCCAGGATGATGGTCACCGGGCCGTTGTTGTGAATCTCCACCTGCATCACAGCCCCGAACTGGCCCATCTCCACCTTGTAGACGCCCTCGGCGCGCAGGCGCTTGGCGTAATAATCCACCAGCGGCTCGGCCTGGGGCGGACGGGCGGCGTCCACGAAACTGGGCCGGCGGCCCTTGGTGGCGTCCGCGTACAGCGTGAACTGCGAAATCACCAGCACCCCGCCCCCGACGTCCATCACGGAGCGGTTCATCTTTCCCGCCTCATCCTCGAAGACGCGGAGGAAGGCCGTCTTGCGGGCCAGCAGTTCGGCTTCGGCCTGGGTATCGTCGTGGGTCACGCCGACCAGGGCCACGTAGCCCCGGCCAATGGCGCCCAGCTTGCGGCCCTCAACCATCACCGATCCTTTGGTTACACGTTGTAGGACTACGCGCATTGTCACGGCCCCCTTCCGGTGAGTGTGACCTCGACCACTATTGAATCAAACAGGATCATCGATAATTCTCGACCAGGACCGCTGCGGGTAAGCGCCCTTCAAAAGCTGCAAGGTAACGGGCCAACGGTTCAACCTCGGCGGGGTCCACGGCGTAAAAGGACACCGTCGGGCCGCCCAGAACGTGAACCTCCGGCACGGTCCACTCGGCCACCTTGGTCCACGAGCCGGGGATGCGGCCTTCGAACCATTCATCGTAGATCAGGGCGATGGGCGCGTTGCGCTCGGCGGTCAGCGCCTCGATGAAGGCCGCGTCGTAGTCGCCGCCGGTCCGGGCGCGCGCCACTTCGACGGTCGCCAGGCCGACCAGGTCTACGAGGTCAATGTCGGTGTAGAAGGTGATCGCGCCGATATCGTTGGCAGCGACCGTTGTTGTCGGGTAGTACGCGTCGAGAAACAGGGCCATCTGCACCTGCTGCAAATAGATGTCGTGCATGCCCTGAAAACCGGTCATCAGCGCGTGGTTGATGCGGTCGCTGAGGCCGAACAGGCCAATGTACACCGCCACCGCCACGCCGAGCGCCGTCACCGGCTGCCAGCGGCGGATCATCACCAGCAGCCGCCCGGCGAACGGTTCTTTGACCAATAACGCGACCGCGATCAGGCCCAGCACCACCAGGTAGGCTTCGTAGCGGTCGAAGCCGCGGATCAACCCGAACTGGGCATGCAAAAGGGTCGTCGCCAGCCAGATGATCGGGACCAGGATAGGGGCGGTCCACAACTCCGGGCGGCGATTGTATCGCATCAGGAAGCCCACCAGGATCAGCAGCAGCAGCCCCAGCAGACCGCGGGCGCGCGTGATCTCCTTGTAAATCTCGTCCGGCTGCAAAAAGGGCGTGCGCGTTTCAACCGACGAAGGCAATATCCCGTTGAGCAGCACGGAGTTCGGCAGGAACATGCTGCCCTGCGCCAGCGATATCACGCCAAAGACCACAATAGGCAGCGCAAAGGCCGCGCCCACCAGCAGCGCCAAGCGGGTCTGGCGGCGGGCCATCAACATCAGCGCTACCACCCCGACCAGGAAGGCGCTGTCGTAGCGCACCGTGCCCAGCAAAAAGGCCAGCAGCATCAGAACCACACCAGCGCGCCCGTGGGGTTGGCCCGGCTCCTCCCGGCACAACAGAGGGACCGCCTCCGCCATAAACAACACGCTCAGCAAAATTTGCAGCGTATGTTCCATACCAATGAAGACCAGCTTAAACAACGGCGCGCTGAAGGCCACCAGCATCAGCAAAACAAAGATCAGCCAGGCGGGCACCCCATAACGCAGCAGGACTACGTGCACGGCAGCAATCACCAGGACGGCGAAGATCGCGTTGAGGATCAGCGGCGCGGCTTCGGTGACGCCGGTAACGGCATAAGTCAGCGCCAGCAGCAGCGGCCACAGCAGCGACGACTCGGCGGCGCTGAAACGATAGGGAGTCACGCCAAAGATACCGTGCTCGGCCAGGTTGCGGGCGACGCTCATGTGAATGTACGTGTCGTCCAGCCCATAGACCAGCCGCCCGCCGTTCTGGTCAATCGCCAGGAGCAGCAGCAGCGCGGTCAGCAGGGCCAGCAGCAGCAGCGCCAGCCCGAGCGGCCAGTATCCGGCGATCACTTTGCGCATCCAACACCCTTCCCCTGGCAGGCGGCACACCCGCCGATCCACGGCGTCGCGGCGTTGATGGAGCGGGCCGGCAAAGCGGGCCGACGAAGCGGCGGTCGACTGCCCGCCATTATACAGCAAGACGCCGGGCGCGGCGGCAGGGTGTTACCGACCGTATCCGTGCGAAATCGGCATTGACAAAGCCGGAAAAGGGGCGTATATTCTGCGTTGTAGGACGCAGGCTGAAATGTAATGTGGATAGACACAAATTGATGCCCGCGCGAGTGGGCATTTTTGTTGGCCGAACACAGTCATTTGCACGCCGACCTACATTAAAGTTCGTCAGGTCATTGCGATAGAAGGAGCATATAATGACTGAGCGTATCCAGGGTGTGGTCAAGTGGTTCAACGGAACGAAAGGTTACGGCTTCATCGAGCGTGAAGACGGCCCGGACGTGTTCGTGCACTACTCGGCTATCACAGGCGACGGCTTCCGCAATCTCGACGAGGGCGACCAGGTCGAGTTCACGGTGGAAGAAAGCCCCAAGGGTCTGCAGGCCAGCAACGTCATCAAGCTGTAAAGCCGCGGCACGACTGCAACCAGACGCCCGGCTCGGAAGAGTCGGGCGTTTTTGATTCGGGCCGCTGGCGGGCACCTTAAAAAAAGTCCGGTCTTATATCTTTTGTTGGCAAAGAACCTCTGTTCTGATAAAATTACTTATAGCTTTGAAGGAGTAAAGTTTTATGAAGGCTAGATTCCAATCGTCGTTTCTTTTCGTGCATGACATCGACGCCTCCCGCCGCTTCTACGAGCACCTGTTGGGGCAGGAAGTCGCGGAGGATTACGGGCCATTCGTCGGGTTTGCCGGTGGGTTTGGCATCTGGCAGTTCACGACTCCCGGCGGGACTCCGGTGGGCGTGCCCCTGGGCGGCAACGGAGGCACGGCCCGTCCCCTCAACCCGGACGGTCCGGGCACCCGCCAGCTGTACTTCGAGAGCGATGAGCCGGACGCTTTATGGGCGCATTTACGGCAGGCGGGCGTGCCGGTGATCCAACCGGTGCAGGAACAACCCTGGGGTCAGCGCGTCTTCCGCGTGTGCGACCCGGACGGGCATATTGTCGAGGTGGGCGAACCGATGCCGGCCGTGGTGCGGCGGCTGCTGGCCGACGGGATGCCGGAAGAAGCCGTGGCCGAGCGCACCATGATGCCGCTGGTCATGGTGCAGCAGATCGCCGAGATGGCCGCCGAGGCGCTTTGAGCCGCCGTCGACACCCCCTGCCCTTGAAGGCAGCTGCAGCTACAAGCAGCTGCGGCTACAAGCAGCCGCGGCTACAAGCAGACGATGGTCATCAGGGGTGATTCACCCGGAGCCAGGTGGATTTCATAGGTCGCGGCCAGGCAGCTCACCGCGCAGCGCCGGACTTCCAGCGTGTAAACGCCGGGCCGGATGTGGTCGTCCAGGTAGACGTCCGTCCAGTAATTGGTGCCGGTCGCGGTGGCGTTCATCTCGCGGTAGGAGGGCACCAGGGCATAACCGGCGCCGTTCTTGACCACGACGGTCACGTTTGACGAGTAACACACCCCCAGGCCGTCAAAGCTGTCGGTGGTCGTGCGTTCGTTCAGGCAGCGTAATTCACCGCCAGCCGATGTCCCGCAGCCGGCCAGCAAGATCGCCAGCATCAGCGCCGTTAGTATCAGCGGCGGCGCCCACATGAACGGCGGACCAGACCCGCGCATACCATCTCCCCAGAAGACATTGCACTTGGTTCTACACCTATCTTACCACCACAAGCGCAAACGGCTCAGGCGTCGGGCGCGATATCGTCATGGGGGGAGGCGTGATTTTCCTCCTTCTTTTCCGCCTCAAAGCGGCGCAGCACGGCCAGCACCACCCACATGATCAGGGTGGCCGTGATCGCCAGGAACCAGGCATCCGCCGCCACCGCCATGCCGACCGCCGCCGTCGCCCAGATGCTGGCCGCGGTGGTGAGTTGGTGCACATCACGCTTACGCTGGACGATGGTACCCGCGCCCAGGAAGCCGATGCCGGTGACGATCTGGGCGGCAACCCGCGCCGAATCCCCCGGCCCCGGAAAGGCGTGGATCGACAGCAGGGTGAACAGGCAGGCCCCCAGCCCGACCATCATGTGGGTGCGCAGCCCGGCGGGGCTGTCGCGGCGCTCGCGGTCCAGGCCGATCACCATGCTCAGGATCGCGGTCAGCAAGAGCTGCAGCGAGACCTCCATCTGTTGAATCAGCGGCATACGGTCCTCTCCTCAACACATGCCCGAAAAGCAAGCCAGCAGGGGCGGCCTCACTGCGGCGTGGGGCTGGGCGTAGACGTCAGGCCGGGATCGGGCGGCGGCGGCGTTATCGAGCGCGACCAGCCGGTTGTCCTCCGCAGCGCAGTATTCCATGAAGACCAGCAGCCGCCGGAACGCGTCCTCAAACTGGCTTTCGTCGTCAAAGTATACCCAGTCCTGGACGGCGAGCGCCGGGTTCATGTTGGCATATTCTTCCTCGCTGATCGGCGCGTAGAGCACGGGCACGATCTTTTTGCTGTGCTCGACGGCGTGCATGACCTCCCGTTCGGTATAAGTCGAGGTCACCGCCGGCGGGCTGATCACAAACAGGAAGTGGTCGCTGGTGTGGATGCCCTCGTAAACCTCGGCCTGACAGTCGGAGGTGAGGCGAATGTCCTCGAAGTCCCCCCAGGCCTCGAGGCCGGCGTCTGGCAGGGCTTTGACCAGCTTCTGCACAAACGGTTTGTTGCGGCGCGAATACGAGACAAAAACACCCATGGCGTCGTGTTCCCCGGTGAACTGCCCATCAGCATTTTTGAGAGCTTTATTTATACCAACATGCTCATTATAATCATACAGGCAGATCGCGATCAACGATGCCAGACCTTACAAAAAGGTTGATTTTCGGTTAGGCCCTGGTATCAAAACCGGTGTATACTAAAAGGGTATATGCAGGGGGTGAGACCTATGCGCACACAAATGATGAGTAAACCAACCACGATAACCACCGTTTTCCTGGCCGTATTTCTGATCATCGGCCTGGCGCTGCCGGCCAGCCTGGCCCAGGCCCAGGGTTTTATCACCGGGGCGGCCCGGCAGGGCTACAACGTCAACGTCCGCAGCGGCCCCGGCACCGGCTATCACGTCATCGGGCGGCTGTACGGCGGGCAGCCCGTGGCCTTCGCCGGGCGCAACGCCGATAACCAGTGGCTGCAGCTCCACGCGGAGGGCGTGCCGCAGTGGGTGAACATCGGCTACGTGGACGTGTACGGAGATATCAACGCGCTGCCTATCACCAATAACAGTGTCGGCAGCAATCCCCTCCTGACCGGCGTCATCGGCAACGCCTTCGTGGTGAACGTCCGGCTGGGCCCCGGCGTGGCTTACGCCTCGGTGGGCCGTGTCCAGCAAACGGACATCGTCAACCTGGTAGCCCGCAGCGCCAACAGCGCCTGGGTGCAGCTCGACAGCGGCGGCTGGATCAACGCCTCATTCGTGACGGCGCTCAACGGCTTCATCGGCGGGCTGCCGCTCAGCGACGCGCCGCCGCCCTCGGCCTACGGCATCACGACCAACATCGCCAACGCCTACGTGGTTAACGTGCGGACCGGCCCCGGCCCCAACTTCCTGGCGGTGCGGCGGGTCACACTGGGCGACCAGGTGACGCTGGTGGCGCGCAACGCCGATGGCTCCTGGGTGAAGCTGTCCTCCACCCCCGAGCAGTCACACTGGATCAACTCCTACTACACGACGGTCAGCGGCGCGGGGGCCATCATGGAGCTGCCGGTGGTGGCTTACACCAATAACCCGGCTCCCGGCCCGATTCCGGGCGGCAGCACGTCGAGTGGGAGCACGGCTTCCTCCGGCGGGACGCAGACGCACGTGGTGCAGACGGGCGAGAACCTGTTCCGCATCGCGCTGCGCTACGGAATGACGGTCGACACGCTGGCGGCGGCCAACGGCATCGCCAACCCGAATTTCGTGTACGTCGGCCAGACGCTGGTGATCCCGTAACCCACCGGCTCCCGGCCAACTAAATCCCTGCAAGACGGCAGTCCCCGCCCGGCGTGTTATCCTGCCTGCGGCGGGGACTGTTTTGCCCACGATTGTTTTGGCAATTGTTTTCGCCCTATCGAGAGGGTCTGGTCATAAACCGGGCGTTCTGGAATGACGCGTACCAGGAAGACCCCGCCTACAGCGTCCGCAAGATGGCCCGCACCGGGCAACCACAGACGCCGGCCATCTTGAGCGGCAGCGCGATCAACTCGTAGACGCCATCCGGCACACCGGATAATTGGAGCAGCTCCAGGTTGTAGATGCCGCGCTCGAACAGGCTGCGGTGGCAGTCGAGGGCCTCGCTGTCGAAGCTGTCCACGGTGGGCGTATCCACCCCCAGCAGGAGCACCCCCTGCCCGGCCAGCCATTCGATCAGTTCCGGCGTGGGATAGGGGAAATCGGGCACGAAGCGGTCGTCCGGCAGATCGCTGTAAAAGGTGTGGATCAGCAGGCGCTCCATGCCGGACAGGTCGCGCCCCTCGAAGTCCGCCGGGACAATACCGCCCACCGCCCGTTCCACGAAAACCACGTGCGCTGGCCCAATAAACGGCTCCAGCGGCAGGTCCGCCGGGTGCGCGCCGCCAGGCAGGACGTGCCACGGCGCGTCGGCATGGGTGCCGGCGTGGGCCGTCAGGGTGAGCGTGGTCAGGTTGGCGGAGTCGCCTTCGGCCAGGCTGAGATTCTGGCGGAAGGAGAAGGGCGTATCCCCCGGCCAGACGGCGGTCTCCGGCGACAGGGTGCGGGTGATGTCGTAAATCCGGGGCATGGGTTCCTCATCTACAAGTTGAGACAATTCGACGGCTCATAAACGACCAACGCCATCAACTACATGATTGTAACGACCACTCGGGAAAAAACTACCCCCCCTATTCTCACAATCCTTCTATCTCCCTCTAAGGCAGCGTTTAGCTGGCGGGCGTATGCTCTCAACATGCTAAAGCGTCTATTATTCGGACAGACGCCACACCTGGCGCGCGCCGGGAAGCCATTTAACCCACGGCGCGCCATTTGACAGGTTTTCACTGGTTGTGAAAAAAAGTCCTAGAGAAATGTTTCAGGAGGTAAAGGAATGTCCGGCATCAAGCAGCGACTCAGTTGGATGATCAGCGGGGCAGTCATATTGGGCCTGTCGCTGGTGATCTTTGGCACGGCAACGGCGCCGACGGCAACCCTCGGCGGCATCAACACGGTGGGCGCGCAGTCGAGCGTGATCCTCACCGACCTGGAAACGCAACTCGTCGGCCTGTACGAGACCGTCAACCCGGCGGTGGTCAGCATCCAGGTGGTGGTAGAAAATGCGCGCGGCAACGTGATCGGCGCGGGGCAAGGCTCCGGCTTTGTCTACGACACGTTCGGTCACATCGTGACGAACTACCACGTGGTAGGCGAAGCGTCAACGATTCGCATCGTCTTCTCTGATGGGCACGAACTCGCGGCGGAATTGGTCGGCGGCGATGCGGACAGCGATCTGGCGGTGGTGAAGGTGGACCCGGCGCTGGCCAACTTGCAGCCGCTTCCGGTCGGCGATTCGGATGCGCTGCAGGTGGGCCAGATGGTGGTGGCCATCGGCAATCCGTTCGGCCTGAGCGGCACCATGACCACCGGCATCGTCAGCGCGCTGGGGCGTTCGCTGCCCGCCCAGGAGATGGGCAACCTGAACGGCGGCGGGTTCAGTAACCCGAGCATCATCCAGACGGACGCGGCCATCAACCCCGGCAACTCCGGCGGCCCGCTGCTCAACCTGAACGGCGAGGTGGTCGGCATCAACACGGCCATTCGCTCCAGCACCGATCAGAACAGCGGCATCGGCTTCGCGGTGCCCGCCAACCGGGTGCTGCAAGTCATCCCGGCGCTGATCCAGAACGGGCGCTACGATCACCCCTGGCTGGGGATCGCCGGCGGCACCCTGAACCCGATGGTGGGCGAGGCAATGGGCCTGGACGTGCTGCAGCAGGGCGCGATCGTCTCCTCCGTGATCGAGAACGGCCCGGCGGCCAAGGCTGGCCTGCGCGGCAATGACGAACAGGCGCTGATCGACGGGCAGACAGTGCCCGTCGGCGGGGACGTGATCGTCAGCGCCAACGGCGTGGACATCAACACCTTCGACGACCTGGTGAGCTATCTCTCCGACGAGACGGCAGCCGGGCAGACGGTGACCTTCGGCGTGCTGCGCGACGGCCAGTTGGTCGAGGTGCCGGTCACCCTGAGCGCGCGGCCCTAAGCCGGACGCGCCATCACAGTAACGAAGCGGGACGCAGGCGATGCGTCCCGTTTTTTGTTGCGGCGGTGGGCAGTATGGCATGGTCGCCGGGCCGGGGCAAGAAGGGAGGAAAATCGCTGGACGGAAAGAGTAGTTTCATAGTGTGGAGAATATTGCGGCTGGTGCTTCATAGAGATAACAAGTAATGTTGTTTCGTATTTGACAAAACAACCGACACAACCCATCATACCTAAAAGGAGGTGACCAATGAAACGTCTGATTCTCTTTATTTCACTGCTTATCACATTAACGTCTGGGCAAGCTATACTTGCTCAAGGGGCTGATAGTTGTGAGTTCAGGCTTGGGGAAGTGTATCTGGCCCTCGCTAACGCACAAATCACTTATGAAGCAGGCAACGAAGCAGCTGCGCTCGAAGCATTGGCAAATGCGCGCCGTCAAATAGAGATCATAGAAGCGCAATGTGCCGGTGATGAGGTCGCGCAAGAGTCTCTCAGGACAGGCGGTTCTATCGTCATTTATCTGCCCGACGCTTCGCTCAGCAAGCTAAATGGGTTAGCATTCGCCAATGGGATTGAACTTTCGATTGCTGAAGACTCCGGCGCATTTATGGAGCAGTTGCAGGACCCCCAGGTTGTGGCCGCGATTTATGGTAGTGATCGTAGCAGAGAGAATGTCTATGCTCCAAGCGATAGAATCCTATTAAGCATAGAAGCATTTGTCAGTGATGGTGGGCACGCGTTATTGATGTATGATCGGGCATGGGTCGAACAAACT